>JANWVJ010000069.1:11890-15343 GCA_025056895.1 Thermoflexales bacterium
CAGGTAGCCGATCGGTTGGCCGTTTGCGTCCAGCGTAGCCAGCGGATCCGACTGCGCGTTGAAGCCGATCCGCACACTGTTCGTCGTGCGCAACCGCTCGTACACGCCGCGCGGCGCGATGAAATCCGGCAAGGCCGCCAGTTGCAGGTCGATCTGGCCGGGCAGAGGGGTAACGGGCGGGGCCGGCTGACCAAACCAGCGTTGATAAGCATCGGCATAGAAGCCATCGTTGATGAGCGCGCTCAGCGTCACGTTGACCAGATCGGCCCAATCAGAATCATTTTGCGGCAGCATAATCGCAACCGGCTGGCGCTCCAGCACGGCCAACACGGCCAGCGCCCCGTTCTGCGCTGCCTCGGCGCGCAGCCGTCGCCAACGCCCGATCACGGCGTCCGTTTCACCGTCCAACAACGATTGAATCGCGGCGGCGTAAGACGGGGCAGATTGCAGCGTCACCGTCATGTTGTTTGCTGCTTGCATCCGGCCGGCGGCGGGAAGAGAAGTTGTGTCGATATAGGTGACGGTGCGCTGCGCTAAACTGGGCAAGTCGGCAATTGCGCCGGCGCGGATCAACAAAGCCTCGCCGTCTTCCAGGTAGCTGAAGCTGAAATCGGCGTAGGTCTCGGCGGGGCGTGAATGGATCAGACCACCCAGCGCCAGATCGACTTCGCGATTTTGAATGCGCCGCAGCGCTGAGTTGGAGGTCACCTGCACAAATTCCACATTGCGCGGGCTGCCCAGCCAACGCCGCGCCAACTCGCGCGCAATGTCCACATCCAGCCCGATCAATTCACCTTCTTCATTCACACTCGCCAGTGGCGGCGCATCGAACCGAATGCCTACTCGCAGCACGCTGCGCATCTTAACCAGCGCTGCTGTCGAAAAGGTAGGGGGGGCAACCGTCGCTGTTGGCCCTTCCTCCGCTCGATACGGCGTAGCGGCAATCCGCGCCAGCGTATCACCCAAGTCGATGGAGGGCAACATCGAACATGCCGTAACGGTCAAGCAGAAAAGCGCGCTCCAAACAAGACGGACGGCCTGTCGGCCACGGTATCGGTTCAATCGATTCATGCTGCTGTCGGGCCAGTATACCGGCCCACGCCCTTCGGTCTTTCGATCTGACGATTTGCTGCGCGGCACTAAAATAACTGGGCATCGTTCGCCCGATGAATCGGGCTGTTGTATCCGATAAGGACCGGGCGAGCGCAGACAACACTTTGTGGGAGACAATCTATGGCCTCAACTCGCTATGTGATTGGCATTGACTTTGGCACTTTGTCCGCCCGCGCCGTCCTGGTGCGCGTGTCCGACGGGGCAGAAATTGCCAGCGCCGTCAGCGAATATTCGCACGGCGTGATCGACGAGCGGCTGCCCGACACCCACATTCCCCTAGAGGTGGACTGGGCTTTGCAAGACCCTGACGACTATGTGCGCGCCCTGGAACAAACGATCCCGGCTGTGTTGGCGCAGTCGGGTGTATCTGCCGACGATGTGATCGGCCTAGGGATCGACTTCACGGCCTGCACAATGATGCCGACCAAGCGCGACGGCACGCCGTTGTGCCGGCTGCCTGAATGGCGCGCCAATCCCCACGCGTGGGTCAAACTATGGAAACATCACGCTGCACAGCCCGAAGCTGACCGCATCAATGCCCTGGCCCGCGAACGGGGTGAACCCTGGTTGCCGCGCTATGGCGGCAAGATTTCATCCGAGTGGTTCTTCTCCAAAGCGCTTCAGATTTTGGATGAAGCGCCTGAGGTTTATGCTGCCGCAGATCGGCTGATCGAAGCGGCAGACTGGATTGTGTGGCAATTGACCGGCGTGGAGACGCGCAACTCGTGTACTGCCGGCTACAAAGCGATTTGGTCAAAGCGCGACGGCTTCCCCAGCAACGACTTCTTCCGCGCGCTAGATGCGCGCTTCGAGCGCGTGGTGGATGAGAAGATGAGCCGCCTGATCACGCCGATCGGGACGCGCGCCGGCGGCCTGACGCCCGACATGGCGCAGCGCATCGGCCTGAGGCCCGGCACCCCTGTTGCAGTTGCGAATGTCGATGCTCACGTAGCGGTGCCGGCTTGCACCGTCACCCGGCCGGGCAGCTTGGTCTCGATTATGGGCACCAGCACCTGTGACATGCTGTTGTCGGACAAAGAGGTGATGATCGAGGGCATGTGCGGCTACACCCAAGACGGCATTGTGCCCGGTTACTTGGGCTATGAAGCCGGGCAGTCGTGTGTGGGCGATGGCTTTGCCTGGTTCATCGAAAACGCCGTGACCCCGCCTTACTTTGACGAAGCCAAAGCGCGCGGTGTGAGTGTGCATCAGGTGTTGGAGTCGTATGCCGCGCAATTGAAGCCCGGCCAGTCTGGCCTGTTGGCGCTTGATTGGTGGAACGGCAACCGATCGATTTTGGTGGATGCCGACTTGAGCGCCGTGATGGTGGGCATCACCCTGGCGACGACTGTGCCGGAGATGTATCGCGCCTGGTTGGAAGCTACAGCGTTTGGCCGGCGCGTCATCATCGAGTCGTTTATCAAAGGCGGCTTGGAGGTCAACGAAATCATCGCGTGCGGCGGTTTGCCGGAGAAGAATAAACTGCTCATGCAGATCTACGCCGATGTGACCGGCTTGCCGATCAAAGTGTCGGCGTCGGCGCAAGCTTCTGCCTTGGGCAGCGCCATGTTCGGCGCGGTAGCGGCCGGCGCGGCTGCCGGCGGCTATGACACAATCGAGGAAGCTGCCCGCCACATGGCTCACCTCAAAGATGAGGTGTTTGTGCCCAGCCCCGACAACAAGGCTATTTACGACGTGCTCTATGCGGAATATGTGCGCCTGCACGACTACTTTGGCCGTGATCAAGACAGCGTGATCAAGCGGCTGAAGCGGCTGAAATTGCAGGTCGCCTAACATTCGGAGTCTGCGCCCCAGGCTGTTGCTGCGACAGACCATGTCAGCCGGCGAGACGCCAAGCGCAGACAAGGCAAAGAAATCCTCTCTTTTTTAAGGAAGATGCAAGATGCGCAAGATAGGATTGCAGTTGTACACCGTGCGTGAAGCTGCTAAAGCCGACTTTGTCGGCGTCTTGAAACAAGTGGCGGCAATTGGGTACACCGGCATTGAAGCCGGCGGCTACCTAGGCGGTTTGCCGGTGCGCGAGCTGCGCATCATCCTGGATGATCTTGGGCTGACTTTTATCGGCGGTCACGTCGGCATCAAAGATTTGAACAATCGCTTTGAGGCTACGCTGGAGGACTATGCGGCGCTGGGCGCGCGCTACATTGGCACCTCTTGGTTGCCCGAAGAGTACCGCAAAGACGCCGCCGGCTGGCAACGTGCTGCGCGCGCCATGGAGAAAGCGGCGCTAATGTGCGTCAAACACGACATCACCTTCTTCCATCACAATCACGATATGGAGTTTGCTCATCTCGATGGGCGCTATGCGTTTGATGTGCT
>JANWVJ010000006.1 GCA_025056895.1 Thermoflexales bacterium
GGGGTTCCGTTTCGTCAGCGTGCAGTCCGACCTGCGTTATTTGAGCGATGCAGCGCAAGCCGTCCTTACCGAAATGAAACAACGCTCCACCCAAGCGCAGGCCGGCCCCTACTGAACACTAAGCACATCGTATGATGAGCGTTCTTCTCGGCATCGACACCGGTGGCACCTATACCGACGCCGTCTTGTTCAATGAGTCGCACGGTGTATTGGCATCGGCCAAGGCGCTCACCACCAAGCAGGACCTTTCCATCGGCATCCGCAACGCCATCGACGGCGTATTGCGACAGCACCGCGCCGAGATCAGCCTGGTCTCCATTTCGACTACGCTGGCCACCAACGCCTTGGTCGAAGGGCAAGGCAGTTCAATCGCCTTGTTGCTCATCGGTTATCCGCCGGACACGCTGGAGCAGGCCGGCCTGCGCCAGGCGCTCGGCAACGATCCGATCGTGTTCGTCGCCGGCGGCCATGACGTATATGGGGATGAGCAACAGCCCCTTGACCTGGCAGCGGCTCGGCAAGCCATCATGGCGTGTGCGCCGCGCGCAGCAGCATTTGCCATCTCCGGCTACTTCAGCGTGCGCAACCCGGCTCATGAACTGGCGGTGCGTGACCTGGTGCACGCGTTAACCGGCCTGCCGGTCACCTGCGGCCACGAGCTGACGCGCAACCTGAATGCGCCGCGCCGCGCGTTGACGGCTGCACTGAACGCGCGGTTGATTCCCCTCGTGCAACAGTTGATCCTTGCCGTGCGCGCCATTCTCGCCGAGCGGCGCATCGGGGCCCCCTTGATGGTCGTCAAAGGAGATGGCTCGTTGATGTCGGCCGAGATGGCCTTGCAACGACCGGTAGAAACGATCTTATCCGGCCCGGCAGCCAGTGTCGTAGGCGCGCGCTACCTTTCCGGCCAGGCCGACGTATTTGTGATCGATATGGGCGGCACAACCAGCGACATTGCTCTGTTGCGCAACGGCCGGCCTGTGCTCAACTCTGCCGGCGCAGTCGTGGGCGGCTGGCAAACCATGGTTGAAGCGGTGGCCGTGCATACGTTCGGGTTGGGCGGCGACAGTGAAGTGCGCCTTGAAGAAAGCGGTGACCTCCTCATCGGCCCGCGCCGCATCACACCGTTGAGCCTGTTGGCGCATCACCATCCGCACGTGATCGAGATTCTGCGCACCCAAGCACATCAGCCAACCTCAGACAGCCCAGATCATCTCCGCTACAACGCTCAGTTCGTGTTTCCAGTGCGCGCGCCGGCAGCAAGCCGAGAAAAGCTGGGCGCAGAAGAAAGCACCATCTGGCGCGCACTGGAGCGGGGCATTATGCCGTTGACCGAACTGTTGAACAATCCCCGCACTGCATACTTCCAACGCCGCGCATTGATGCATTTGGTCGAACGTGGCCTGGCCGGCCTGAGTGGGTTCACGCCAACCGACTCCGCCCACGTGCTGGGTCTTCAATCCGATTGGTCTGTGGAAGCGGCCCGACTTGGCGCAGAAATCTGGGCCAGGCGAGCGGAGCTAACAAGAAGACGTGTGACCGATGGCTCCGATTTCAGTCGGCAGGTGCTGCGCCAAGTCGTGTTGCAGGCCGGCCGCGCGCTGGTGTCGGTGGCGCTGGCCGAGATGAAGGTTATCCCCGAGACGACTAATCCCCTATCCGATCGGCCGGCCCTGCGCCGCGTGTTGATCGACTCGGCGCTCGAACCGAGTGCAGAGAACGACCTCGCCTGCAATACATCGATTGAGAACAACGAGACATTATTACAGGTGAGTCTGACCCTGCAACGCCCTTTGGTGGCAATTGGCGCGCCGGCGCCAACCTATTTGCCCTCGGTGGCGAAGCAACTCAGCACGCGCGTGTGCATCCCTGAACATGCCGGCGTTGCCAACGCGGTCGGTGCGGTAGTCGGGGGAATCGTACAAACTGCACGCGCCATCGTCCGGCCGTTGGAAAGGGCCGGTTACCGCGCTCATCTGCCAAATGGGATGCACACCCTGCCCACGCTCGAAGAAGCGGTGGCTTTAGCGGAACACATCACGGCAGAGCTGGCCGAAGCGCAAGCCAAACAAGCCGGCGCAGTCCACGTCACAGTCGAGACACGTCGCCACGATCACATCGCGCGTGTCAAGCGCGACGAAGACCTATACGAAGACACGTTCCTGGAAAGCGAGATCGTTTCCACCGCTATCGGGCGACCTCGCTTGGCAGGTGAGTGAAGATGAGTGAATCAAGAATGAGAGCGGGTATGGCGGGCTGGATAACCGGCTTGATTGCATTGACGGCAGCATGTGGGATGCACATCGCATCTACACAGCTCACCTCCGCAGCCGAAGCAAACAACCGACGTCCGCCGCGCATGATGGTCGCGCTGGTGTTCGGGCAATCGAATGCTGCCAACTTTGGCGAGACGCGCCATACGGCCGGCCCGAACGTACACGTGCTGCACAAAGGTCGGCTGTATCGCGCCCGCGATCCGCTGCGCGGCGCAAATGGAGAAGGCGGGAGTGTGTGGACACGCCTAGGCGATAAACTGATCGCCGAAGGGTTGTTCGACACCGTGATCTTTGTGCCGGCTGCTGTCGGCGGCACAGAAATTGCACGTTGGACGCCCGACGGCGACTTGTTCCCGCTTGTTGAACGCGCGATCGAGGACGTGCATCGCCGCAAACTGAAATTCACCCATCTCCTGTGGCACCAAGGCGAATCAGACGCCATGCTGCGCACACACCCCGGCGAGTACCAACGGCTCTTTCGCGCCATGTTAGCCGGCATCCGCAGTCGCGGTGTGGATGCGCCGATTTTCGTAGCAGCCGCTACGCGCTGCGGGCAATACCCGGTGAATGAAGACATCCACTGGGCGCAACGCAATTTGGTCAGCCCTTCGGTCGGCATTCTGGCCGGCCCCGACACCGATCTGCTGGATGAAACCTTTCGCTATGATGGCTGCCACTTTTCAAAGCAAGGGCTGGAAGCCCACGCTCAGATGTGGCTGGAGCACATCAAGGCACACTTGCCGGCAGACTGGATGCCGACACCGGCTCCCCCCGCCCCTAAGCCATAGCAGCCGGTTCGCCGTCGGGAGAGACGGCCGCTTTGAGCTGCCCACAGCCGGCGTGAATGTCGATGCCGCGCCGCACGCGAATGGTGTTGGGGATGCCGGCCTCGGCCAAGATGGCGCTGAAATGGCGGGCGCGCTCCCGATCCGTGGCACGGCCGGCGTAGCCGGCGGTCGGGTTCAACGGTATCATGTTGACGTGGATCATGTTGCGGCCCTCTTGCTGAGGGTCATGAATCGAACGGATGAACTTGACCAGCAGACGCGCCTGTTCCACCGTATCATTCACACCGTCAATCAAGGCCCATTCAAAACTAACCCGCCGATTGGTCTTGCGAATATATTCTCGCGTGGCCAGCGCAAGGTCTTTGAGAGGATATCGCTTGTTCAGGGGCACGAGCTGATTGCGCAACTCGTCGTTCGCGGCGTGGAGCGAGATCGCCAAATTGACCTGCAACGCTTCTTCCGCAAAACGACGGATGCCGGGCACGATCCCAACAGTCGAAACAGTGATGCGCCGCGCCCCTAACCCAAAGCCGCCGGCGCTTTGCGGCTCGGTCAGTCGTCGAATCGCTTCCAGCACGTTGTTGTAGTTGGCGAACGGCTCGCCCATGCCCATGAACACCACGTTGGACAAGCGATCGACAGCCGACTGATGGCGCATCGCACGCGCCACCCACAGCACCTGCTCGATGATCTCGCCGGCGCGCAGATTACGCACAAAGCCCATCTGACCGGTGGCGCAAAATGCGCAGTCCATCGCGCAACCGGCCTGCGACGAGATGCACGCCGTGCGACGAATCCCGTCGTACTCCATGAGCACTGTTTCGATCTCACTGCCGTCGGGCAAGCGTAACAACCACTTGCGCGTCCAACCGTCGCTTGAAAAGTGCTCGGCAACGGGGATCAGCCGGCCCAGAGCATAGTGCGCGCTCAGTTGTGCGCGCAGCGTTTTACTCAAATCGGTCATCTCATCGATGTGCGCGACAAATTGTTGGTACAGCCAGCGACGAATCTGCTTTGCGTGAAAGGCCGGCTGCCCCCACGCGGCAAGTTGGTCGGCCAACTGGTCGGCTGTGAGGTCATAGAGCGAAGTGGGAATCGTTGTGGACATGCTCGGCAATCTTACCCCAGTCTGTGTATCATTTACGATAATGAACCCGATCTACGTTCGAGAGGTGATGCATCAGGGCGTGGTGAGTTGCAGCCCCGATACAACGATTCGCGATGCAGCCCGCGCTATGGTCAAAGCCGGCGTGCGCGCCTTGGTGGTGACCGATGACGCGTGTGGCTTGGTGGGCATTGTCTCGCAGACCGATCTGGTGAATGCAACGCTCGTTCATCCCAACGTGCATTACTGGGATGGTGTGCGCGTGCGCGATGTGATGACGTCGCCGGTGGCGACAGTAACGCCTGAAACCAAACTGGAAGACGCAGCCCGCATGTTGGTTGAGAAACGAATTCATCGCTTGGTGGTCGTCTCGGAAGATGATCCGTGCAAGCCGGTGGGCATGTTATCGATGGGGGATATCGTGCGCGACCTGATCTTAAGTCCTGATGAATAAGAGTAAGCCGGCTCGATGGGCCGGTTGGCTGTGGGCAGCCACCCTGCTGGCCGCCTGTAACGCATTCGCCGAGCCAGACCGTTCTCCTGATCGTCCCATTTCGGTCTCGCCTCCACCGGCAACGTTGATTGCCCCGCCGGCCGGAACAAGTCTGCCCTCTTCTACGCTGTCGCCGCTTGACACAACGACGAGCGTGTATCCAACCGAATGGCGCGAGGTTCACCCCGGCGTCTACTTTCGGCTGAGCAGCGTTGCCGTCGGAGAGTGGATGGATCGGTTAGCATTGCTGCGCATCGACCCAGCGCGCGCCGAGTTCCGCGTGCGCTACGCGCCCGATATGCCGCAAACGGTGCGCGATTGGCACATGCAAACCCTGATCACCGAAGGCGCTGTGGCCGTCATCAACGCCGGCTTCTTCAACGCCAACAACGAGAACACCGGACTACTGATCACCGATGGGCAAACCCACGGGCAGAGCTACCGTGGCTTTGGAGGCATGTTCTTCATCCAGGAAGGACGGCCTTCTTTGATTTGGTTGGCGGAACAGCCCTATCAACCTGACTCGCACATCACTCAGGCGGTGCAAAGTTTCCCGATGCTGGTGCGCGCCGGCCGGGCGCTCGACGGCGTGCCGAACAGCGGCCGGCCCAGCCGACGCAGCTTTGTGGGCATCGATCGGCAAGGCTGGGTCATACTGGGGGTGACCACCATGCCGATTTGGAGCCTCACGGCGCTGGCGGACTACTTAGCCGGCGCGTCCGACCTGGCGCTCGACAGCGCGCTCAACCTAGACGGCGGCGGATCGGCCGGCATGTGGGTCAGGGGTGTAGCGGATGGGTTATTGGTGAACTCGATCGATCCGGTGCCGGCGGTGATCGTTGTTATTCCACGCCGATGAGATCACTGCCTTCATTCTCCTCGTCAAGCCGGGTGTCGTCTACCGCCGAGGAAAACTCGCTGCGCCGCTCGTAAAAACACAACATTGTCGCGCCGTAGCGCCGCCGATCAACCAACTCCAGTGTTTGCAAAGTCAGCTCGTGATACTCACGCGGGTGAATTTGCACGATCACTGCGCCGCCATCGGCCAGCCAGTCGGGGTTGCTGTCGATCGCAGCGACGGCGCGCTCCCACAAGCCCTGATACTGCGGCGGGGCAACGTAGATGAAGTCATAGCGTGCATTGGCCGGCGCGCGCAAAAACTGAAAGGCGTCTTGACGGATCACTGTCGCGCCTGCTTCAAGCTGCGTGACGGCAAGGTTTTGCCGGATGGTCTTAATCGCCAGCGGCTCGATGTCTAAAAATGTGCTGTGCGCTGCGCCGCGACTGAGCGCCTCGATGCCGATGGCGCCCGTACCGGCAAACAGGTCCAGCCAGCTTGAACCGCGCACGTCATCGCCGAGGATGTTGAACACGGCTTGCTTCACGCGATCGGTGACCGGTCGCGTGAGATTGCCGGGCACGCTGCGCAGCCGGCGGCCTTTGGCGCGTCCTGTGTTGATGCGCATCTCAAACGGGCACATGAGCCGGCGGCGCAGCCACCACCGGCTTGAACACCAAGTCGAGCGTCCAACCTGTTCCGCTTGTTGCACCTTCGATGGCGCTGCGTCGGGCGTGCCAAATACCGGCGGTGGGAAGATGGTTCCCATTTGGGTAAATGTGGCGAGACAGATCGAGCCGGCCTTCAGATAGCGCCAATAACATCGCCTTGATGGGCGACCCATGCGACACCAGCACAATCGCCGATACAGTTTCTTGCTCCAGGTGCGCGAGAAAGGCGCGCATACGCGCTTGCACGTCGTCAAAGGTCTCTTCACGACGGTGCTCGGCCAGCGCCTCGACAACCACCGCCGGCAAGCCGGTCTCTGCGCCGATCAAGGCCGCAGTAGCCTGCGCACGGTCAAGGGGAGAGGTGTACAAACGCTGGACGCCCCGACTGGCCAAATACATGCCGGCCAGCCGCGCTTCGGCGCGACCGACTTCCGAGAGCGGCGGGCCGGGTGGACGATCGTATGCGATTCCCGTGTTCAACAACGGGTGACCGTGGCGCACCAGGTATAGATCCGTGACGAGCATAGCGAGATTTCCAGCGGACAGTGTTATAGTGTGCGCTATTCTAGCCGGCATGTCTCTGCGGCGGACACCCATCGTCCATCTTGCCGGACGTAGCAGCGGCAATAGACCGAGTCCGGCTCGAAGTACAGGCCATCGTTCCACTTGAGATAGCGCACTTGGGTGCGAACGCATTGCGCGCGAGCAGCTTCGGTTGCATTATCGATCGGCGATGAGACGGACCAGGCCAGGCCGCTGCGAGAGCGGCCTTCACGGATAACCCACAGGCGCGTTTCACGAAACGGATCGCCGGCATTCAACACGATCTCCTCACTCAACAACAGATAAAACACTAAGCCAAACACCAGCGGCAGGCCGAGCGCCAACACGGTCACACAGCCGATACCGGCGCGAGCTGCCCACTTGCGCGCCGGCGATTCGGACGCGGATATTGTGTCCACCGTAGAAGCGGGCGCGGCTGGCGCAACGCTCAATGGATCATCATTCCCCATGCAAAGGGCATAGTATAATCGGCGTGCTTCCGTTCAGAGGCGGACGGGGATGTGTCGAAACTGGCAGACGAGCATGACTTAGGATCATGTGGCGCAAGCCGTGTGGGTTCGAGTCCCACCATCCCCATGCCCAATGACAGACAACGAGCAACCAACAGAAAGAACCGACCTCAGCACTCAACACTCAGAACTCAGCACTCAGCACTGAATTCCTATGGACGTTCAAGTAGAACACCTTGATACACACGAAGCACGCCTGACGATCACGGTGCCGAACGAGATGGTAGATCGGGCACGGCGGGATGTAGCGCGCAAACTCTCCAAAGACGTACGCATTCCGGGCTTTCGACCCGGCAACGCGCCACTCAACCTGGTGATTGCGACAGTTGGCCAGCAAGCGTTTGCCGCCGAGTTGGCGAATGAACTGGCCGGCAAGGTATACAGCCAAGCCCTGGAGCAAGCCGGCATTGATCCGTACAGCGCCGGCCAATTGGAAGACTTCAAAAGCGATCCCACGCAGCTCATCGTGCGCGTGCCGCTTGAGCCGGTAGTCGATTTGAAAGACTATCGCTCGGTGCGCCTGCCCGCGCCGGTTGTCGAAGTGAGCGATGAGGAAATCGAGACTCAGTTGCAGTATTTGCGCGAGGATCACGCTATCGTCCAGGCGGTTGAACGGCCGGCGCAACTTGGAGACATGGTCGAAGCGGTGATCGTCGGCACAGTCGACGGCAACCAAATCCTATCTGATAAGCGTCGCACCATCCTGCTTGATCCCGAACGGATGGGCATTCCCGCGTTGGTCGATCCTCTGATCGGCATGTCGGCCGGCGAGCATAAAGACTGCACCATCACCTTGCCGGATGACTTTGAGGAGGAGTTTTTGCGCGGCAAGGAAGTTCAGTTGTCTATCGATGTTCATCGTGTCAGCAGCCGGACGCTGCCCGAGATCAACGATGAGCTGGCTCAGACCGTAGGACAGTTCCAGACATTGACCGAACTGCGTGAAGATGTGCGCCGGCGCCTCCTAGAGCGCAAACAACGGCAGGCGGATCAAGAATACGCCGCGCAAGTGCTGGACGCCTTCACCAACCTATCTACTATTTCTTACCCGCCGGCGTTTATCGAAGATCGGCTGGCCGACGCTTTGGCCGACTTCAAAGAGGACGTGAAACGCAGCGATGGACTGCCGTTTGAGGAGTGGCTGAAACTGGAGAACAAGACAGAAGAGCAAGTCAAGGAAGAACTGCGCCCTCAAACAGAGGCTCGCGCCCGACGTGGGCTAGTGATGCGTGAATTCGCCCGCGCGGAAAAGATCGCCGTGTCGGACACCGAGATCGCCGCCGAGGTCGAGCGCCAGATGCAGGTGTTCGGGGTGGACAACAAGCAGATTCGACGCTTTTTGCAAGACAAGCAGCGCGTTCGATCGCTAGAAAGCGACATTCTCTCCAACAAGATCATGCGGCGCATGGTTGAGATTGCAAAAGGTCTGGCAGATGGCCAAAGCAATCCACAAGTCGAAGCAGTTGAAGCTACCGGATAGGAGAATCTAACGCCCAACTAATATTGCCGGCCGATCATGCTTTCATTCTCAAACGCATGTTTTGAACACGAGGTGCAAGGTGAATCCGATTTTGTCTCAATCTGCGCCACAAGCAACCCCAACAGGACAGTTGCCCCAATCAGTCATCCCGATGGTGATCGAGACCAGCGGGCGCGGCGAGCGCGCATACGATATCTACTCGCTGCTGCTTAAAGAGCGCATCGTCTTCTTGGGTACGCCGATCAACGATCAAGTAGCCAACCTGATCGTGGCGCAACTGCTGTTTCTAGACCGTGAAGACAGCGAGCGCGACATCTGGTTCTACATCAACTCGCCCGGGGGGCAGGTCAGCTCCGGTCTGGCAATCTATGACACCATGCAAATGGTGAACGCCCCGATCAACACGGTGGCCGTGGGCATGACGGCCAGCTTTGGGACGATTTTGTTGATGGCAGGCAGCAAGGGACGGCGCTATGCCCTGCCCCACGCGACCATCCATCTGCATCAACCGTTGGGGGGCGTACAAGGTCAGGCATCGGACATCGAAATTGAGGCGCGCGAAATCTTGCGCTTGAAGGCGCTGCTCAACAACATCATTGTCAAGCACACGAATATCCCACCCGACCAGGTTGAGCGATATACCGACCGCGACTTTTACATGACTGCCGAACGCGCTAAAGAACTTGGCGTGATCGACGCCGTGGCCGAGATGAATCAGACTAAGGTTAAGTCGTTGAATCCTGTCCCAGAGCCGGCAGCGCCGACTTTGTGAGCACGCACTCGGTCGAATACGCTCGACCGTCTATGCACACGCACATACACGCTGCTCCCGCGCTTGCTTCGCGCGGGAGCAGTCTTTTCAGCATCTTGGTGGGCTGGGTGATTAGAAGCAAGGGCTGCTTCACTTCTTCTTCGGGAAGCGGCTAAGTACGGTAGCCGGCTCCGGCACAATCGTTCGACTGCCCAGCGGCGCGTGGGGGGAGAGCGGAGCCGGCGGGCGCTCCGGCAACGCCAACACACCGATGGCCATCCCTTCTTTGGCATTCAACGCAGCATCCACCATCGCCATGCCCAGCAAGTACCCCTCGCCATCAGGCGCGCACGAGGTGACGGCGCCGATCACGCGGCCGCGCGCATCGACAATCGGATCGCCTTGCTTGGGCGGGCGCACGCCTTTCTCATTCATGCGGAACCGCACCAACTTGGTATTCGCCTGGGCCGCTTTCTCGTAGTAGGCGCGCTTGCCGATGAAGAAAGGTTTATACGCTTTGACGTAGCCGCCAAACCCGATGTGATAGGGCGCCAAGTTGAGCGGGCCGGCCAGTTCATGGCCGTATAACGGCAAGCCGGCTTCGGTGCGCGTCGAGTCGCGCGCGGCCAGGCCGGCTGGTTGCACTCCCAGGTCGGCGCCGGCCTCCAGGATACGCCGCCAGAGCAACGGAGCATGTTCGGGATGGACAAAGAGCTCATACCCCACTTCCTCGCCGGTGTAGCCGGTGCGCGAGATGAACACATCCAAGCCGGCCAGTGTGGCGCGCATCACGCCGGTGCGAGGCAATGCGTGCAGCGCGCGGCGCGCCCCGTCATCGGCGAGCAATGCCAACAGGGTCGGCAAAGCAGCCGGGCCTTGCAACGCGATATCCACGCGCCGATCTGCTCCGCTGTCCGGGTGGCGCAGATCGCGCAACGTACAATGCGGCGCGCACACGGCCGGCCAGAGCGGATCAATTACGGCGCGGCTTTCGTTCACCGACGTCAGCCAAGCCCAATCCTTGTCGTTGTTGGCTGCATTGACGACAATCAGATATCGCTCCGCTTCCACCCGATAGATCATGACATCGTCGATCACATCTCCTTGCGGGTCGAGCAGGTACGTGTATTGTGAACCGCCTACCTGGATATCGTGCACATCGTTGGTGGAAACCAAATCGAGGAACAGGGCGGCGTTCGGCCCACACGCTTCTAGAACACCCATGTGACTGACATCAAACAGGCCGGCAGTTTGGCGCACAGCTCTGTGCTCTTCGGCAGCCGAGGTGTACCATACCGGCATCTCCCAACCGCCAAACGGCACCATCCGCGCGCCCAGCGCCTTATGCGTCTCATACAACGCCGTGCGGCGCAATACTCCGCCGTCCCCTGTCGTCTGTACTCTATCGTCTGGACTTTGTGTTCGGTGTTGTGTGCCTTGTGCTGTGTGTTCTATGTTCTGTGCTCTGTGCTCTGTGATGTGTCGTCTGCCGATGAAGTAAGGCTTGTGCAAGGCGACGCTGGCCGCATCGAAGGCGGCGGGCAATTGCGCAACGTCGAAGCCGGCAGCGCTGGTGACTTTGACCACAACCGGCCCCGGCAGCTTGGCATGGACATCGTGATCGTCAAACTGCACATAGCCGTCGGACAGAGCGCGCAGCCAGCGCGCCACACGCTCGATCTTGTCTGCCGGCACTGCCAACCGATAAGTCGAGCCGGTGTTCAAAATGATCGCTGGCGACATCGGGCTGCCGTCGCGCTCCAAGAGCCAAACAGGCTGAGTTTCTCCAACGGCCAACGCCGCTATGTCACCGGTCAAAGCCAGTTGAAGAAATGCGCGGGCGTGTGAGCCGGCGATCTCCAGCGCGCGCAAGCCGGAGGCCGGCAACGGTTCAACCGGCCTGACGCTGGTCCACACATGCGGATAATCCTCAGGGGGCACGTCGGCGTCCACAGCGGCCTTTTCACACAGCCGGCTGATGCGCGCAGCGCCGTCGAGCAAGGCATCGAAATCCACTTTGGCGCGATAGGTCGTGGCGCGGGCGCTGGTCAAAGTAAACGGCTTGGCGGTCTTCAGAATCTGCGCCACCACGGCGGCAATCTCACGCATATCCTCTTCGTTTAGGCCACGCTGAGTGACCCAGGGCGTGCCAAAGCGCAACGCGCTGGGACGTGTGGCATCACGGTCACCTGGAATGGTGTTGCGGTTGCACACAATGTTAGCCAGATCGAGGATGCGGGCAGCCCCGTCGCCCATCAACGGCACGCCATTCAGCGGCGGCACAACCGTCTTGCAATCGACCAAGACCATGTGGGTGTTGGTGCCGCCATGCACCACCCGTAGGCCGTTGTCGGCAAAAGCTTGGGCCAGCGCCTGGGCATTGACCACGATCTGATGTTGCAAGCGACGGAATTGCTCGGTGCGCGCCAGCTTAAACGCAACGGCTATGCCGGCGATTTTGTTCATGTGCGGCCCGCCTTGCTCGCCGGGGAATACGGCGCGATCAATTTTGCGCGCCAATTCTGGGTCGGTCGTCACGATGACCGCGCCGCGCGGGCCGAGCAGCGTCTTGTGCGTGGTGAAGGTGGTGACATCCGCAACGCCGACCGGGTTCGGATACACGCCGGCAATGGCGAGGCCGGCCACGTGCGAGATATCGGCCATGAGATAAGCTCCGCAGGCGTCGGCAATTTCACGGAACTTGTGAAAATCGGGCGCCCAGGGATAAGAGGTGTAGCCGGCAATGATCATCTTCGGCTTCTCGCGCAGCGCGATTTCTCGGATTCGGTCGTAATCGAGCAACTCGGTCTTCTCGTCCACTTCATAGAACACCATGCGATGATGCTTGCCGCTGTGGTTAACTGGGCTGCCGTGCGACAGATGGCCACCGTGCAACAGGTTCAATCCCATCACCGTATCGCCCTCGTTGACCAGCGCCTCATAGACAGCGGTGTTGGCAACTGCGCCGGCCAGTGGTTGCACATTCAGGTAAATCTGATGTGGCGACAGGCCGGGGGGGCAAATGGCCTCTGCACCGCGCCGCTTACACAACTCTTCAATCAGATTGCAGTACTCGACGCCCTTGTAATAGCGCCGATCGGCGTACCGGCGGTAGAACGCCAACTGCAAGTCATAGTCCAAAATCTCGGCCTCGGATAAGCCGTGCATATCCGGATGCGCATAGCCTTCAGCGTACAAATTTTGAAACACCGATCCTTCGGCTTCGCGTACAGCAGCCGGCGCGCTGGACTCGCTGGGAATCATGATCAGCTTGGCAAACTGGCGGGCGTGTTCGTGTTGAATCAGTTCGGCGACTTCGGGATCAACCGTAGCAAGGTCGCCGCGCGTGAGATAGTCGGTCACAGGTTGATTGCTCCTCGCAGAATTGAGACTGTGATTACAAAGCGCGGCGGATTGTAGCATCGAGCGGCGCCAGGCCGGAGCGTCGCAAAGATGCGTGAGCGATTACACGGCGCGCACATAGGCTGCTTGAGCCGCGCGTATGGCTGTATCAAGATCGTCCCACAGATCATCAACATCTTCAATGCCGACGCTCAGCCGCAACAACGTGGGGGGCAAATGCTCCTGGCCCGGGATGGCTGCGCGGCGCTCCATCGTGGATTCAACCGCGCCCAAGCTAGTGGCATGTCGAATCAGTTTCACGGTGCGGCACACGGCGTCGGCGAGCGTAGCATCGCCGTGCAGGTCAAATGAGATGATCGTTCCAAAGCCGTTCAGCACACGGCGAGCGACCAGGTGCGTGGGATGGGACGGCAAGCCGGGATAACGCACCCGCGCAACCAGAGGATGCTTTTCAAGACGCTCGGCAAGCGTCATCGCATTGTGTTGTGCACGCTGCAACCGCAAGGCCAGGGTACGCGCGCCGCGCAAGGCCAGAAAAGCCTCGAGCGCGCCCGGCGTCGCGCCGGCCAGGGTGCGCGATTGCAGCAGCGCACGACTCAGCGCCTCGTCGCGCGTGACCGCAACGCCCATCAACAAATCCGAATGACCGCCGATAAACTTGGTAGCGGATTGCAATGAAACCGTTGCACCGAAATCCAACGGGCGCTGATTCAAGGGCGTGGCAAACGTATTATCGACAGCCAGAATCGCGCCGGGTTTGCGCGGGGCAGCACAAATCGTCGGCAGATCGGCCACAGCCAACAACGGGTTGGACGGGGATTCGAGCCAGATCAGATCGGCTTCTGCACAAGCGCGCACCCAGGCCGGCGTGTCCTCTACCGGCAAACGGCGCACCGTCCAGCGCCCGCGCGTTGCGCCGGCCGCAGCCAGGCCGGCCACGCCCTGGTAGCAATCAGCGGGCAAGACCACCTGCGCGCCGGCCGGCAATTGATCGAACACGGCTGCGATGGCTGCCATGCCCGAAGCAAACGTCACGGCCTTGCCGGCTTCCAAGCCGCCGAGCAGTTCTTCCAAGGCTTCCCAGGTTGGCGTGCCATCGCCGCGCGCATAGCCGCGTTGTTGGCCGAGAATAAAGTTGGATGCAGGAATAAGTGGAACATTCAAGGGGGCGCCGGCTTCTGCAGAGCGGCCGGCTGCCACCAGCCACGATTCGAACTTAAGATGACTGAATGCTTGGTGATCCATGCGCTTGTGTCACGACCAGCGTCGACCTTCATCGAGCATGGCCAAATAGTTGTCAAGGGGGATGTAGTTGGCGACACTGTTGCCGGTGCCCAGGCAGTAGCCGCCGCCGGGTTGACAGACGGCTAGCGTTTCGCGCACACGTCGGCGCACTTGTTCTGTGTCGGCGCGGCACAGAAAATCGACATCGATACCGCCCAGCACGGCGATTGCATCGCCATAGCGCTGCTTGGCCAGTGTGACCGGCTCGATCACGTCCTCGAAGGAATGTCGGGCGTCTATTCGCACATCGTGGATCAAGTCGGGCATGATGGCTTCCAGTTTGCCGCACGAGTGGAGCAGATAAGGCCGCCCGGCTTCGTGGGCCATCTGCGCCATCACCCTATGGCCGGGCAACACGAACTCGCGCAAGTCGTTTGGGCTGATGAGCGTCCCATTCTTAAAGCCCATGTCATCACTGCCAAGCACGGCTTTCACACGGCTGAACTGGAGTACGCGCTCTAGCGCCGCTCGATAAAGCTCGACCAGGCGTTCAGCAATCGCCCGCACCAGGTCACGTTGATCGTACAAGGCATAGCACAATGTCTCGTAGCCCATTAACCAGGTGAGCATTTCAGCAAAATGGGCAAAACCGAACGCCACCACACACATGTCGTCGGGCAGGTTGCGTTCGTACCATTCCAGAGCACAGGTCGTCACCTGATTGGGATCAGGCCAGGGATAGGTTTCGTACTCGGCCCAGGTTGTAATCGGGCCAGTGTGCTCTTCGATATACGCACGACCATCACCGCGTTTTAAGGTTGCCGTATCTTCGGCTACGCTGCGCTTGAGCGGCATGTCCAGGTTTTCCACACCACACATCACATAGTCATAGCCCAGGAAACGCTGAAGACGAATACGCCGGCGCAGCTCGAAGTGCGGATCGCCGCGATCTAAACCATCGGCCAGATCAAATCTCCAGCAAATTGCCTCTTGCACCTCGATATCGATGAACGGTTCGATGAGATGCACACGCTGCGGCGTCCCTTTCCGCAGGATACAATCGACAAAGGCAGACCAATCCGGCCGAATTTCACGGGAAAAGGGTCTCTGCATGTGTTCTTTACAGTCACACGCCGGCGCGCAGATGTTTGATGGCGCGATGCTCAATCGAGAAGTGCAAGAAATCAACGGTTGCAGCCGGACCGACCGGGCACTGCGCCACCAAGCCAACCTTAAGCGTGTGTGGCACCGGCAAGGCGAACAACCGCACCATGCGCCACTGTTTGCGGTCGAGAGAATAGTGCATAGCAAACACGTTGCCGACGCGGGCGATTTGCAACCAGACATCAGGCACGGTCAGATCAACGCCGTTGGCATCGTCGGAGACACCATGGGTGACCACGCTGACGATAGCTGTGCTGGGCAAATCGGTGCTTTCGTAACAGAGCTTGGCCCAGTGCTGCTGATCGTAACGCACCATGAGCGCGCCGGCATCCCAGGTGTGGGCAAAGTGAGGGCGAACATACGCCTGCGCCACAAAGTCGCCTTGCACGGCCATCCAAAGAAAGGGAGCTGAATCTTTGGTGTGCGAGCCAAGCGGGTCTTGAAAGTAATCGGTTTGCGCCGGTGTAACAACACGCAAACCACCCTCTGGAATCACAAGGCACTGGGCAGGCTCGTTCTGCCAGATAAGCCCCCGCGCTTCAAGCTCGTTGGATGAGACCATGTGCAGCAAATTCACGTTGCGCCTCCTGTCATGCACAATGTGCAAACGCATCTTACGCGAGTTTGCAGGGCTGTCAATCGAAACATCAGCAAGACAATCGGCAAACACCAGATAGGGCTGATTGTCAGCCTAGTGCTTCTGCGAGACAATGCAGGCAGATGGAGATCAAGACTGATTACGGGTTCAAAGAGTTCCTATCTCGTTATCCGACCTACGCAGACACATCCATCTTGGACGAGATGCGCACCAACGAGTACGCACGACTGGACGCCGGCAAGCACGTCTATCTCGACTACACCGGCGGGAGCCTGTACGCCGACTGCCAACTGCGCGAGCACATGGCCTTGCTGCGCGGTGGCGTGTTCGGCAACCCGCACTCTGCCAACCCCGCTTCGCGCGCGATGACCGAGCTGGTAGAACATGCGCGGCAGTACGTGCTGCGCTATTTCAACGCCTCGCCGCAAGAATACGTCGCCATCTTCACTGCCAATGCCAGCGGTGCGCTCAAACTGGTGGGCGAGTCATATCCATTCAGCAACCGAAGTTGCTACGTGCTGACCTTCGACAATCACAATTCAGTCAACGGCATCCGCGAATTTGCGCGGGCAAAAGGTGCGCGCATCACCTATCTGCCGGTCGGCCTGCCCGACATGCGCGCAGATAATGGCATGGTGATCGATGCGCTGAAACGGCTGCAGGGTGGCGGAGACAATTTGTTTGCCTATCCGGCTCAATCCAACTTCTCCGGCGTACAGCATCCGCTGGAGTGGATCGAACAGGCGCACGCCTACGGCTGGGACGTGCTGTTGGATGCGGCGGCCTTCACACCGACCAATCGACTTGACCTCAGCCAGGTTCATCCTGACTTTGTGTCGCTGTCGTTCTACAAAATCTTCGGCTACCCCACCGGCGTGGGGTGTTTGCTGGCGCGACGAATGGCTTTACAGAAGCTGCGCCGACCGTGGTTTGCCGGGGGCACCATCACCGTCGCGTCGGTGCAAGGCGACAAGTATTACCTAGGCGAAGGCGAGATGGCCTTCGAAGACGGCACGCTGAACTACCTCACGCTGCCGGCGGTCGAGATCGGGCTAAAGCACATTGAGTCGATCGGCATCGATACCATCCACGAGCGAGTGCGCTGTCTGACCGGCTGGGTGATCGAGAACCTGCTCGCGCTGCGGCACCACAACGGCAAGCCGGTGGCGCGCCTGTATGGGCCGGCTAACACCGAACGGCGCGGCGGCACCATTACTTTCAACTTTTACGGGCCAGATGGGCGCGCCATCGATCATCGCCTGGTGGAGCAAAAAGCGAATGCGGCCAATATCTCCCTGCGCACCGGCTGCTTCTGTAACCCGGGCGGGGGCGAGATCGCGTTGGGACTTGAAGCGCAAGAGTTGGCTGCCTGTTTCCGCCAACCCGGTCATGAACATCGCCTGACATTAGAGGACTTCCGGCTGTGCATCGATGGCAAAAGCTCCGGCGCTGTGCGCGCCTCGCTGGGTATCGTCAGCAATTTCGAGGACGCACAGCACTTCCTGCGCTTTGCCGAACAGATGCGCGACACCGCCTGACACCATAAGCGCGTTGTCTTGAGCTGAGTCGGTCACTTATCTCAGCTTGTTGTCACAACACCAGGAGATTCGCACATGGATGAAGACACCATCATCGCGCAGATGACTCTAGATGAGAAAGCTGCGTTGTGCACCGGCGAGAGCATGTGGACGACCACGCCGCTGGAACGGCTGGGAGTCCCTCGCCTGACGATGTCGGACGGGCCACACGGCGTGCGACGGGTGCCGGATATGCACGCGATTACGGCAGAGAGCTTGCCGGCTACCTGCTTCCCCACTGCTTCTTGCTTGGCGGCTACCTGGAACGTGGACCTCATCTATGCCGTCGGCCAAGCCCTAGGCAGAGAAGCCGCCGCTCTGGGTGTGGACGTGTTGCTGGGCCCCGGCGTCAACATGAAGCGCACGCCCTTGTGTGGGCGCAACTTCGAATACTACTCCGAAGACCCCTACTTGGCCGGCCGGATGGCTGTCGCCTTCATCAACGGACTCCAGAGCATTGGTGTGGGGGCATCGTTGAAGCACTTTGCGGCTAACAATCAAGAGTATCAGCGCTTTAGCATCAGCGCCGTCGTGGATGAGCGGACGTTGCGAGAAATCTACCTGCCGGCCTTCGAGATGGCCGTCCAAGAAGCCCGCCCGTGGACGGTGATGTGCGCGTATAACAAATTGAACGGGATCTACTGCTCCGAGCATCACGAACTGCTGACCGATATCCTGAAGAAAGAGTGGGGATTCGAGGGAGTTGTTGTATCGGATTGGGGCGCCGTGCATGATCGGGTCAAAGCACTGCAAGCCGGCCTCGATCTGGAGATGCCAGGCCCTCAGCCGCAGCGCACCCAAGCAGTCGTGCAGGCCGTGCGCAACGGCGCGCTGGACGAAGCAGTGCTAGATGAGGCGGTGCGGCGCATCTTGAAGATCGTCTTCAAGGCCGCTCAGGTTGCCAAAGGTGGCGCGTTCGATCAGGCCGCGCACCACACCCTGGCCCGTAGCGCGGCGGGCGAGGGCATCGTGCTGCTGAAGAACACCGGCGTGTTACCGCTGCGCACCGTCCAACGCATCGCCGTGATCGGGCGCGCCGCCAAAGAGCCGCACTTTCAAGGCGGCGGCAGCTCGCACGTCCATCCAACACAAGTCGATATTCCATTCGACGCGTTGCAACAGTTGGCCGGCCAAGTGTTGGCCGGCAACACACACCTAACCTACCGAGAAGGCTATCCGGCCACACCGACCTTTGATCAAGCCTTGATTGACGAGGCCGTTCAAGCCGCCAAAGAGGCCGATGTGGCGCTGGTCTTTGCTGCTTTGCCGGGCTTCAAAGAGTCCGAAGGGTATGATCGAGCCGATCTCGATCTCACACCGCAACAAGTGGCGCTGATCAAAGCGGTCTGCGCCGTTCAGCCCCAGACGGTGGTCATTTTGAACAACGGCTCGGCAGTAGCGATGAATGAATTGATTGACGGCGCAGCGGCAGTGTTGGAAGCGTGGATGATGGGACAAGCCGGCGGGGGAGCAATCGCCGATGTAGTGTTCGGCGTCGTCAACCCATCCGGCAAACTAGCCGAGACCTTTCCACTCAAACTGAGTGACACACCGGCCTTCCTGAACTTCCCCGGCGAGAACGGCCAAGTGCGCTATGGAGAAGGGTTGTTCATTGGCTATCGTTACTACGACGCCACCGACAGGGCTGTACTGTTCCCATTTGGTCACGGGTTGAGCTATACCACCTTTGCCTACAGCAACCCGCGTCTATCGGCCGGCGAGATCAGCGACAGGGACAGTCTGACTGTCTCGGTGGATGTGACCAACACCGGCCAGATGGCCGGCAAAGAAGTGGTGCAAGTGTATGTGCACGATCGAGAGTCCAGCTTGAAGCGTCCCTACAAAGAGTTGAAAGGGTTCGCCAAAGTCGCGTTGGAGCCGGGCGAAACCAAGACGGTCTCCATCACGTTGGACTTCCGCGCGTTCGCCTTCTATCACCCGGGCTACAAACAATGGATCGCCGAAGATGGCGCATTCGACATCTTGATCGGCGCATCGGCAACCGACATTCGTTGCACGCAAACGGTGACTTTGCGCGCAACCCGTGAATTGCCCTGCTTGCTGAATCGCGAATCGACAGTGCGCGAGTGGTTGAACGACCAACATGGTCGGCGCGTGTTTGAACCGATCTACCAAAACATGCGCGCGCAACTGACAAGCGATCAGATCGGAATGGACATGATGGGCTTCATGATGGAGATGCCGTTAGCAAGCGTGCTGTACTTCCAGCAAAAAGACCTGCCCAAGCCGGCAGAGGAGTTGTTGGAGGAATTGTTGCACCAGGCACACGCTGCATCCAGCTCATCAGGGTCTTGAAGATTCGAGACTCTTAAAGATTCCGACCAGAGGCAGGAGCAGGGCGACGCAGCATGCGCTCGGCCCAGCCGGCAATACGTTCAGCGATCGCCGCCACGATCTCGTCCGGCACGCCGTTCGGAACGACCGACTTCGGGCGGTAGTCGCACGGCTCATTCACATAGTCCACCACTTGCCAAACATGGCGATGATCGAGTGCGATCTCGGTGGAGAACACGTTCAGGCCGCACAGGCCGGCAATTTGCTGCGTCATGCCGCGCAAAACATCTAGGCCCCAGCGCGTTTCCTCATCCGGCGTGACGGGCGTTTGTTCGTGGGTGAGGTCATCTGACCAACAGGGAAAGGAAGCGCCACAGGCATAGAAGACCCGAAACCAGGCGCGGCGTTCTCCCAGGACAGCCGGCTCGACCCAAGCCGTGAGGGCTGTCTCGTCGTTTGGCCATTCCTGCCGCAAGCGCAGCACCTCTTCCCACGAGGAAATCGGTTGCAGCACACCGCTGCCGCCGGAATGAGCGCCTTTAACCGAAAAGCGCACACCGAGCGGAGCAAGATCAGGTTGGGGCACATCCGGTGCTGTGGCAAAAGAAGGCAAGACGACCAGGTGCGGCGCGCGAAGGCCGTGCGCAATGCAGGCGTAGTGCATAGCCGGCTTGCTCCAAGCACGCAACACCAGGTCATAGTCGTTCAACACGATCGGAATGCTGCGCCGTACTGCATCGACATGAGCAGCATACGCACCGCCCCAGTCCCACACGCGGTCGATGACTAAGCGTGCGCGCAACTCGCCGCTGTCTAGGCGGGCCGGCAAATCTCCCCAATCGTCGTAGTGCAGGGCCAAAGGCGAGAGGCCGCGCCGCGACAGCGCGCTGTGCAGGCAAGCAATCCAATCGGCATCATGCTCCCAGGCCCACAGGATCAAAGCGTCGGTGGCTGTCATGTGTTGTACGAATCCGCCGCATTCAACTCAGGGCATTTCATGGCTGCTTACAGCACGATCAGGTCGCGGGAGAACGTGGTGAGGCTTTCGCCGCCATCTTTGGTGACCAGCACATCGTCTTCGATGCGCACCCCACCCTTGCCCTCGATATAGATGCCTGGTTCGACGGTGAACGTCATGCCCGGTTGCAGCACCGTCTTGTTGCCCTTGACGATATAGGGCGGCTCATGGCCCTCCAATCCGATGCCGTGGCCGGTGCGGTGGATGAAGTACTTGCCATAGCCGGCTTTCTCGATCACCGCGCGGGCAGCGAAATCCACTTCTTCACATGTCGCGCCGGGGCGCACAGCCGCTCGGCCGGCCTCGTTCGCCTCGCGCACGACATGATAAATATGCTTCATCTCATCACTCGGTTCACCCACCGCAATGGTGCGAGTGATATCTGAGTTGTAATCGTCGATAGTGGCGCCAAAATCGATCACCACCAGATCCCCCTTCCGCACCGTGCGGCTGCCGGCAAAGGCATGCGGGAACGCGGCGCTCAAGCCGGTTTGCACCAGCGGAAAAGACACCAGCTCGCGCAGGTTATGGTTGAGCGACACACGCATCAGCAGGCCGGCAATGTCCAGCTCGGTCATGCCGGGCTTGATCTGGGAAATAGCCTCGGTCAGCACCCGTTCGGGCACGGCAACAGCGCGACGCATACGCGCTATTTCGTCAGCATCTTTCACCATACGCAGCTCGGCTACCAGCCGACCGGCTGGAATTAGACGGGCACGAGGTGCAGCCGTAGTGAGCAGCGACGCTTCCAACATGCGCATGTGAGTTGGCTCAAAGCCAATCGTTCTACCGTCCAGATTCAACTCGCGAGCAGCGCGGGCGAACAAATCGGCCAGATCGGAGCCATCGGGATAAGCATAAATATGCCAATCAATCGGCACCGGGCCGGTCTTGCACTTGCCCACCTCGAACTCTGGGGCGAACAACACCGGCCTCTGACTGCGATCGGCCGGTAAGAGAGCCAAAATAGGACGCTCGCTCAGATGGGCGTGAATGCCGGTGAAATAGATCAGATTCGCTCCTGGCACAATGGCAACATAATCGATGCCGGCTGCTTGCTGTAACTCTCGCAACCGGCCTAAGCGATAAATACTCATATCGAGAGTCTCCTCAAGTCCTCGATGCGCGCATTTGTACAGACCGTCGTGTTCGGCGCTTGGAGCAATCTGCCCGGCGCATGAACCGCCGGTCCATTCGAGATGCCGAATATAATCAGGTTCAACAACCGGCTCTGCAGCCGGACGGTTCAAACACCTTTCGCCTGCTACGAGCGGCCCAGGCAGGCACAATGCCGATTCTAGTTCATCTCGTCACCACTGGGCCGGTGAGACGTGAAAGGAAGACGCCATGACGAGCAACAAATTGTTCAGCTTTCTCAGTGGCATTCTAATAGGTGGTCTGATCGGCTCAGCAGCCGGCTTGCTTTTAGCTGCTCAGTCGGGTAAACAGTTGCAGGCCGAAATCAAACGTGAAATTGATGCTGTGCTCGAAGAAGGGCGACGGGCAGCAGCCACACGCCGTGCAGAGCTGGAGCGCCAACTGGCAGAAATGCGCGGTGATAAGCCATCTGGGGCATGAGTTTGGCATGGACACCTGAGCAGATTTTGCTGGGCGCGGCCGCCTTGCTGATCATCAGCGTCATTGCCAGCAAAGCCTCTGGGCAATTAGGCGTGCCGGCGCTAGTGCTGTTCCTGGGGATCGGCATGTTGGCCGGTTCCGAGGGCGTGGGGGGGATTTACTTCGACAACGCCCAAATTGCCCAAGCCATCGGCGTAGTTGCGCTGGCATTTATCCTCTTCTCGGGCGGCCTCGACACCAACTGGCAGAGCATCCAAGCCGTGCTGTGGGCGGGGCTGGCACTCTCGACCGTCGGCGTGGTGTTGACGGCGATGATCGTCGCCCTGTTTGTCACTTTTGTCCTCGGCTTGTCGCTGATCGAGGGCCTCTTGTTGGGCGCAATCGTCTCTTCGACGGACGCCGCCGCTGTGTTTGCTGTCCTGCGCTCTAGAGGCGTACAGCTAAAGGGCACTCTGGAACCTCTGCTGGAGCTGGAAAGCGGCAGCAACGACCCGATGGCCGTGCTGCTCACGCTAGGCTTCACCCGCTTGCTGATCGCCCCAGATACACCGTTGACGGAACTAGGGCTTTTGTTTGTAAAGCAGGCGGCGTTTGGATTAGTCGGCGGCTATGTGTTTGCGCGACTGAGCGTCATCATCATTAATCGTATCCGGCTGAGCTACGATGGACTGTATTCAGTGCTGACCATCGCCATCGTGTTGCTGAGTTACGCTGCTACCGCAGCGGTCGGCGGTAGCGGATTCTTGGCAACATACATCACCGGCCTGGTGATGAGCCGCTACGACTTTGTACACAAGCGCAGCCTAAGACACTTTCACGATGGGATCGCCTGGCTGATGCAGATAGCGATGTTCCTAACGCTGGGGCTGTTGGTCTTTCCTTCTCAGTTGGTTCCTATTGCCGGCGCAGCGCTTTTGATCGCAGCCGTCTTGACGCTGGTTGCGCGCCCGATTGCCGTATTTATCTCGCTGCTGCCCTTCCGCATGGGACTGCGCGCTAAGTTGCTGGTGTCGTGGGTAGGGCTGCGCGGGGCAACACCGATCGTTCTGGCAACGTTCCCCTTGCTGGCTGGCGCGCCAAACGCCAACGCGCTGTTCAACCTGGTGTTCTTTGTAGTGATCAGCTCGGTGTTGGTGCAGGGCACCACGGTGCCATTGGTCAGCCGGCTGCTGAAGGTTAATGTGCCGGCGCCATCCGGCCGCGACAATCAACGCGAAACCCGAATCAGCGACTTCACGGCACAGTTGAACGAAGTGCATGTCGGCAGCGACTCGTCGGCTGCCGGCCGACCGATCGTGGCGCTGGCTTTACCGCCGAACGCGCTAGTGGTTCTGATCCGGCGCGGTGATGAGCAGATCATTCCCTGCGGCAGCTCGGTCATTGAGGCAGGAGATCGCTTGTTGGTGCTGGCAAACGACCGCGACTTAGCGGAGACGCGCCGCATCATCGACGACACGGGGCCGGCAAAACCCACCTCCCCTGCGACGAATCACTCTTCGACCCCGACGAAGCAAGCAGCGCCGCTCTCGGCCGGGGCGCCCCCAGAGCAGTCCACCTAAGCAGGAAGAATGCTTATACCCTCAGTCGTCAGTCGGCAGCGGCGATCGTCAGACGGTAGCGCGCCGGCTGGGTTGTGATCAACGTGACCGGAGAGATGGCAATCACGGCGCGACGCGCCGGCTGACTGCGTCCCAGCGCTAGGCGCACAGTGGCAGTGTTATCAGGGGCCAGGCTGAGCCGTTCGACCTGCGCCCGACCGTCGTTACGAAATGTGATGATCTGCACGCGCCAGTGCTGAGGCAGACTGGGCGCACCCTGCGTCACGCTGCGAATGTGCGCAAAACCTTCCGCGCGCCAGCCGGCCGGTGTCGAGGCATCATCGCGCCAGCCGATCTCGGGAATTTGGATATTGTCAATTGCCAGTCCCTCGCGGTTGACGCCGGCATCGGTCACCAACTCGAAGCGCAGGTGTATGGTGCGACCAACGTAGCGACCGAGATCGACCGTCTCCTCAATCCAAGTCGGCGTGTCGCCGCCTCCGGATGAGCCGGTGTAGCCGCAGCCCAAATTGGCCCCGTTCGGATCAGAACGTGTGCAAGAAGGGGTTGCCTGAATCTCCCAACTTTTGCCGCCGTCGGTGGAAACACTGACATAGGCGTAGTCATAGTCACGCTCGATGCGATACCAGGCGCGAAAGCGCAATGTGGCCTCTCGCGCTTGAGTCAGATCAATCTCGCGCGTCAAACGCGGATTGCTGGCATCGGCGCGATTCGACCACCAGAACGCACCATCGGCCTCGGCAGTCGGCAAGAAGCGCACTACGCCGGCTCCTTTGAACGTCAGTTGCAGCGGCGCGTTACTGCGCAGCTCGTAGTAGTGCGTTCCGAACTGATTGATTTTGGCCTCGCGATGGAACGGAAAATCGGCGTTGTTCAGGTCAGCCTGAATCGACATCGGCGGTACATCGGTGTCGGCGTAGTTAAAGCGATTGGAGGCGTCGCCGTTGGCTTGCTGCCTGCCTAGATAGTTGGCAATCACGAAGTCGGCAAAGAGATCAGGGAACTCATACGGCTGGCCGGTATCCGGGTTCACAACACCTTGCGCTTCCAGCGTGCGCATGATGCCGGCGGTGCTGCGCTCTGGCGTGCGAGCGATTGCCCGCACGACCGAGTGGCCGAAGCGATCGTACAGATACGCCCAGAACAGATAGGCGCCGCCGTAGTGGGCGCTGTTCTCGCCGGCGCTTGTTTCAGACCACGTGTTGAGCTGCGTCTCCGGCTTGTTCGCAAAAGCGTACACCGTGCCCACTTCATCTGCGTAGCCGTTCAAACGCTCGGCCAGTTGCGAAGCACCTTCTTCTAGCCACAACTCTGGGGAGTGGGTTTGATTGTGGCTGATCATGTGTTGCAGTTCATGGGCCAGCGTGCTCATGTAGCTGGCGCTGCCGGGGTTGGCGCCGTTGTAGCCCGGCTCGGCATTGACTACGAACAGCTCGGCTTCATTCGAGTCGGGGCGCACCGCGCGCGGATAACCGTCTGGCGAAGAGAAATAACCGCCCACCGTAGCGCCGATGCCGGTGGCGTGCAGGATGTTCAAGCGTGGGTCGCAATCCACGCCGGGGCGCGCTTCTTCTCCGAAGAAAGCGCGTGTGGTGGGCAAGATGCGTCGATCGAACTGTTCGGCTGCCTGGCGCAGGTTGGTTTGATTGATGCGCGGCGCATTCGGAGATACTTCGACCCACATGTACAGATTCTGGGTCTTGTAGCGCAATTCAGCATCGATCCGGAACTGAGTGTTGGTGTCTTGATTGCTGAGGGTGAAGGCGCGTCGAGCGCCTAGTTCGTACTCTTTGGCTGGCGTGTTGCACCTGACACGCGCTTGCGCCGGCGAGACGCCGCGAAAGCGAACGGCCAAATCGGCCAAATCTTCTTTGGGCAGAACGATGTCTTTCAACAGCTCCAGTTGCCGCACCTGGTCAGGCGCAGGCGTGACCGACAGCAAGGCGGCCGAATCGGTCGTTGGAAGAACCGTAGAGCGACGGACGGTGTCGGTAGCCGTCGATGTGACCATCGCTGAGGGGGCGCGCGGCGGGCTTACGGCAGACAGGGCGCGCGTGATCGTCCAGGTGACGATGAACGTGCCACTACAGGTCCACGCACATAGACATGCAATCGTCAAACCGACGAGAAAGGCAACCCAGCCGTTGCGGGATTGAGCGGTCATCACAACATCTCAGGGAAAGCTCTCAACGGCGCACCAGGCCGCCAAGCTGCCCCTCCAAGGAGCGGATAATCTTGTTGCGCACCTTCTCGGCTTCTTTGTCGGTTAGTGTGCGGTCTGGGGCGCGATACGTTAGAGCATAGGCCAAGCTCTTGCGGCCAGGGCCGATTTGCTCACCGCGAAAGACATCAAACAAGCGCGCATCGCTGAGCAAGTGGCCACCTGCCGCGCGAATGGTGCGCTCAACGGTTTCCGCAGAAACGGACTCATCGACGATCACTGCCAGGTCTTCGTGAATAGCCGGAAAGCGCGGCACATCGACTACCTGCATGGCGCGGCGCTCGGCGGCCAGGCGCAACGCGACCAGGTCTACGTCGGCCAGTAGCACCGGCGCGCCGGCCGGCAAATCCCATGCCTCGCGCACAAGCGGGTGCAATTCGCCAAACACTCCGACGCGCTGATCATCGATGCAAATTGCTGCGGTGCGGCCAGGCCGCCAAGTGAGATGTTCAACCGGCTCGAAGCGGGCATTGTCGATGTGTAGTCCTTTCACGAGCGCCTCGACAATGCCTTTTAGGTCGAAGAAGTCGAGCATGCGCGGCGCAGTCTGCCAGGGCAAGTCGTTCGTGCGCCGTGCGCCGCTCATGCCGATCGCCAGGCGCGGCAGTTCATCGGGCAGCACGCCCTCTTTCGACGGCAGGTACACCGCACCCAACTCGAACACGGCCACACGCGCATGATGGCGCAGATTGGATACCAGCGCCTCAATCACGTTTGCCGTCAACGTGCGTCGCATGACCACCCGCTCTGGATTGATCGGGTTTTGCAACGTGACAGAGGGGCGATCATCGGGCGAGGCGCCAGGCGCGACCATGCGGGCCTCCGTTTCACGGGTGGTCAATCGATAACTGACAATCTCTTGTAAGCCGGCGGCAACCAACAGATCGCGCACGCGCTCTTCAAACTCCAGGTCAGGAGCGCCATGCGCCGGTGGAATGGCGTCGTTGATGAGCGTAGCCGGCACACGGTCATAGCCATAGATGCGCCCTATTTCTTCGATCAAGTCGTGCACGCCTTCGACATCTAAGCGATGGGGCGGCGCGGTCACACGCAACACGGCATTGGGGGCCGTTTCCTCGATCTCAAACTCCAAGCTGCGCAGGATGCGCACGATATCCGCTTTGGGGACGGCAACCCCTAGAGCGCGCTCGACCTGAGCCGGCGCGAGATCGATCACGACCGGCGGAACAGGGGCGGGATAGCTGTCTAGGATGCCGCGCGCAATCACCCCGCCGGCGTACTGCTGCAAGAGCGACAAGCCGCGCTTCTGGGCCAGCATCGCTAATTCGGGATGCACACCCCGGGCAAAACGATAAGAGGCTTCGCTGTGCAAGTTATGATGGCGGGCAGTACGACGAATATTCACCCAGTTCCACGCAGCGACTTCGAACAGGATATTGCGCGTGGTAGCGGTGACCTCGCTCTCCGCGCCGCCCATGACACCGGCAATGCTCAGCGCGCGGGTCGAGTCGGCCACCACGATATCGGTCGGCAAGAGCGCGCGCTCCACGTCGTCAAGCGTCCTCAGCTTTTCGCCCGGCTCCGCCAAGCGCGTGACGATGGTCTTGCGACCAGCAGGATCAGCAGCGATAGCATCAAAATCGAACGCATGGGTGGGCTGCCCCAGCTCCAGCATGACGTAGTTCGACACGTCAACGATATTGTTGATGGGCCGCATACCGGCCAGCATCAGCCGGCGCTGCATCCAAAATGGCGATGGCTTGAGTGTGACGCCCTGGATCACGCCGATGGTGAACCGTGGATTCAGGCGAGGATCACGGATGTCGAGCGCAGTCAGTTGTTCAATTGGTGGGCCGTCGGCGGTGAACTCCATCGAGGGATAGCGCACCGTTTGGCCGGTGATCGCCGCCACCTCGCGCGCAACACCGATGATCGACGCGCAGCGAGCGATGCTGGGCAGGATACTGATGCTGAGCACGATATCGCCGAGGTAGTCAGCCAGCGGCACACCAACCGGAGCATCATCAGGCAGCAAGAGGATGCCTTCGTGATCGTCACTCAAACCCAGCTCTTTCTCACTGCACACCATCGAATCGTTCTTAATTCCGCGCAGAGTGGCCTCTTTGAGGGTCATGATCACGCGGCCTTCTTTGTGGCCATCGTACAGGCGGGCGCCTTTGAGCGCCAAAACGACTTTCTGGCCGGTGTCGCCGGGCTGGATATTGGGCGCACCGGTAACAACGACAATTGGCTGAGGCGCACCGTAATCTACTGTGGCCAGGAGCAATTTGTCTGCATTGGGGTGGCGCTCGACTTTGAGCAAGCGGCCCACGAAAATCTTGTCGCGGTCCCAAACCAGATCAGCGCCGGGCAGGCCGATGTATTCGATATGTTCAACTTCCAGGCCGGCCAACGTCAAGCGTTCAGCAAGCTCTTCGATGGGCAGGGTGATCTCAACATAGTCTTTCAGCCATGAGATTGGGACTAGCATAGGGCGCCAGTATACCGAAAGTGCTTCGATCAATAGAAAGATCGATTCGCGCAAGCAGGCCCTACCCCATCCAGATATCACGTGTCCCACATGTGGGCAAAGCGCGGGGCAGAAGCATGGTAAGCCTCGCTGGCAGCCTGTAACAGGGCGCGGTCTTCATCATCCATATCCCAATCGACAGCCGCAGCGTTCTGGGCAAGTTGTGCAAGAGATGAACTGCCAACAATGGCGCTGGTGATGTGGGGGCGGCGCGTCACCCAGTTGATCGCCACTTGCGCCGGCGTGACGTTGTGCTTCTCGGCAACTTGTTTAGCTGCGGCAGTGACTTGAAGCGCATGAGGCATCACTTCGGGTTTAAAGAAGACGCATTGGTTGCGCACATCGCCGGGTGGGAAGATGGTCGTTTGATCATAGCGGCCGGTCAAAATACCCTCTCCCAGCGGGCTGTACGCCAAAACGCCGACCTTGTTACGCCCGCAGTATTCAAACAAGGGCTCTTCGTATCGCCACACCAGCGCATAGGGCAATTGATTACTGGCAATGGGAAATACGCACAGTGCTTCTTCCGTTTGAGCCAAATTGAAGTTCGACACCCCGACAGCGCGTACTTTGCCTTCCTTAACCAGCTTGGCAATGGCAGCGACGGTCATGTAGTTTTCCTCTTTTGCGGAAGGCCAGTGCACTTGCAACAAATCGATGTAATCGGTGTTCAGCCGACGGAGGCTTTGTTCGCAAGATTCCCAGACCTGCTCTGGCACGGTGTATCCTTGGCTCACTTTGGTAGCCAGCACCACGCGATCGCGCCGGCCTTTCAGCGCCTTGCCGACCACCGTTTCGGAGTAGCCGTCACCGTACAGTGGGGCTGTATCCCACAACGTAATGCCCAAATCGAGCGCATGATGCATGATGGCAATCATGTCTGCTTCGGTTTTGCTGGTCTTGATGAATTGAGAGCTGAACTGGGCACATCCCAGAGCAATTTCAGAGACGATCAAATCTGAGGAACCGAGTTTGTTGTATCGCATGGAGCAAGTCACAATGACACAAGTGGTGTATGCAGAGGTGGATTATAGTTTGCGCGAGCAATGAGCGACTCGACTTCTCTCAGCTCGGCAGAATTGACGCGCCACATCCGCTTTGCGCTGCTGCACTTGTATGAGATCGACGTGCTGGATAGAGGGCCAGCGCGCGTGCTGGGCGGCTGGCTGGCACAATTCGGACCGACCCCAGCCGACATGCCGGCAGGCCAGCGTCTACACGATCTGCTGCTGCGCGCCATCGAGCGCATCAAGCCGGCGGGGATGCTCGACCCGAAGCTGCCAAGACATCGTCATTATCTGATTCTCAAGCGGCGCTACATCGACCGGGTGCCCTTGCCTCAGTTGGAGGCTGAGTTCAGCAGCAGCAACCGCCAGTTTCGACGCGACAATCATCGAGCGGTCGAGGAGTTGGTCGCGACGCTAGGCGAAATGTTGCCGCCAGCAAGCCAATCTTCTACGTCCTCTGAGGTTGGCTCGGATAAGACCATCGATGAGGCACCCAACGAACTGACGCCCTTTTCGCGCAGTATTGAAGCGGTGGATGTGTGGAGCGTCTTCACCGATGCTTCCAAGACGCTGGCTGCGGTAACCAATAGCGCCGGCATCACGATTCGTGTCAATGTGCAACCTGATCTGCCACCGGCAAATGCCGACCGAGCGGCATTGCGTTTGGCCTGCGTGAAGGCACTGTGGCTGGCAATCACACACTGTTCGGGCAGCGCACTGAATCTGGATATCACTGCAAACGAGGCAGACGTCATACTGGCGTTATCTGCTTTGAGCAGCGTTGCAAGCCACGATGCGGTGTGGAACGAAACAGCTCGATTGACTGCGCTGGCCGGCGGAGAATTGCGCCTGTTGCCGGCCGGAAACGATACGCAACAAATTACTATCTGCCTGCCACGTCACCGCCAGCCGGTAGTGTTGGTGATCGACGACGACCCAGCCATGCTGCGCATCATCGAACGATATCTGGGTTTGCAGCCGGTGCAGATCCGCGGGTGTAGGTCGAGTGAGGATGTGATCGGGACAGTCAAGAAGACCAAGCCGACAGTCGTTCTACTGGACATCCTCATGCCTCATCGGGACGGCTGGGAGGTGCTGCAAGAATTGAAGGCCGACACAGAAACCTATCATGTAAATGTGGTCGTATGCTCAATTTGGGACGAGCGCGAGCTGGCGCTCACGCTCGGAGCAGACGCTTTCTTCCAAAAGCCGATCGATCGCACTGCGTTGTTGGAATACCTGGGGCCGTTTATGGATGCGCCGCCGGCGCCGGCAGAGCGCACCTCATCGTCTGAAGCCCGTTCTGTTTGATTTGGATTTCGTTTGAGTTGTCTTTCAACCTACGCAAGTGTTTCCTGAAGGCAGTGCGGCCTACTCCAAAACTGCTTCCAGGATATTCTGCAAGCACAATACCGTTTCGCGCTGGGTAAACGTTGCAGCGCGCGAGATACGCATCTCATAGGATTGAAGGGCTGGCGCACCGAAACGGTCCATCGCCGTCACCACAATCACTGGCAGTTCGCGATTCGACCAGTGGCGGCGAATCTCGGCCAGCACATCCCAGCCGGAAGCGTCGCCTAGATTTAGATCAAGCAAGATCACATCGGGCATACACTCTTGCAACAAGGCCATCACATCTGCTGCCCGCGAAACGTTGATCAGGCGCGGCGAGTTAGGCAAGCGAGAATCTCGGCCGAGAGCGAGTTCGTAGAAGCGAGCCATTTGCGCATCGTCTTCAATCGACATGATCAGACGCGCATGAGGAGCGACAGAGAGCAGCGCAGCCGTTAGGTCGTCGCGCGTAATCGGCTTGACCAGCCATCCGTTAATATTCGGTGCACCGAGAGCGTCTTTGGACTGGGTTGAGCTGCCGGCCCCTTCCAACGCGCAGAAGATCAGAGCGGCGCCGGATTGACGCAAAGCATCGGTCATTTGATCAGACAGAGCGCGCTTATCCGCCAACACCACAACGGCATCGGGCTGGTGTTGATTGAGCACGTCGAGCGCACCGGCCAACGAACTGGTGATCACGCGACCATGATTGCCGAGCAGGCGCGCAGCAACCTGGACAACGGTCGGATCATCGGCAACTACTAGTACAAGCCGCTCGGCGCGCGCCCGGTCATAGCGCGATTGCCAGTACTCCGCGTCACGCTCTGGTTGATTGACATCGGTGAGGACAGCTGCAGGAGTGAGAGGCAAGGTGAAGAACACCGTTGTGCCCAAGCCAGGCACACCCGCGCTCTCGGCCCACATGCGTCCGCCGTGCAACTGAATGAAGAGCCGGCTGATGGCCAGGCCGAGACCAGAACTGGCTGCATCGTCGATAGTCTCACCAAAGCGGGCAAACTCCTCGAACAGACGGTGCAGATTGTCTTTGGAGATGCCGATGCCTGTGTCACGCACGCTGACCACGACTTCATCTTCGAGCCGCGCAACACGCACCGTAACGCCGCCTTGTGCCGTATAGTGGCGCGCATTGCTGAGCAGGTTCAGCAGCACTTGCCGAATGCGCACACGGTCGATCAGCATCAGGGGGATGTCGCCCTCTGTTTCCATCTTGAGATAGAGGCCGGCATGATCAAACCAGCCATGAGTCAGGGCAACCGCCTGTTCAACCACTTCGATCAATGAGACGCGCTCTTTCTTAAGGATAACGCGGTTGGCTTCAATCTGGGCCAGCTCCAAGACATCGTTAATCAGACCGAGCAGATGCTTGCCGGCGCGGTAGATCTCATTCACATCGGCGCGCAAGCTGGCAGGCCATTCGTGCAAGCCATACACCTCCGGCGCATTCGCCATCACTTCGCTAAAGCTGATGATGATGTTGAGCGGCGTGCGAATCTCGTGGCTGAGCATATTGGCAAAGCGCACTTTCAACTGGCGTGCCTCTTCGGCCTGCTGGCGTGCCAGGATCAACGAGGTACTGAGGCGGCTCTGACGATATAGGGCTTCATCCAGCATCTTCACCGTGTGGGCAAGTTGCCGGCGTTGATCACGCAGCTCGTCGCGGGCGCGCATGGCGTCGCTCGCGCTGTACAAAGCCATCGCGAGGCTGTCGAAGATCGGCCGCGAGGCAATCCACGCAGCAATCGTGACAGTGAACAAAGACAGGCCGGCGGGGAACACAACAGATGACGCATCGGGCAAGCGGATTGCCAACAGGACAATCAGCACTGCGCAGCCAAGAGCGCCGCCGGCCAGCACGGCAGTGGAGGCAACCGCGCTCACTAACACAATCCAGGGCGCAAACAGCAACAGGGACAACAGACCTGGATTAAACCAGCCTTCTAGAGCGACACAGCCGGCTAGGCCGATCAGCGCCACAGCAATCGACAAGCGCACCCGCGCACGCAGGGTCCAGCTTATACCCAGGGTGACCAATAACCCAAATAACGTCGGCCAGTACACACCCACAGCCGGCTCGCTGTTCGTTACCGTCCAACGCAAAGCAGCAATCCAGCTCAACACTGCCAACAACGCCAACAAAAAACGCTGATAGTGTTCCTGCACGTTACCCTGCTCTACTTCCAGCAAGCGCTCGAACGTTAAGAGCGGTTCACGTTCCGCACGAATTGCATCCGCAGCATTCAGTTCGGTCATGTCCAACCTCGTATCGGCGCCAAGCAGTCACGTGCATCGTACCTTAAAAACACGCGCCCCACTCATTGCCAGAGTGGGGCGCGCTTAATGCTCTGATGCAGAGGCGGGCCGGTCAGCCCTTAATGGCGCCGGACATGATGCCCTGGACGATCTTGCGTTGGAAGACGAAGAACAGGATGAGCAACGGGACGGTAGCCATGACGCTGCCGGCGAACATCAAGTCGTACATCGGGGCGCGAATGGTAGTGCCTTTGAAGTTAGCCAGCGCAACCTGCACGGTGCGGATGTCGTTGTCCTTGAGGATCAGCGAGGACAGCACAAATTCGTTGTACACGCTCACGAAACCGAGGATTCCCAACACCACCATGCCGCCGGCCATGATCGGCATCACGATGCGTGTGACGATGGTGAACTGCGATGCGCCGTCGATTGTGGCTGAATCGATCAGCTCGTCGGGAATAGTCGAGACAATGAACTGGCGCATCATGAAAATGCCGAACGCACTGGCCGCGCCGGGAATCCAGAACGGCAGATAGGTATTCATCCAGCCGAGCCGGCCGATCAGGATGTAGAACGGCACGAAGTTGATCGCCGTAGGCATGAGCATAGTGAGCAGTATGAAGGCGAACAACTGATTCTTGAACGGAAATTGGCGCTTGGCAAACACATAGCCGGCCAGCGTATTGAAGAATACCTGCAATAGCACGGCCACCGTTGCCATCAGCAAGGAATTGAAGATGTATCGCAGAATGTGGAAGCGCTCCAGATTCTGGATGGTAGTCGTGACGTCGATCTTGAGAAGCAAGCGATAGGCTGTCAGCGTCGGGCCATCCGGCGGCCACAGAACCGGATACAGCCGGAATAGTTCTTCTTTCGGCATCAGCGAGCCAATCAACATCGAGTAAAAGGGGAACAGAAAGGCGATTGATAGAAAGATCAAGAAGGCATACAGCAGACCGTAACTGATAATCTGCCGGATGTTAACGCCGCGCCTCGATCTGACAATCGGACTGGATGTGACCGGAACGGTTGTTGTCGCCATACCCGTTTCCCCTTTGTACTCTATTGCTTGAGCTTGCCTTCGACCGTCCACCAGCCGCTCAGGAATTTCATTTGAATGAGGGTGATGAGAAGCACGATGCCGCCGATGATGAACCCGAAACCGGCGCCTTCGCCATAACGCACCGAAGTCATCAAATCGATCATGCGCATGAACAAGGTCAGGGTAGTGCCCTCCGGCCCACCGTTGGTCAACAGCTTGACCGGCGCATACAGGTTGATCAGGCCGATCGTGGCGGTAATGATCATGAACAACATGACTGGGCGAATCAAGGGGAGGGTGATATTGAAGAACTGCTGCGTACCGCTGGCGCCGTCGATCTCGGCAGCTTCATACAGCTCACGATCGATCGATTGCAGAGCGCCTAGAAAGATCAGCACGTTTGTGCCGATACCCATCCAGTGCAACAACAGGGTGATCGACAACTGAGCCGGGATCGTTTCGGTCAACCAGGGAATCGGCGGAATGCCGATCTTGCCGAGCAACAAGTTCACCCAGCCGTAGTTTTTATCGAGAAGCTGCTGGAACACGATGGCGACAATGACTTGCGAAGTGACGAAGGGCAGAAAGAACAACGTGCGAAAGAAACTACGGCCAACCAGCCGTTTGGCGTTCAACATGACGGCCAAAATCAGCGCTCCCCCGAGGCCGGTCGGCAAAATCCACAACAACATAGCCAGCGTGTTCAGTAGGGCACGTCCCAGCTCGGGGTCGGTGAACAGCAGCGTGTGGTAGTTTTGCAAGCCGACATACACCATGTCCCGCCCCGGCTGCCAGCGTGACAAGCTGAGCTGAACCCCAAAGAGCAAAGGATAGACGCCAAAAATGGCAAACAAGATGTAGAACGGGGAGATGAACAGATAATCGGTACGATGCTTCCACATGTCGCGCAGCGTGCTGCGAACATTGGAGCGGCGTCTGCTCTCTGCCTTGGCCTGTTGGGCGGGGATATGAGTAGCCTGTGCCATCGTGCGCCTCTTTCAAACTCTAGCGTGCCGGCCAACGCACCTACGACGCGCCGGCACATCACAACACAGCGATAATTGTAACCACCTGCCCTGTCCATCTTGAGATGACATTCGCCTCGACCTCCACGCGCATGGTCTGGAACACAGACACCGGCCGGCACAGCAGGCAATTACAAGCCGGTTATGCGTGAACTCAATGCAACCGCCAGGATCGGCGGGCAACTTGGTCAAGCGGCCCGGCGTCCCGGCGGTTATCCATCACAAACCAGTCGAGTTGGGATCAGTGGGGCGTCAGCCGGCGCCCCACCATGCGATATACGGATCAGGTTACTTGAGCGACTCAAGCAGCTTGGCGTTCTCACTGCGCACATAGTCGCCGTACTCTTTCATGCCGTCCTTGATCGACTTTTCGCCGCGCAACATGGGCGGTACAAACTTGGCCAGCGCTCCGTAGGCGATACCGTAGCCCGGCATGCGATAGAAGTCCGTGCGCATCTGATCCATTGCCTTCAGGATTTCGCCTGTCCAGTCCCAGCCGGCCTCAAACAGAGTCTGTTTGGCATTCTTAAACTCGGACTTGAGCCAGGGCAAATACGGCGGGATGATGCCCCAATCGCCGGTGACCTGTGCGCCTTCCATGGTGCAGAAGGTGAACTCCATGAACGCCTTCACCAGGTCGGGCTGCGGGTTGGACGCGAACGAGACCAACGTTGCGCCGCCCCAGACATTCGTGCGCGCTTTGCTGCCGGGGTAGATCGGCACAAGTTGGTTGCGCCACTTGCCCTGCCCTTGCTCGGGCGTGGTGACTTCTGTTTGGAAGAAGCCACGCATCCAGGGCGGCGAGTATGTGCCGGCCAACTTATTCTCTTTGATGGCGGCCCAATACGGCGGCGAGAACCAACCGGCATTCAGGCCGGCGCCGGTGTCCCAGGCTTGTTTGGCATATTCCATAGCCTGCAAACCGATTTCACTGTCCACCAAGACTTGTTCGCCGGTCTCATCGGTAAAGTTGCCGCCCAAAGAATAGAACGGCACAGCAAACATCAGGGTGCCTTGGCCGTCGAACGTCTCTTCCATCACAAACAGGCTGGCGTCGGTCTTGGACTTGACCTCTTTGGCCATCTGCAAAAACTCGTCGTATTGAATGTCTTCTTTCATCGGCCCAACGCCGGCCTGCTCCAAGAGGTCGGGGCGCCACCAGAGGTTGTTGGGGGTGATGTCGCCCGGCATGCCGTAATACTTGCCTTGATAGCGCGCCTCGGCCAGCTTAGCCGGCGCCAGTTCAGACTCATGCTTCTTGACTACGTCGGTGACATCCAGGAGGATGCCGCGCCGTGCATCGCGTTGGACGTTTGTAGCTTCTTGCCACACCATATCAGGCAAGCCACTACCGGCAGCCAATGCTGACTCAACTGCCTTGTCCCACTCGGCCATTTCCGGTTGCTCGAAGATGACCTTGGGATACTTCTTCATGAAAGCCTGGCCGGCGTCATAAATAGGGTGATCTTGATGCCCCCAAAAGACCAGCTTACCTTCCAGTTCGCCGGAAGAAGCCGGAGCAGGCGCTTCCTTAACTTCTTCGGCTGCCGGCTTGGGAGCCGGTGCAGCAGCCGGCGCGCAGGCAGCCAGCGCCGTAGCAGCGGCACCTAGACCGGCAACTTTGAGAAACTCGCGTCGAGAAACCGATTTCATGGCACCTCTCCTCACTGTGAAATAAAAAGAAAGCATGTCGGCATCTGTCCGTGTCCACTCGACAATGAGTCAACGGACACCATGCCTTGTTGATCTGATCTTAGCGAGTTAGAGCCGATTTTTACAAGAGGGACGGCCATATTTCGGCCATAAAACGGCCTGCAGAGAAGGAGCATAACTTCTGTCAATTCAATGGCCGCAAGGCAGGCAAGCTAGCAGCCGCAATAGACTGACCTACACGCCGGCTGCGCTCATCGGGCAACTGGATGTGGATGCGCGTTGCCAGTTCCGGGAACTCGGTGCGCAGCACCTCACTTGCCCCATCCAGAATCAATTGCCCGCCACGGCCAGAGGTACAGCGTCCCAGGATCAACACATGCTTCAAGTCGTAGAACTCCGCATACTGCGCGATGCCATAACCGAGAAAGTAGCCCATGCTCTACCAGATTTGAATGGCCCCCGGATGGCCGGCTTCTAGATAGCGCTGGACAAACTTGAGCTTTTCGGCGTCGGGAATGTCATCAGGAATCTGGATGCCAGCGCGTGGGGCAAGCCGAAACACGCACTGTTGAGAGAAATACGATGCACCCACGCCATGGTCGCCTGACCATTCATCGGCCGGAGCAGCAGGGTTATAGTCCACCGGCGCAAACGCCAACTCACTCAACCAACCGGTGAGATTGCCATCGCGATCAACATATCCGGCTGCTTGACTCGACCCCATCGCGATACCCAGGACACCGTTATCATCCAGCGACATTGCGCCGGCCAGTGCTGTTACGTCGCCGTCGTTGATCACCTCCAGCGGCACGCTCAACTCGTCGGCGATGCGCAGGAACAGATTGCGCACTTGGTGAAAGCGGTCTTTAGGCACGCCGCGAAACAGAGAAGCCACCATCGGGCGATTGTTGATGATGATGCCGGCCGAGCTGCCGCCGATGGCATCTACGCGCGGGAGATGGGCCGCCGCCGATTTCAGGCCGGCCATGATCTTGCGATAGTGATAGTCAGGATCGCTGTGCTTGCGCGGCTCCCAGATCACCTCTTCGCTGTACACAGGCCGGCCATCGATGACGGCCGATGCTTTGCGGTCGGAAGCGCCCAGATCAAAGCCGATGCGGCAACCGTCCAGATGCCGGCCCAGCGGCTTGCTCGTTTCATTGGCCGGCGGCGCTTCCTGGGGAGCGCAAACCACAACCGTGAACGGGCGCTCATAAACCTCTTCGCCCATAAAGTGATAGTCGAAGTGTCGGTCGCCGGCAGCCGAGTAGCACTGCCGAATGTGTTCGCCGATGCGGGACGAGCCACCTACATACACTTTCCAGCCGCCGCGCTGCCACAGCAAAAACTTCACTAATCGCTCGGCATAGCGCAGATTGGCCGCAGCGCCAGAATGATCGTCCGCAAAGACAACCGTCTCATAGCGCGATACGGCACCGTCGTTGCGCTCGATGGCCAGCACAAGCGGCGCAACGGCTCCAGAAGCCAACACAGCCTGGCGAAAGGCGCGACTGGCTAGCGCAACAGGACAAAATCCCTCATCAAGAGGAGGCGTGAAACGCGGCTTAACCAGTGTCAGGTCTTCCATGATCGGCTCCTTCGAGCGTTCAATAGGAAGTAGGAAGTATTGACCTGTGAGCATTGTAGGGCGCATTTCAGAAAAGGGAACATAGCGTCTCACCAGAAGCCTTTTTAAATGTGGGCGAAAGCAGCGCCTTCGTTCAGCGCCGACCTGGGTGAGCCAAACAGGAGCTGAGCAGATCAGGTAAGGAGATTGAGTCCGCTGCGCCTCGACTCGATCTGCGGCAGGCTCATTCCTATCTTGAAATGCGCGCCGGTCTTTTCGTTCGTCATCACGCTTGACAGCGCCGGTGTACAATGCTAAGATCATATTATCCGATTCATCGGATTAATTCAATCAATATAGACTGGACGGAAAGCCATGCTGCTGGACAAGCTCGATTCTGACCTCGCGCGCTACATCATCGAGCGCGGATTTCGGCCCGGAGACCGGCTGCCACCACTAGAAGAGATCAGTAAAGAGCTGGAAATCAGCATTGGCAAGTTGCGTGAACAACTCGAAGTGGCGCGCAGCTTGGGTCTGGTCGATGTGCGTCCGCGCGCCGGCATCCGGCTTTCCGAGTATAGCTTCCTCCCCGCGATCCGCTTCAGTTTATTGTACGCCCTCGCTTACAATCCCGCCCATTTTGAGACATTTAGCGCCTTGCGCAATCACGTTGAATCTGCCTTCTGGGACGAGGCCGTCCATCGCTTGACGGCAGAAGATCATCGCCAGTTGCTTGCCATCGTTGAACGAGCGTGGGCTAAGCTGGAAGGCCGGCCGATTCACATTCCACACGCCGAGCATCGCGCCCTGCACATGACGATTTTTGGCCGGCTGAACAATCCGTTTGTGCTGGGCTTGCTGGAGGCCTACTGGGAAGCATATGAAGCTGTCGGCCTGAATGTATTTTCGGACTATGAATATCTGCGCGAAGTGTGGACGTATCACGAGCGCATTGTGCAAGCAATCGTAGCGGGCCGGCTGGATGAAGGTCACCGCTTGTTGGTGGAACATGCTCAGCTTTTGCAGCACCGCGAGCCGGCCAGAGCCGGCGGGTCACGCGCCCGTTCCACGCGCGCGGCTGACAGCAAGACAAACGGTCGAGTCGAGCGCAAACAGGGCAATCCCGTTTCGCTCGGCGAAACAACCCTGACCCAATCGCGTCACTAAGCCATCGACAAATTGATTTGTAGATCGATCAACCTACATGTGGAGTATGGAAGTGGAAGGAGAAACGAGATGATTGCTTCAGTGCAACCCAGTCAGCAGGCCGGCCTTCACGAGGAAACTCTGGCCAGCCGATCCCCAGTCGTCAACGACTTTTCGATCATGGTCGCAACCAAGAATGGTTCGGGCAGCCAAACGGCCAACACGACCTTGCTGCGCGCTCTGTTCAAGATGGGCATTCCGGTCAGCGGCAAGAACTTGTTCCCCTCCAATATCCAGGGGATGCCCACTTGGTACACGATCCGCGCGAATAAAAACGGCTTTGTGGCTCGCCGGCCACACGCTGAAATCGTCGTCACGCTCAACCCAGCAACCGCCCTCGAGGACTACCAGTCCGTGCAAAGCGGCGGGTTCTTCATGTACGCCGATGACATCAAGCTGCCGCTGAGTCGAAGCGACATCTCGCACTATCCCATCCCGGTGAAGAAGCTGGCAACCGAGAATGAGAAGGAACCCAAGCTACGCACCTACGTGGCGAACATGGTGTACGTCGGCGCGCTGGCCCAACTGCTGGGCATCGACTTGGCAGATATCGAAAGCGCCCTTCTCTTCCACTTCAAAGGTAAGCGCAAGCCGGTCGAGTCGAACATGAAGGTGGTGCGCCTGGCGCACGAGTGGGCAGCGGAAAACCTGATCAAGACCGATCCCTTCCGCGTAGAGCGGATGAACGCCACCGAAGGACTGATCATGATCGACGGCAACACCGCCGGCGCCCTCGGCGCGATCTACGGAGGGGTCACTTTCGCTGCCTGGTATCCGATTACACCGGCCACTGGGCTGGCCGATGCCTTGAACCACTTTTTGCCCCAACTGCGCACGGATCCCCAAACGGGGGCGCCTACTTATGCGGTTGTCCAAGCAGAAGATGAGTTGGCCGCGTTGGGAATGGTGGTCGGGGCCGGCTGGGTCGGAGCACGCGCGATGACTTCTACTTCGGGACCGGGCATCTCCCTGATGACAGAGTTCACCGGCCTGGCCTACTTTGCCGAAGTGCCGGCGGTCATCTGGGATGTACAACGTGTTGGGCCGAGCACAGGCATGCCCACCCGCGTGTCGCAAGGCGACGTACTCAAGGTGTACTTCCTAGGCCACGGTGACACCAAGCATCCTTGTTACATTCCCGGCAACGTGAAAGAATGCTTCGAGTTCGGTTGGCGCGCCTTCGACCTGGCCGAACGTCTGCAAACCCCTGTGTTTGTGCTAAGCGATCTCGACTTGGGCATGAATCAGTGGATGAGTGAGCCGTTCGACTACCCTGACCAACCGATGGATCGCGGCAAAGTGCTGAGCGCCGAAGACTTGAAGCGTCTGGGAGGATTCGCACGCTATCGCGATGTGGACGGCGACGGCATCGGCTATCGCACCCTGCCGGGGACCGATCATCCACTGGCGGCTTACTTTGCGCGCGGCACCGGCCACAACGAGCGCGCCCAACTCTCCGAGCGCCCCGAAGACTGGGAGAACAATATGGTTCGCCTAGCCCGCAAGTTCGAGACGGCGCGCCGGCTGATGCCGAAACCGATTGCTGAATACGTGGAAGGCGCCGAAGTGGGCATCATCAGCTATGGCTCAGCCGATCCGGCCGTGCAAGAAGCGCGCGCTATGTTAGCAGAGGCAGGCTTGAAGACCTCCTATCTGAGATTACGCGCCTTGCCTTTGGAGCAAACAACGACCGAGTTTATCGCTGCGCATCGGCGCTGCTACGTGGTGGAGCTGAACAGCGATGCCCAAATGCTGCAACTGTTGCGCCTACACGCGCCGGAGTACGCCACACGGTTGCACGCTGCCAATCATTCAGACGGCCTGCCCTTGACAGCAGAATGGATCAGCACGGCCGTTCAGGCCGGCGAAGGTTCGGCCAACCGAGCGTGACATCTTCAGAACAGCACAGTACAGCCAAGGAGAAAGCGAGATGGGAACAGTATCGCTTCAAAAAGTGAATGTGATCGGGTTGCAAAAGGTTGACTACAAAGGCAACGATTCAACGTTATGCGCGGGGTGCGGGCACGATTCGATTGCCTCGCAGATCATCACTGCCTTCTACGAGATGGGGATAAAGCCGGAAAACGTGATCAAACTGAGCGGCATCGGTTGCTCCAGCAAAAGCCCGGCCTACTTCATGAATCGCGCGTGGGGATTCAATACGTTGCATGGGCGCATGGCGGCAGTTGCGACGGGGGCACTGACTGCCAATCATCACCTGATCGGCATCGGGGTAAGCGGAGATGGCGACACCGGCAGCATCGGGCTGGGTAACTTCAAGCACATGGTGCGGCGGAACGTGCGCATGGTGTACATCATCGAGAACAACGGCGTATATGGTTTGACCAAAGGGCAGTTTTCTGCCACAGCCGATGTGGGTCAAGAATTGAAGCACGCCGGCCGGAACGAATTACCGCCCATCGATCTATGCATGGAAGCAATCACCGCCGAGTGCGGCTTTGTGGCGCGTTCGTTCGCCGGCGACCCCAAACAAGTGGTCACCTTGATCAAGGCTGCGCTCAGCCATCGCGGCACAGCGGTGATTGACATTATCAGCCCGTGTGTGACCTTCAACAATCACGACGACTCCACCAAGAGCTACGTGTGGGGCAAAACCAACGATGACCGCATCAACGACTTCACCTATGTACCGCACCAGGAAGAGATCACAGTAGATTACGAAGAAGGCGAAGTCAAAGAAGTCACTCTGCATGACGGCTCGCACATTTTGCTGAAGAAGGTGGACAGCAAGCACGACCCGACCGATCGCGCAGCGGCGATCAAATTGCTAGAAGAAGCCCGTGAGAAGCAGCTTTTTATCACCGGCTTGCTGTATGTGGACAACCGCCGGCCGAATCTGGCGGAGACGCTGCGCTTAAACGGCACGCCGCTCGTTCACGTGCCGGCTGAGCGCCTACGGCCTTCGCGCGAGTCACTGGAAAAGATTCTCAACTCGATGAAGTAAAGCGTTCGGCGACAGACACAGAAACGCCCGAAATGGTGTGTTTCGGGCGTTTCTGTTTTAACACGGCAGGCAAACGGGCGCCGTCATCCTTTGCCGGCGCCGTTCGGCGAAGGGCCTATACCCCTTAAGGTCAGTTGTTCAGCCAAGTGGCATTTCACCAGTTGGCCGTCTAATTCGCGCAATTCAGGCTCCTCCACTTTGCAACGTTCTACGGCGTATTTGCAACGCGGATGAAACACGCAACCGCTGGGCAGATTGGCCAAGTCAGGCACCTCACCCACCGAGACGACGCGTTTGACATTGCGGCCACTGGTAGTGCGCGGCACAGCCGCCAACAACGCCTCGGTGTAGGGGTGACGCGGATGCGTGAGCAGCGACTCCTTGTCAGCCACCTCGACCAGCTTGCCGGCGTACATGACTGCAATCCGATCAGCCATGTAGCGCACTACGCTCATCGCATGGGTAATGAAGATGTAAGTAAGCCGGTACTCCGCCTGAAGGTCCTTAAGCAAGTTCAGAATCTGAGCCTGGATGGAGACATCGAGCGCCGACACCGGCTCGTCGGCCACAACGAGCTTGGGCCGCACCACTAGAGCGCGGGCGATGCCGATGCGCTGGCGTTGACCGCCGCTGAAGCTATGAGGGAAACGCCGCAGATGCTCGACGCGCAAGCCCACTTGCAAAATCACTTCCGTGACGCGATCTTCCAGCTCTTTGCCTTTGGCGACATTGTTCACCAACAGCGGCTCGCCCACCGTTTCCAGCACGTTCATGCGTGGATTCAGTGACGAATAGGGGTCTTGAAAGATCATCTGGGCGTTGCGGCGAAAGGCGCGTAGCTCCTTACCCTCCAACTCATGCACCGGCAACATGCGCTCCCCGTCGCGCAACCAAATTTCGCCGTCGGTCAGCTCATATAGGCGCAACACACAACGTCCCAGCGTCGTCTTGCCGCTGCCGCTTTCTCCCACTACACCGAGTGTTTCACCGGGCTGGATCACCAGACTGACGCCATCCACTGCTTTAACATATCCCACCGTTCGTTTGAAAAATCCTCTTTGAACGGGGAACCATTTGCGCAAATTCTTGATCTCGAGCAGCGATGTAGCGGAGGTCATCGGTTGGGCGGGGTCATTCATCTGCACACTTGTTTGCACACTCACGCGGTATTTCTCCTCGGTTTAGCTGATGACGCAGCAATATCCACCAGGTCGAAGGGTCTATTCCTGTTTGTAGAGGAAGCAACTCACTTTATGGTTCGGACTGACTTCGATCATGGGCGGTCGGGCGGCATCGCAGATGCCGGGCATACGATGTTCGCAGCGCGTATAGAACGGACAGCCTTTGGGCAAATTGTACGGGCTGGGCAGGGTGCCGCTAATCGGCACCAAGCGGTCCTGACCGCCCTCGATTCTGGGAATCGACCGCCACAGCGCCTGAGTGTAAGGATGCAGGGGATTGTTGAAGATTTCGCCGGTCTCAGCCTGCTCCATGACCGATCCGAGATACATCACCATGATCTCGTCGGACATTTCACTCACCACAGCAAGGTCATGGCTGATGTACATGAGCGCCATGTTGAACTCCTGCTGCAACGTAGCGATCAATTCGAGAATCTGGGCTTCGATGGTCACGTCTAGAGCAGTAGTCGGCTCGTCTGCGATCAACAAGCGTGGGTTGCACGAGAGGGCCATGGCGATCATCGCACGCTGGCGCATGCCACCGCTAAGTTGATGAGGATAGGCATCAATCAAACGCTTGGGCTGAGGAATGCCGACGCGACCGAGCAAATCAATGGTGCGCTCGCGCACCTGCTTTTTGGACAGGCCGGGCAGATGCAACTGGATGGCTTCGCCGATTTGATTGCCGATGGTGAACAAGGGGCTGAAGGAAGTCATCGGCTCTTGGAAGATCATGGCGATCTCTTTCCAGCGCAAGGCGCGAATACGATCGCCGTGCGGATCGAGTTTGAGCATGTCGACGACTTCGCCGTTGCCATCACGGCCTAGATGCAACAAGATTTCTCCGCCGACATGCTTGGCAGGGGGTTCTGGCGCAATGCGCATGATTGACTGGGCGGTCACGGACTTGCCGCACCCGCTTTCGCCGATCACGCCGAGCGAGCGGCCCTGTCGGATTTCAAAGCTGACGCCATCCACAGCTTTGACAACGCCCTCATACAGGTAGAAGTACGTGCGCAGGTCACGCACTTCGATCAGCTTGTCGTTCGTTGGAGTTGTTGTCATGTTCTGGTTTCTGTATCCACCTGGGCGCCGGCTGATCGGCCGGCGATACCGGACAAACACTATCTGGTGTACGGATCAGCGGCGTCGCGTAGGCCATCACCCACGAAGTTGAACAGCAGTACTGCGACGATTACAAACAGGGCGGGGATCAACAACCAAGATTGCTGCGCCACAGCGACGATATTTTGAGCGTCCTGCAACAAGACACCCCAACTAACGGCAGGCGGCTGCATCCCTAGGCCGATGAAGCTCAACGCTGTTTCGCCCAGAATGACGCCGGGAATAGAGGTCGTAATGGAGACGATGAGATGGCTGGTAAACCCAGGCAACAGATGCCGCATGATGATGCGGCTTCGGCTGGCGCCGGCAGCCTGCGCCGCGAGGGCGTAGTCTTCTTCGCGCAATTGTAAGAGCTTACCGCGCACTACCCGCGCCAGCCCGGCCCACCCGATCACCGACAGGATGAGGGTGATAGCGAAATACGTCTGCACGGTCGGCCAGTTGCGGGGCAGCGCTGCCGACAACGCGATCCACAGCGGCAACGTGGGAATCGACAAAAGAAAGTCGATGACGCGCTGGATGATGTCGTCAGGGAGACCGCCGAAATAACCGGAGATGCCGCCTAAGATCACCCCTAGCATAAAGCTGACCATCACACCTAACAAGCCGATGGACAGTGAGATGCGCGCTCCAAAAATCGTGCGCGAGAACAGATCACGCCCAAGCCGGTCGGTGCCGAACAGGTTGATCGGCGGATTGCCGGGACCGGTGCCGAACAAGTGTAGATCGGTGTCGATCAAGCCGGCGAACTTATACGGCTCGCCTTTGGTGAAGAACTGGATCGGGATGGGATTCGTCGTATCCGGCTCAAAAACAAACTTAAATGTCTTGGGATCGACTTTGCGTTTCACTGGGTAGATGAAGGGAGCAGTCAATCCAACCCCTTCACGGCTGAAGTAGATGACGGTAGGCGGCTTTTGTTGCAATCCTTCAAAGCGCGTCACCGGGCTGTAAGGCGCCACAAAGTCGGCGAAGATGGCAGCGATGTAAAGCAAGATCAGCAGAATACCGGCCACGACAGCGACTTTGTGTTTACGGAAGCGCCACCAGATGAGCTGGCGCTGTGTAGCGTAATAGAACCGCTCGTCCTGGGGCCGAGTTTGCTCTTCGGCCGGCTCCAAAGCAGATTCACCGGCCGGCGGTGCAGAAACTAGAGAGGGCTTGACGCTCACTTCTTCACTCCTCCGTACCGAATGCGGGGGTCCAGGGCAGCGAGCAGAATATCAGACAACAATGTGCCAATGACAGTCAACGTGCTGAGAATCATGACGATGCTGCCGGCCAGATACATGTCTTGGGCCAGAACCGCGCGCAAGAGCAAGGGGCCAGTCGTCTGGATGCTGAGCACGATCGACACCAGCACTTCGCCTGACACCAACCCTGGCAAAATCCAACCAACGGTGCTGACGATCGGATTGATGGCCATGCGAACGGGGTATTTGAGCAACAACTTCGTCTCAGAGAGACCTTTTGCCCGCGCCGTAATTACGTACTGCTTTTTCAGTTCGTCCAGGAGATTGGCGCGCATGACGCGGATGGTTGTGCCCGTGCTGCTCAGACCGATAATGAACAACGGCAGAACCAAATGTTTTAACATATCGACCAGCTTTTCCCACGACCACGGTGCATCGACGTATTGGGTCGAAAAGAGGCCCAGCGGTGAAAAGCCGGTGGTAGTGAAGATGAGCCAAGCCAACACCAGCGCTACCAGAAAGCCCGGCGTGGCCAGACCGATAAAGCCGATGAACGTAAAAATGTAATCCCAGACCGAGTATTGGTGCGTGGCCGAATAAATGCCGATAGGGATCGCAATCGCCCACGACAACAACAACGAGGCAATTGAAATGGCCATCGTAAGCGGAATGCGTTCGGCCAACAAGTCATTCACAGGCCGATTCCACTGAAAGGACCAGCCTAGATTGCCGTAAAAAAGCATATTCTCGATCCAGCGCAGATACCGCTCGTGAAGTGGCTTGTCTAAGCCGTACTGTCGTGTGAGGCGGTCGGCCTCGTCCTGTCCCAGCTCGATGCCGGACATGCGCAGGCTTTCGATCTGGAAGGTGACCCAGTCGCCTGGCGGCAACTCGATCACGATGAAGGACACAATCGAGATCAGGAAGAGAATGGGGATCAAGGTCACGATGCGGCGAGCAATATACGCTAACACCTAATGTTTCCTCCTGGAGACTGACCCTCAGCCCGAGCGAGATTGGGCCTGTGGCTAAGACGAGTGGATCACTGCCGAGCTGTGCTGGCGAGCTGCGCTCGGCAGTGATCACACTCAACGGCAAGCCGTCTGGAAGCCGCTTAGCGATCGAACCACAGTTGCTCGCCCGCGAAGTTGCACGCGATGGCAAAGCCGGCGCTTGCCACGTTGCGCAGGTCTTTGTTGGCGATCATCGGATACTTGACCTGTTCGACGAAGTTGATGTACGGCAAGTTCTGGCGCTCCCAGGCCCGGCCTTCTTCCCACAGACGGTTGTATTCATCCGAGCCGGGGACGGTGCTCCAGCGGGTCTCATCCAGTTCGAAGGCTTTCTTGGCCCACGCCGGCGGCTCGACGCCTTCCTTGCCCTGGGTGTTGTACCAGACAGCCCACAGGCGGCCGGCGCGATCCACGTTTCCGCTTGTACCGTCATTGGCCCAGCCTTGGTCATGGCTCCACATCACCGTGGCCTGAATCTCGTTGTTGTTCCAACGCTGGCCCCACAGCGAGGGATCGATCTGCTTGACCTGCACGTCAATCCCCACATCGCGCAGGTTGGTCTGCACAATCTCGGCCACCGGCGCCAGGTCTGGGGCGTGTGCGCCATGTTCAAGCAGAATCGTCAGCGGTTTGCCGTCCGGCCGCAGGCGAATGCCGTTGGCATCTTTCTTGTCGAGGCCGATCTCATCCAGCAGCTTATTAGCCAGCGCTACATCATACGTAGCGTTCTCCTCGCCCACCGTCGTCAAGGGCAATGAAGCATAGCCGTAGTAGATGCTGTCGATGATCTCTTGACGGTTGATGGCATGGCTGACCGCCTTGCGGAAACGGAAGTCTTGGGCGATTTGCTGCCAGACGGTGTCCGAGTAGGTCTGGTTCAGACGCAAGCCGCTCGAATCGACGTGCATATCCAGGAGCACGACGCGGATATTGGCTTTGTCCTCATTCTCTTTGTACAGAGGGACTTTCACCAAGGCCGTGCTCTCGCGCAGGAAGTCCACATCGCCGGTCACGACCTTCACGTTCACCATCTCCACGTTTTCCATCTGAGTGGAAATGATCGTGTCGATGTAGGGGAGTTGCTTGCCCTCGGTGTCAACCTTGTAGTAGTAGGGATTGCGCTCGAACTTGAGGACGCCCTGATCGGCCGGCACGCCGATCCACGGGTTCAGCGCGGGATAGTTCACGCACTGCGGGTTGGTCATTTCCCAGTTCGTGCAGTCTTTCAGGTTAAACAGGTTCCACCACTCGTCGGTCAGCTTCTGCTCTTCGAGGAGAGGCTTGAGCTTCTCCATGTCCGTATAGGTGGGATGGAATTGCTTGAGGTAGTGGCTGGGGCGCAACAGCTCGGTATAGCCGCGCCATCCCTCAATAGTGATGTTGCGCAAAAAGCCGCCGTAGGGCGCGGGGAACGTGATCTTGAAGGTGAAGTCGTCGATGATCTCCAACTTGCCCGGCTCGCCGCTCGGCGAGTAGCCAGTGCGGAAGATGTTCGGCACGCCGTTTGGATACAACTTCTCGTTGCCGTAAATGTCTTCCCACACAAAGCGCACGTCTTCAGTGGTCACCGGTGTGCCGTCCGACCACTTCAAGCCCTTGCGCATGTAGAAGGTGATCTCTTTGTTGTCATTCTCGACTTTGAAATCCTTGAGGACGTTACCGCGAATACCCTGCACGCCAATGCCGGGGGCGCTCAACAGCGGCTCGTTCATCATCACGAAAATATCCGGCGCCCAGTTTGCGACGGAATGGGCGGATCGCAGCGTACCGCCGTACTTGCCCGGCTGCCAATCCGGCAAATCGCTTTCGGGGAGCAATACGCCGGGGCCAACCACAAATGGATCTTCGGGCAGGCGCTCATCGACCGGCGGAAGTTGGCCGGCCTTCACCTTTTCGGCCAACATCGGCGATTCTTGATACTTGCCGGCGGGGGCAGCCGGTTGTTCGGCGGGGGCAGCCGGTTGTTCGGCGGGAGCGGCAGGTTGCTCGGCAGGGGCAGCCGTCGGCGCAGGAGCTTGTGCGCAGGCTGCGAACAGCATTGAGGCAGCGGCAAGCAAAACTACGGACTTAAAAAGGCGTCTTGGCTTTTTCATGCGAACTTCCTCCTCGTTTACTCGGACAGCAATTAATAGGATAACCTAGTGAATAGGATGACCCATTTAGTTGGTATAGATATAAAAGTGATTTCCTCTCTAGACACCTCCTTAACCGCGCCACAAAGTCGATATTAGACGCACCGATATCAGACAGACTCTCCGAGGGATAGCAATGAGCAGACGCGGTTGCCTCACCGCAAACATGTTATCCAAGCTCTGATGGAATGTCAACGCAGAACACCCAAAGTCTGTTGAAACAGCAGAATAGACGGTTTGTAAAGCCCGAAACTGCAACTTGCGGCGTTAAATCTTCAAGCATTGACTTGACAATAATCGATCCCTCACCTATCGCTTCTCCAGACACTGGTCAGGCCCACTTGACCGAGGTGCAAAGGGCGTCCAGAGGTAATCAATACTGTGCGAGTCTCGCCGGGCAACAGGTCAAAATAATTGTCTTCCGGCAGTGCGTCCGCCGGCAGCGTCAACTGTACGGCGTGGGCAAAGATATCGCTGCTCACAGAAGCGTGCCAGAGACGGGGGCCGGCTTTCGAGAGAGCCAGCGTCAGATTCGGTTTCAAGAGCTTCAAGTTGCGCACATCGCTCACCCGCAGCGTGGCAGGGATAATCTGCACCTCTGGCGTATTCAAGCGCGTCACGCGCGCCATCCACAGATGGGTGGCCGGATCGTGCGCTCCACGCCGAAACTCGGCTACGATGGAACGGGTCATAGGGAGCGAGAGAAAACGCGCGCGCCGCAGATCGCGCCGCTGATCGCGCGGCCGGCCATCGAGCGGCATCACGCCATATTCCAGAATACCTTTTAACACGAGCGGGGTGTCGTTGACCAAAGTTATCGTTACGCGACCCTTGGTTGTCTCGCGCAAAATCAGGCGCGCCGGAGCGAACGCACGCCGCACAAAATACCACGCCGGCTTGCGACGCAGATAGGAGTCCAGAATCGTCCAGCCCACTTCGCCCCAACAATCGGCATACATCCAGAACAATCCACCATAGCAATTCGACCGTGCGCGGAATGACTCCAACGAGTAGCCATACATCAGCCCCTGCGTCAAGCCGCTGTACAAAAAATACTCGTCCAGTGAGATCGATTCCGGATCGGCATAGTGCTTGCGGATGCCGGCGTCCACCGTATTCTTCTCGAAGGTATTGTTATGGTGTTGCCAGACAGGGCTTTGCCGATCCAAGGGCGCGCCGTCGAGATAGGCCATCACGGTTTCCTTCACAGGCGCGCCGATATAGCCATATTCAGAGATAAACAGCGCTGTGCACTTGTCGTACTCTTCAGGCGTGATGCGCTTGTTCATGTCTGGGTTCATCATGCAGTCAAACCAGTGATGGCGATCCCCCACATCAGGCGCGTTAGGCGTCTCACCGCCGTAGGGTGAGCCGTTCCAGTAAGGAATCTCCGGGCAGTTGGCGCGCACGATAGCCGGCAGCAGATAGTTGTACAGATACGCGCCGCTGCGCGTCTGACCATGCCACCACTCGTCGAAGGCCCAGTTGTTCTCGTTGCTGCCGCTCCACAGCGCGATGCAGGCGTGATTGCGCAAACGTTTGGTTTGATAGTCGGCTTCACGCCGCACTTCTTCGACAAACCAAGGCAGATGATCGGGATACGGGGCGCAGGCGAACATGAAGTCATGCCAGACCAGAATACCGTAGCGATCACAGGCGTCGTAAAAGGCTTCTGGCTCGTACAATCCCCCACCCCACACCCGCAACATGTTGAAGTTGGCGCACTGCGCCTCGCGCACAAGCTGATCGTACTTCTCAGAGGTCACCCGTGCGTACAATGTATCAGCGGGAATCCAGTTCGCGCCTTTGCAAAAGAGGTTGCGGTCGTTCACCACAAAAGCAAACCTGTCGCGGTCAATGAGGTCTATGAAGCGCAGGCCGGCTTTGACCGTGTGCACAGCCCGCTCACGTTGCGTGCGCAGTTCCACTTGAACGACGTAGCGATGCTGCGCACCCAATCCATTTGGCCACCACAGGCGTGGAGCGTTGAGATGTAGCGCGAAATCGATAAAGTTTAGGCCAGAGCGCAAGAGAACGGTTTTGCTGAGCGGGGGAAGAACCTGCCGGCGGTCGGCATCATAGAGGGTCAAGCGGAGTGTTCCCTCGCCGGTCTTGAAATAATGCAAAAAATCCACTGTGACCGTGACGCGCACATCGATCGCGCGTGTAATATCTGCATCCGGCAGACGGTGCGGCAACACGCGCACGTCGCGGATGCAGGCCGTGTTGAAGGCGCGCACCTTCACATCACCTGCGATTGCCGTAGTCGCTACGCGCGGACTCCAATCCCAACCGAACGAGTATTGCGGTTTGCGGACAAAGACGCGCCGTTGATCACCCCGTTCAGGTCGGCCATTGCCGGCTTCGGTGCTGACCGGTACACCCAGCGCAGCAAGCATGTCCGACGTCACGCCCTCCACACCAGTAGTGAGCCGCACCAGCAACGTGTTGTGGCCTCCTACATTGAGGTGCGTTTTGATGTCTGTCACAAAAGGATAGAACGCGCTCCGGTGATCACCTAAGTGGTGGCCATTCAGGAAAATCGATGCATTGGCGTCCAGACCGTTCAGCTCCAGTTCGACGGCGTCTGAGGCAAGCCAAGCCGGCTCGGTTGGGAAAATCTTACGGAACCACCACGAGCGGTCTTCCGTCCAAGCACAATCGAAACTATTCAGACCGAGCAAGGGGTCGCGGATGCGGCCGGCCGCCATCAAGCCTTGATGGATATCGCCGGGCACCGGCTGGGACATCCATCCTTCTGTGCGCGCCAAGACGCGTTCAGCGTCCTGAGGCAGGGTAGTCAGCGGTTCATCGATCAGCGCCCATTCACCATTGAGAAGCGTTTCTTTCATGCGATCCTCCGATTCGAAGAGGAAAAGACATCGGCTCGAGCGACGCGCCCTTCGACACAGAGCATGAAACAGCGGCGCCAAAAAGCAGCAACGCTGAATAATAAGGTTATAATACTCTTTCGTTGGTTCAATGCGGGTGTAGCTGAGGGGTACAGCGTCTGCCTTCCAAGCAGAAGATCGCGGGTTCGAATCCCGTCGCCCGCTCCTAAGAAGAATGGAGCCGTTGAGCAATCGGGACATTGAGCGATTGGCTCAATGGCTCAATCACTCAATCGCCCAATCGCTGAATCACCCATTTGCCTTCCATGAACCTTAAAATCACTGTCCTGGCCGGCGACGGCATCGGCCCCGAAGTCACCCGCGAAGCAATCAACGTGCTCAAAGCCGTTGCCAAGCGTCACCATCACAAGCTGGAACTGGACTATGCCTTAATCGGCGGGATTGCTATCGACCGCGCCGGCAAGCCGTTGCCGGCAGAAACCGTCGCCGCCTGCAAAGCAGCCGATGCGGTGCTGCTGGGTGCGGTAGGCGGACCGAAATGGAGCGACCCCAGATCAAAAGTGCGCCCCGAACAAGGACTGCTCGGCATCCGCAAGGCGTTGGGCCTGTTCGCCAACTTGCGTCCGGTGAAAGTATTCGATGCCCTGGTTGATGCGTCAACCTTAAAACCAGAAGTCGTGCGCGGGGTGGATGTGCTGATCGTGCGCGAGCTGACCGGCGGCGCATATTTTGGCAAACCGCAAGGTCAAAGCGGCCGACCGCCGGCGCGCGAAGCAGTGGACACCACCCAGTACACCGAGAAAGAGATCGCGCGCCTGATGCGCATCGCGTTCGAGCTGGCGCGCGGACGCCGGCGCAAGCTGACCTCGGTGGACAAAGCCAACGTGCTGGCCACCTCTCGGCTGTGGCGTGCCGTTGCACATGAGGTGGCCGCCGAGTATCCCGACGTGCAATACGAAGATGTGCTGGTGGACGCCTGCGCCATGCACCTGATTCGCGCGCCGAAGAACTATGATGTGATCGCCACCGAGAACCTGTTCGGCGACATTCTGAGCGATGAAGCGGCGATGTTGGCCGGCTCGATGGGGATGTTGCCCAGCGCCTCGCTGGGCGAGAAGCTGAACCGGCACGGCTATCGGCGCGGGCTATACGAGCCGATCCACGGCAGCGCGCCTGATATCGCCGGTCAGGGCATCGCCAACCCGCTCGCCACCATCCTCAGCGTCGCCATGATGCTGCGTTGGTCGTTTGGGTTGGAAGAAGAAGCCGCGCGTATCGAGAGCGCGGTAGAACGCGCACTCAACGACGGCCTGCGCTGTAAAGACATTGCCTCACCTGGCGCCACCGTGCTGGGCACAAAAGAAATGGGCGCAGCCGTGATCGAACGATTGTGATTCAAAGCGGGTTTGAGCAGCGCCATCACAACGGTGCGTCGCGCGTTACGTTGACGGCGCTGCCTTCAATACCCGCCTGCTTCATCAAGCCGGCGCGTCGGCCAGCGATTCCTCCGGCAGGCGCAAGCGATTTCTATCGGCGTCGTATTCGAATAACTCGGCGTAACGCCCCCACTCCACCGCCGTCTCCAACTGGCGCTGGGCTTCGTCGGCCGGGAAATGTTCGTCCAGCACATCCAGAAAGAACTCGGCGTCCATTTCAGCGCGCTTCGAGCCTTTTAAGGTGTTGGCAATGAAGCGCACGAGCGGCACACGCTCCAGCGCCTGGCGGCGGAACAACTCTTTACTCTCCAGAATATCTGCCTCGACGAACGCGTGGCCGGCGGGCGTCAACGACACACGGCCGTTGTGCACTTCGGCAAAGCCCAACAGACGCGCAGCGTCCAGGAAGTGCCACAGGTCGTCGGCGTCAATGTGCAATTCGCCGGCCAGCTCGGCGACTTCATATGCGCCGCCGCGCTCATCCACCAGCTCCAGCAAACCGCTGACTCCTCCGATGCGCGCGTGCGGCAACGGCGGGAAGCGCTTTTCCATGCGCCGGTCGATGCCGGCGACCAGTTGCTGCACGTCGGCTTCTGGGTTTGTCATCGCCAAATAGATGGCGTCTTTGATCTGCTCGTAGCCGGGCATGGTTCGTTCGCGTGGGCGGGGCAGATCGATGCGCACTTCGCCGCGCACACGACCCGGATTGGCGCCGAGAATCAGCACGCGATCGGCCAACAACACAGCGTCATCGATGTTGTGTGTTACGAGCAAGACACTGCGGGCTGGGAAGTTGCCGGCCGCCCACAAGTCGGCCACTTCGCTGCGCAAGTTCTCGGCAGTGAGCACATCCAAACCACTGAACGGCTCGTCCATAAAGAGCAGAGACGGCTGCATGACAAACGCGCGGGCCAGACCGACGCGTTGCTTCATACCGCCCGACAGCTCTTTGGGATAGGCGCTCTCAAAGCCGTCGAGGCCGACGCGGTCGATGGCCTGCAACGCGCGTCGCCGGCGCTCTTCACGCGGCACTCCTTGCGCCTTCAGGCCCAGCTCCACGTTCTCTTGCACGGTCAGCCACGGCAACAGGGCGAAGCTCTGGAAAACCATCGCCACGTCCGGATTAGGACCTTCTACCGGCTTGCCGCTTGAAACCACCAGGCCGCTAGAAGGCGGAATCAAGCCGGCCAGGATGCGCAGCAAGGTGCTCTTGCCGCTGCCGCTCTTGCCCAACAGGGCCACAAACTCGCCTTCGTAGATCGTCAGGTTGATGTCTTGCAACACGGTGAAGATGCCCTTGCCGTCGGGCAGATCAAACGCCTTGCACACCTTCGTTGCCTGAAGCAGCACAGGACGAGTAGCAGTGGGTGCAGCCTTCTGCATCACCGTGAGATTGATCGGTGTCGTCGCCATAAGACCCTCCGTTTTCAGTTCCAGTTCTTGTGGACATGTCAACCGTTCATAGCCGGTAGTGCGCCTCGGCCAGCGCATACAAGCGGCGCCATACCAGACGATTTAGAGCCACTACAAACACGCACATCATTCCCACGCCAAGGACAATTCGCGGCCAGTCGCCGATGGCAGTGGCGTCGGCGATATAGGCGCCCAGGCCGGTTGCTTTGAGGGTTGTATTTCCCCATGACACAATCTCGGCCACGATGCTGGCGTTCCACGCGCCGCCGGAGGCGGTAAGCGCGCCGGTGACCCAGGCAGGGAAAATCGCCGGCCCGATCAATGCGCGCCAGCGTTGCCGGCGATTAAGGCGCAAGTTGACGATCATCTCACGCAAGTCATTCGGGATGCTCTGCGCG
>JANWVJ010000070.1 GCA_025056895.1 Thermoflexales bacterium
GTCGATTGCCACAATGCTGTCGTGTGGTCGGATGCCGGCTTGCTCGGCAGGTGAGCCGCGATAGACTTTCAGCACGACCAAGCGTTCCTTGTCCGGTTCAGGCAGCCCCACTAGCACCCCAATGCCCGAAAAGGTAGTGGTGGCAGTGTTGGTGGCAGTCGGTGTAGCCGCCGGCGCCTGAATCGAGACAGAGCGATCGTTGAGTTGCTCCACCAGTTTCTCGATCTCGCGCAGGTAGGTCTCGGCGCTGATCCCGTTGACAATCCGGCTGCGCACAGCGTCGGCCTCTGCCAGCCATTTCTCGTCGGTTATGCGTGGATTGATGTGCTGCCGGCGTAGAACATTGACCAGCAGCTCAAAATCGCGCAGTTGCGCTTGCGTCGTTGCGGGCAGATCAAGAGGAATAGGCGTCGCTTGCTTTGTTTGCTCGCCTAGGCCCAACGGCAACGCGGCGCACGCTGTGGCGGTTAACAGCACTGCCAGTTGACTCAGCGCACGCGCCAACTTTCCTGCCCTGTGAGGAATTCCTGCACACACAGAGCAACTCGATTGCACGATCGAGCACGTTGTGTTTAGTCTTCTCCAACCCATTTGCCGATCAAGGTGAAAATGAACCACAGTCCCAGGATGATGCCTGCGCCGGCCAGCAGACATACTACGCCTATCCATGCTGCCGGCGCTCCGTACAAGACCGCAATCAATCCGCCACCCACTACAACTAACACAAAGAGCGTTAACGCTAGTAAACGGCGATTGCTCTCGCGGCGCAACCGACGCAGATCGGTTGGCGGTCGCTCGTTCTGCTCGGCCCTCGGCGACTTGTTTGCGCCTGTGATACTGCACAGTGGACGCATCGCAACATTATAATGAGCGCGACGCCATGTTTTGCCAAAAGTGCGGCGCGCGCATGCAGCAGTTTCAACTGGACGGCCGCATGCGTTGGCAGTGCCCCGCCTGTGGCTATGTTCAGTACGAGAATCCGGTGCCGGGCGTTGGCGTTCTCATCGAGCACGAGGGCGGCCTGGTGCTCGTTCAGCGCGGTCACCCGCCGGCAGTAGGCGAGTGGGCATTACCCTCCGGTTTCATCGAGGCTGACGAGACGGTTGAACAAGCAGCGATTCGTGAGGCATTCGAGGAGACCGGCCTACAGGTTGACCTGCTTGAGTTGTTTGGCGTCTACTCCTTTCCCGAAGGCCCTTTGCGCAGTGGGCTCATCATCTTCTACCGCGCCCGCCCGCACGATATCTCTAAGTTGCGCGCTGGCGATGATGCACAGGCTGCGCGTGTGTTCAGGCCGGATGAGTTTCCACCGTTGTGCTTCCGCACCCATCGCGAAGTGGTGGCGCGTTGGCAGAGTGTGCTGGGGGTGCCGTCCAGCGATTTGAACAATACCGCTCACAAGTGGCTGAACTTTCGCCGCGCTCAGCCGGCGGATTTTCCCACCATTATTCGCTTAATGCAGTTGATCCCCGCCGAGGCCAACATGAGCGAACGCCAGCAACAAGATGTGCTGGAACAACTGCGCAGCAACAGCAATCTGGAAGTATGGGTGGCAGAAGCAGTAGATGCCGAACATCCTGAACGGCCTGTGATCGCTTTCTTTGCGCTCTCTTTTGCCAGAACGCTCACTGATACACATGCCTGGTTGGATGCATTGGTGGTCGATCCGAATTTCCGCCGGCGTGGAGTGGGCTACGCGATGTTCGAGGTTGCGCTGCGACGGGCACGTGAGCGCCGCGCCTCTCAATTGCTGGTTGACGCCAAGCGCGGCAGCGAACGCGCGCAAGAGTTCTATCGCGCTTGTGGCTTTGGATCGGACGAGGTGCAGCTCGTCCGTATCTTCTAACCACATCTTTCAAGGTCAGCTATGGCGATCACCAATCGACAGCTTGCCGCCATCTTTGCCGACATTGCCGCCCGCTTGCAAATCCAGGGCGAAGTGGTGTTCAAAACCCGCGCTTACAGCGCGGTCGCCGAGACGATCCTCAATTATCCTCGCCCGCTCGTCGAGTTGTGGCAAGAGGGCAGGTTGCACGAAGTGCCCGGTGTAGGTAAAGAGATCGCCAAAAAGATCGATGAGCTGATGCGCACCGGCCGGCTGGAGTTCTACGAGCGATTGCGCCGCGAAGTGCCAGATGGTGTGGCGGAGATGTTGCACGTGCCGAATATGGGGCCGCAGCGCGTTAAAGCTGTGTGGCAACAACTTAACGTGACCGGTATCGACGAACTGGAAGCGGCTGCGCGCGCCGGCAAGCTGCGCGACTTGCCGAAGTTCGGCGCCAAAACCGAAGAGAAAATTCTGGCCGGCATTGCTTCGTTTAAGCGCCGCGCAACCGGACGGATGCGACTCGGAGACGCGATGCCGATTGCGCTTGAGCTTATTGCCGCGTTGCGTCAAGTGCACGGTGTCCGTCAGATCGAATGTGCCGGTTCGTTGCGTCGATGCCGCGAGACGATCGGAGACTTAGATATTCTGGTTGCCACCACCAACCCTGGTCCGCTGATGCAGACCTTTTGTCGTCTGCCATGGGTCGAAGCCGTGCTGGCTACCGGCGAGACCAAAACCAGCGTGCGACTCGACAACGGTTTACAAGCGGATTTGCGCGCGGTCGAACCGCAGCACTGGGGCGCCGCCTTACAATATTTCACCGGCAGCCAAGCGCACAACATTCGTTTGCGCGAATTAGCCCAACGGCGTGGCTGGTCGCTCAACGAGTACGGCTTGCGGCCCATCCCCGGCGAACAAACCAAAAGTGGTGTCGGTGAGCGATGCTTCGACAATGAAGCAGACTTGTATGGCGCTCTGGGCTTGCCGTACATACCCCCTGAATTGCGTGAAGATCGAGGCGAGATCGAAGCAGCTTTGGCCGGCGCATTGCCGAGGCTGATTGCCCTCGATGATCTGCAAGGCGATCTGCAAATGCACACAACTTGGAGTGATGGCGCGGCGGATGTCATGACGATGGCGCGCGCTGCGCTGGCGCGTGGCTATCGCTACATCCTGATCACCGATCACACACAGAGCTTGGCCGTAGCGAACGGCTTGACGCCGGAGCGCGTGCGCCGGCAACGGCAAGAGATCGACCAGGTGAACGCCCAGCTAGGTGGCCGGCTGCGTGTGCTCCACGGCGTCGAGGTTGAGGTGAAAGCCGATGGCAGTCTTGACCTGCCAGACGATGTGCTTGCCGAGCTGGACATCGTGCAGGCCTCATTGCACACCGGCCTGTCGCAACCACGCGATCAGCTTACTGCGCGCGCCCTGGCAGCTATTCGCCATCCTCAAGTCGATATTCTGGGCCATCCCTCTGGCCGGCTGATCAACGAGCGCGAAGGAGGGGACCTGGACTGGGACCTGTTGTTCCGCGAAGCTGCGCGGCGGCGCGTAGCGCTGGAGATCAATGCCGACCCGGCCCGCCTCGACTTGAATGATGTTCTGGCGCGCCGCGCCGTTGAGCTGGGTTGCGTGTTGAGCATCAGCACCGATGCTCATGCGCCTGAGCAGCTCGGCAACATGCTATACGGCGTCGGCGTCGCCCGGCGCGCCTGGGTGTCACCCGATGGAGTGATCAACACCTGGCCGCTAGACAAGTTGTTGTCCTGGGCCGGCGCGCGGCGCTAAGCAACAACAGCGGCCCGGCAGCGTTGTTTGGAGGACAGAGGCGGATGCTACGCTCCGCCGGTCTCCATTGGCCACAGCTCGGCTTTCCGGGCGGTGATAATCGGCCAGACGTGCGCAATGAATTGATCGAGCGGCATCGCTTTCAAGTCTTCACCGTTGCGCAGGCGCACAGAGACCGCGCCGGCGTCGCGTTCTTTGTCGCCGACCACCAGCATGTACGGAATCTTTTGCCCTTGCGCCTTGCGAATCTTGTTTTGCATTCGCTCGGTGCTGTCATCTACCTGCGCGCGCATGCCCAGTGCAACCAATCGCTCGGCGACCTGCCGACAATAATCATTGTGCCGGTCGGCAATCGGGATCAGCATCACCTGGGTCGGCGCCAGCCAAGGCGGAAATGCTCCGCCGTAGTGCTCGATTAAAAATCCCACCATGCGCTCGTGTGTGCTCAGAGGAGCGCGGTGCAGGCACAACGGCGTTTCCTCTTTGCCTTCGCGGTTGACGAACACAAGGTTAAAGCGCGCCGGCACGGCGAAGTCCACTTGATTGGTGGCCAGAGTGAATTCGCGTCCGATGGCGCTCCAGATTTGCACATCGATCTTCGGCCCGTAGAAAGCCGCTTCATCTTCCTGTTCGACGTAGGGCACGTTGTGCTTTTGCATCGCGCGCCGCACCATGTCCTCCGTCTTCAGCCATAGCGGCTCGTTGTCCACATATTTCTTGCCCAGTCCCTTGCGGCTGTGTGTGCTTAGGCGCATCACGTACTTTTCGATGCCGAACAGCCGGAAGTATTCCAGGTACATGGCGATCACGTCCATGAACTCTTGCTCGAACTGTTCCTCCGCGCAGTAGATGTGCGCGTCATTCATTTGCATCGACCGCACTCGCATCAGGCCGAAAAGTTCGCCGCTTTTCTCGTAGCGATAGCACGTGCCGTATTCAGCCAGGCGGATCGGCAAATCGCGATAGGAGCGCGGCTTGCTGGCGAAAATCTTGTGATGCATCGGGCAGTTCATCGGCTTGATGTAGTACTTCACGCCGTTATCCAGCTCCATCGGTGGATACATGCTCTCGGCGTAATACGGCAGGTGACCGCTGCGCAGGAACAAGTCCTCTTTGGTGACGTGGGGTGTGCGCACGCGCTGATAGCCGTGCTTAAGCTCCATTTCTTTCGCCAGTTTCTCCAGTTCCTCGATGATGATTGCGCCGTTTGGCTGCCACAATGGTAGGCCAGGCCCGACTTCATCATCGAAGAAGAAGATTTCCAACTCTTTGCCGAGCTTGCGGTGATCGCGTTTTTTGGCTTCCTCCATTTGATGCAGGTAGTGCTGTAGTTCCTGCTCTGTCTCAAACGCGACGCCGTAGATGCGCTGGAGCATTGGGTTACGCTCATCACCGCGCCAGTACGCCCCCGAAGCGCTGGTCAGCTTGAATCCATCGGGGTTGATCTCGCGTGTGCTAGCGACGTGCGGCCCTCGGCACAGGTCGGTGAACGTGTCGTGGGTGTAGACAGAAATCGTGGTTGGGCGAGCGTTGTTTGAAGATGGTTCGTCTGCTTCTTCCTCGCCCATATCGTCGCCGGCTCCAGACAGCAACCCATCGATCAACTCTAGCTTGAAGGGGTTGTTGGCAAACAAAGCGCGCGCTTGCTCGGCGCTCACTTCCTTCCGTTCAAATGTCACGCCGCGTTGGATAATTTCCTTCATGCGCTTCTCGAATGCTTCTAAGTCTTCCGGCGTGAAGGGACGAGGCACGGCGAAGTCATAGTAGAACCCGTTCTCGACCGGCGGGCCGATTGTCGGTCGCGCATCGGGGTATCGTTCGGTGACCGCTTGCGCCATGATATGCGCCAGCGAGTGCCGAATCTTAAAAAGCTGTTCCGGCATGTTGTGTCGTTTTGGCATCTGAATCGCCTCCAAAGATCATGTAACTGCGCGCCGCAGGATGAAAACAAAAATCCTTCGCCCGTTGCCGGGGCGAAGGACTATTGCTTCGCGGTTCCACCCGCCTTGCGGCTTGCTCGCAAGGAAGCAAGCCGCCTCTCACATTCTCGCGGTAACGGGCGAATCCCGGCGCGCTTGTGCAAGTCGGTTGGTCTTTGCTTTCTCGTCGCGCGTTCACGGGGGGTACGCTCGTCGCGTCTGTGGCGGCGCTCCCACCATGTTCTTGCGAATCGAATGCCCGCGTGAACATGCGCCGTTCTCTGTCACTGCTGCCGACGGGCGCGTATCCCGATCTACACGTTTATCGGATTCAATTGTGGGCGCAATTGTAGCCCGTCGATAGGCTATGTCAAGCAACCCTTTGTCTGCGGCCAGCCTTATACTCGGCCACATGACTCACCGACGACTTCAGCACATCTTTCGCTCCGATGGCCGGACGTTGATCGTGGCTATGGATCATGGTGCGATCAGCGGTCCGGTGCGTGGCATCGAAAATCCGGCCGATACACTGGCTGCTGTCATCGCCGGCGGCGCCGATGCCATCCTCACCACCTATGGTGTGGCGCGCGCCTTTGAGCGCCCGCTGGCCCGCGTTGGTTTGATCTTGCGCGCCGACGGCGGACGAACTGATTTAGGCCGGCCGGATGTGCCGGGCGCGATGCATTTCACAGTTGAATCCGCTTTGAGGCTCGGCGCAGATGCATTGGCAATCTCCGCTTTCCCCGGCTCGCCAGACGAGGGGCGCTCTTTGGAGGCACTGGCGCAAGCAGTTGAGGCAGCGCACGCATGGGGTGTGCCGGTGATGGCTGAGATGGTTCCCGGTGGATTTGATAGTGGGCCGGAGTTTCGCACGGTGGACAAGATTGCTTTGGCTGCGCGGGTTGGGGTTGAGTTGGGTGCGGATCTCATCAAGTGCCCCTACGCGGAGGGGTTTGACCGGGTCATTCGCGGGACGTTTGCACCGGTGGTTATCCTGGGCGGGGCCAAGGCGGGGGCCGAACGCGAGATGCTGGCCAAGATCAAAGCGGCGATTGACGCCGGCGCAGCCGGCGTGGCCATCGGCCGGCACATTTGGCAAGCTGCCTATCCTGCCAAGATGACCGCTGCCGTTGCGGCGATTGTGCATGGCAACGCCTCGGTGGAAGAAGCAATGCGCGAGCTCGATGCTTGATCCAGGCGCCTTTGTTTAAGTGTTCAACTGTTTTCAGCCGGCAAAGCAGAGCGGATCATCTCGGCAGCCTGAGCCATATGCGATTCGTTGTGCGCAAAGTCCAGCACATCGGCGTCGAGGGTGACCGCACGGCACACCGTGAACCGCTTGATCCAATCTTCGTACAGCTCGTTGAGTTGTTCTAGGTATTCTGGGCGAATGTCGCGCTCGATGTCGCGACCGCGTTCTCGGATGCGGCGCAGGAGCGTGCCGGCGGAGGCGCGCACATACACCACCAGGCTAGGGGGAGGCAACAGCGAGGCCACCGCTTGATAGAGGTCAAAGTAAGCGTGCCAATCGCGCGCACTCATGTGCCCCTGCCGATAGAGGTTGTAGGCGAAAATCTCGGCGTCTTCATACACGCTGCGATCTTGAATCACCGAGCGGGACCGTTCGCGTAACCCGCGATAGTCATTCAGCCGGCGGGACAGAAAGAAAATCTGGGAGTGAAATCCCCATCGCTGCATGTCGCGGTAGAAGTCGGCGAGATAGGGATTCTCGCCGACCGGCTCGAAGAGCGCATCCCAGCCCCATCGTTGGGCCAGCGCAGCGGTCAGGCTGGTTTTGCCTGCGCCGATGTTACCGGCGACAGCCACGAAGTATTTCATTCCCCCAAGTTTATAGCGCGCGCCACCGGCGGCCGTCGGCTTCGATGAAATCGTCCGCTTGTTTCGGACCCCAGGTGCCGGCGCGATACAGTTCGATGAAGCCGTGAGGGTTGTCGCGCCACCGCTCGATCACCGGTGTGATCAGCGCCCAAGCTGCCTCTACCTCGTCGCTGCGCGTGAAGAGTGTTGAGTCGCCGAGCATGCAGTCCAGCAGTAGACGTTCGTAAGCGTCTGGCGCCGGCATCTCGAACGATTCGCCGTAGTCGAAGTTCATCAGCACCGGCTGAATGCGGTCGCCGGTGCCGGGCACTTTGGACTCGAACTTCAAGGTGATGCTCTCGTCGGGCTGAATCGATAGCACTAATGTGTTCGGCTCGATTTGTTGCGCTGCTGCGCCGCTAAACAACAAGAGCGGCGGCATTTTGAACTGAATGGCGATCTCGGTGACGCGGCGGGGCAACCGTTTGCCGCTGCGCACGTAGAACGGCACACCCGACCAGCGCCAGTTGTCACACAACAGTTTCATCGCCAGATAGGTTTCGGTTGTGGATTCTGGAGAGACGCCTTCTTCCTGGGTATAGCCGGGCACCATGCGTCCACCGACCTTGCCCGGTCCGTATTGGCCGCGCACGGTGCCATCGCCGCGCGAGCTGTCCACGCGCAGCGCCTTCAGCACCTTGACTTTCTCGTTACGCACCGCGTCGGCGGCGAACTCTGCCGGCGGTTCCATGGCAATCAGCGCCAGCAGTTGCAGGGCGTGATTTTGGATGATGTCGCGGATCACGCCGGCGCTCTCGTAGTAGGCCCCTCGATTCTCTACGCCCAAATCTTCGGCCACGGTGATCTGCACGTGATCGACGTATTGATAATTCCAGATCGGCTCGAAGATGGTATTGGCGAAGCGAAAGACGAGGATGTTTTGCACCGTTTCTTTGCCCAGATAGTGATCGATGCGGTAAATCTGGTCTTCGGTGAAGAAGCGGTGTAAGTGAGCGTTGAGCGCCCGCGCGGATTCGAGGTCGTAGCCAAACGGTTTCTCAACGATGACACGAGTCCAGCCGTTGTCACATGGCTTGCCCAGTGACGTTGCGCCGATCCGCCCGGTGATCGTTTCGTAGGCTTCCGGCGGCGTCGCCAGGTAGAACAACCGGTTACCGCAGCGGCCTTGAGCCTGTTCGATCTCACTCAACTGCTGGTGCAGTGCATCATAGTCGGCCTGGTTATCGTAATCACCTTGGCGATAGTGCAGCCCTTGAGCAAACCGTTCCCACGTTGGTTCGTCGATCGGTTTTGAGCGGGAGAACTCATGTACGGCGCGACGCATTTCATCGCGAAACGACTCGTCGGTTTTAGGTTTGCGTCCGAAACCGATCACGGTGAGATTGGCGGGCAACAAGCCACCGCGCGCCAAGCTGTACAGCGCAGGAATGAGCTTGCGATGCGCTAAGTCGCCTGAAGCGCCGAAGATAACCACACTGCATGATTCGGGAACCCGCAACGATTGATCGCGCGATCTCGGAGAAGCGCTAACGCGCGCATCAGCCAGGACACGGGCTTGAGCCGCTTGTGTCTTACGAGAAACCGGTGTGTTATTCATGGGCTCCCTTCACGGCGGGCCCGCCGAACTCTCTGCGCAAGGCAGCGCACACTTTGGCGGCGAATGATTCGTCCTGGCGTGACAGGAAGCGCTGGAAGAGCGACAGGGTAATGACAGGAGCGGGCACGTCTTCATCTATGGCGGCTTGGATCGTCCATCGACCCTCGCCTGAATCCTCTACATAGCCTTTGATCTGCTCCAGGCGCGGGTCTTTGCTCAACGCATCGGAGAGCAACTCAAGCAGCCACGAACGCACCACACTGCCATGCCCCCACACTTTGGCGATGGCCGGCAGGTCTAGGCCAAACTCGGATTTCTCCATGATCTCAAAGCCCTCGGCATAGGCTTGCATCATGCCGTATTCGACCCCGTTGTGCACCATCTTGACGAAATGTCCTGCGCCAGCCGGCCCGCAGTACAAATAGCCGTTCTCTGGCGCCAGTGTCTTGAAAGCCGGCTCTAGCCGCTCGAAGATTTCGCGGTCACCGCCGATCATCAGACAGTAACCGACCTTCAAGCCCCAGATGCCACCGCTGGTTCCTTCGTCCATGAAGTGAACGCCTTTCTCGCGGCACACGGCGTAACGCCGTTTCGAGTCGCGCCAGTTTGAGTTGCCTCCATCCACGATCACGTCGCCCGGCGCGAGTAACGTCAACAGTTTGTGGATCATCTGCTCAGTCACGTCGCCAGACGGCAGCATGATCCACAGCGCGCGAGGTGGAGTCAGCGATTTGACCAACTCTTCTACGCTGTACACCCCTCGAATGCCTTCAGCGATCAGTTCGTCGATCGGACGCGGGCTGCGATTGCTGACGATCACTTCATGGCCGCCCTGATGTAGCCGGCGCGCCATGTTGGCGCCCATTCGTCCGAGTCCAAAAAGACCTAGTTGCATGGTTGTGTTTCCCTCGTTGAAGTGTGAGATCAGAATGTCTCTGCTTGGCCCTGTGTGCGGCAAGCGCAGCATGCCTGATCTTTAGGCGCTGCGCGATTTTCTAGCCTGCGTCGTGCGCCGACGGGTAGCTCTGTTCGTTCGTCCAGCACCGCCAACTTTGCCGGCAGTTTTTGTCGTTGCTCTCTTCTTCGCGCTTGGCTTGGTGACCGTTTGTGTGCGCCGGCTGGTTCCTTTTAACGTTTGCACGATCTTCTTCAGGCCGTTCAGTGGATCGCGTCCCACATGCAGGCGAATGACGCGCCGATTGTGTGCCGTAAGCGCCTCATAGTCACCCAACGCCTGCGCCCGGATCAACGTACCAAACGAGTACGGCTCCCCGGGAATTGGCACGTCTTGCTCTGGATCGTAGGTCAGTTGCACCGCGACCACGTTGTTTGCGCCGCCTTTGTGCAGTTGTCCTGTGCTGTGCAGGAAGCGCGGCCCATAGCCGACGGTGACCGGAACACCTGTGCGTGCTCCGATTGCCGCGCGCATCCGCTCGAGTTCAACGGCGATGCGTGGGTTATAGGGCAAGTAGGCTTGCACTGACACATAGTCTCCTGCCCCGGCGCTGCGTAGGAATTTGTTCAACTGCGCGTTTGCCGAGCGACTGCTCTGTTCGCTGGAGAACATGCCGATTGTCTCAAATTCGTCGAGCAAACGCTTGGTGTTGGTCTTGCTTTCGGTCACATTCGGTTCATCGAATGGATTGACACCCAGCACCAGGCTGGCAATGGCGGTAGCAAACTCCCAGCGGAAGAACTCTGTGCCTAAATCATAGAGATCGGCCAGGCGGATTTCGATTACGGGCAGCTTGGCGCGTTTGAGCGAGGTGACCAATCGATCGTGTGTGTCGTCCCCCTCCAATCGCAGGTGCACGTACAACCGATCGGTGCTGAGCTTGGAAATAGCGCCGCGCAGATTGACCAGCTCTCCTTCTACCGGCACGATCCCGCGCCCCTGCTTGCCGGTGCTCTCGGCGATCAATTGTTCGACCCAGATGCCGAATGCAGCGATAGCTGGCGAGAGAATGAAGGTCACTTTGTCGCGCGAAGCTAGCGCCATGCCGCCCAGCAACGCACCCAGCCACAGACCGGGGTTGGCCGGCGAATCTGCTTTGCACCACTCGGCCATGCGCGCGCCGCGTTGCAACAACAAGCCGATATCCACGCCGGCCAGTGCACCGGGCACAAGCCCAAAGTAGGACAGTGCTGAATAGCGCCCGCCGATGTCCGAAGGGTTGATAAAGATGCGGCGAAACTTCTCGGCCTCAGCCAGCGACTGCAAGGGGGTACCTTCGTCTGTGATGGCAACAAATTGTTGACCAGCCGCGTCGCCGGCGATCACGTCGGCCTTGGCGCGGAAGTACTTATAAAACGAATTGATCTCGACGGTGGTACCGGACTTGGAGGCAACGATGAACACCGTTTTAGCTAGATTAAGGTTGCGCTCTAGGCTGAGCACCGTAGTCGGGTCTGTTGTGTCCAGTACATGGAGGCGCAGGCTGGCCGAGTTTGCTTCGCCTGAAGGTTGGAAGGTGGCGCGCAGCACTTCCGGCGCCAGCGAGCTACCTCCCATGCCCAGCACAACTGCGTCGGTGAAGCCGGCTGCTTTCAGCTCTTTTACAAAGCTGTTCAGGTGATCCACTTGTTTGGCCATGCTTTCCACGGTGGACAGCCAGCCCAGCCGGCTATGCACGACCTTGATGTGTTCGGGCGCTGTAGTCCACAGCGACGCATCGCGCCGCCAAGCGCGCGACGCGGCTTTCATGCGCACCAGCTCGCTCACATAGCCCAAGGCGACATCCACGTGCGCGGCTTCTCCCCGCGCAAGAATCGCTGCACGCTTGGCCTCGATGCTTTTTAACAAAGACTGGAACGCTTCTGAGAACAGCCGCACACCGTCATCTTGCAGTTTTTGCCACACGTGGGGCATCGAGATGCCGGCTTGCTCCAAGTCGTCCATCAGTTGAGCTGCGCTTTCCGCGTCACGTTCCACAGTGAGCGCAACGCGGCCGTGGTCGCGGAACGCTTTGAGAGTTTGCGGCGGCAGCGTGTTGACGGTATGTGGCCCGATCAGAGTGTCCACATAGTAGGTGTCGGGTAGGGAAGGATTCTTGGTGCTGGTGCTGGCCCATAACACGCGCTGGGGGCGCGCGCCGGCCGATTCCAGCGCCTTCCACTCCGGTTCGTCGAAAATGCGTTTGAAAATTTGGTATGCCAGTTTGGCGTTGGCAATTGCCGCTTTACTCTTCATCGCGCTCAGGCGCGTTCTCAGCTCCTGATCCCATTCCGGCGTTTGGGCGATCTTTTCATCGAGCAGTTTGTCCACTAGGGTATCGACGCGGCTAACGAAGAAAGAAGCCACGGAAGCTACATCGAGCGACAAGCCTTGCGCCGCGCGCGCTTTCAAGCCGTCGATGAACGCCCGCGCCACTGCTTCATACCCTTCGAGTGAAAAGATCAGCGTGACGTTGATATTGATGCCGTCTGCAATGAGCTGGCGGATGGCCGGGATGCATTCGGGCGTGGCCGGTACTTTGATCATCAGATTTTTGCGTCCAACGGCACGGTGCAGCCGGCGCGCTTCGTTCACCGTGCCCTCGCAGTCGCGCGCTAGCTCCGGAGACACTTCTAGGCTGACATAGCCATCCAGTCCATTCGTCTGCTCATAGACCGGCTCTAAGATGTCGGCGGCGGCTTGAATGTCGGCTACGGCCAGTTGCTCATAGATGGTTTGGATGTCTGCACCCTCTTTCATCAAGCGGGCAATGTCTTCGTCATAGTCGGCGCTGCCGGCAATCGCCTTTTCAAAGATCGACGGGTTCGACGTCACGCCGAGTACACCATACTCGTCGATCAGGTGTTGCAATTCGCCGTTTTGAATAATGCTACGTTGAATGTTGTCGTACCAGAAACTCTGGCCCAACTGCTGAACTGCCACGTTGGGGTTCGTGTTTGGGTTGCTCATAGACATCGTTCTGTTTCCAAAGCTTCCACTTTCTTGAGGCGGGCGATATACCGTTCAACCTGGTTGAACTGGGCGCCGAGAAATGCGCGGGTCAGCTCGAATGCCAGTTCGTACCCGATGATGCGTCCACCCAGCACCAGCACGTTCATTGCGTCGTGCTCGACGCCCTGCCGGGCCGAGTAAGTGTCGTGGCATACGCTTGCGCGAATGCCGCGCATTTTGTTTGCCGCGATGCAGGCGCCCACACCGCTGCCGCAGATCAGAATCCCGCGTTCGGCGTGCCCCTCCTGCAATGCCCGGCCAACCAGGCGGGCAAAATCCGGATAATCGGAACGCTCTTCGTTAAAGGCGCCCACATCGATCACCTGGTGACCTTCGCGCCTTAACTGCTCGACCACCAGCACTTTGAGCGCGTAACCGCCGTGATCTGCACCAACCGCTACGACCATGCGACTCCTCTACTATTTGGCGTACCGAAACCGGATGGCCCCATCCGGCGCGCCGGCCCTGACGCCTGTGCCGTGATTATATTCACGAACCGGCTGTTGTCAGGCCAATCTCTCCAAAGATACACGGAGGCGAGGTGTGTTATGTCGGGCTATTGAACAATAACTGGCGTGCCCAGCTCGGCTTTTCGGATGTGAATGTAGCGTTCGGCGGGGTTGTTGGGGGGCATAGACCAACGCCAAATCCATTTGGCGTGTGGGGAGGTCACGTTCACGCAGCCGTGGCTGCGCGGCATGCCAAAGTCATTGTGCCAATACGTGCCGTGGAAGGCCACGCCGCTGGTCGTAAAGTAGCACACCCAGGGGATGCCGGGCAGGTCAAACGATCCTTCGTCGCCCACCGCGCCGCCGTACATGTGTTGGGTGGGGGTCTTGCGGAAGATGAACCACCGGCCTATCGGTGTGCTGAAATCGCCGGCCTGAAACTGCGCGCCGGTGGCGGCGCGGCAACTAAACACTTCCCGATCGCGCTCGAAGGCGTGTACGCGCTGCGCGCGTAAATCGACCACCAATCTCTTTTCTGCTGGGTCAACGTCTGAGGAAAGAGGGCTGAAGTCCGAGTCGGGGATGCGCCGCATATATTTGCCCGGCACGAACCATAGGCCGGCGAAGATTTCATCCTCGATTTGGTACCACAGGTCTTGGTCGGTCGGGTCAGTCGAGCGGACCACGTTGATCACTTTGTAAACCGTGCCGCCGTAGTAGCGGTAGCGGTTGCGCGGCGCGGAGAGCGCCGGCCCGCTGCGCACATCAAAAAACGGCACCGTCAGCTCGGCCCAGAAGCCGTTCTCGCCGGCCTGGGTCTCCGGTCGGTTCAACTGCCACTCCACCACGTGCACGGTCGAGGAGTGCACGTAGCCGCCCTTGACTTCATACCACAGTTTGTTGTGCGCTGTGCCCGAATCGGTCTCTATTTCGGCGTAGATCGGCAGCACTTGATCGCGCATCAGTTTGCCGGTCTGGGGAGCGTTCAGATGGGGTTCACTGCGAATGACGCCGGCCCAGTTCAATCCGCGTCCGAAGCCGAGCAACGGGCGAATCGACGTGCTCTCTTCGCTGGGGCCGTCTGTATAGCGATCGATCGGCGGCAAAGGGGGCAACAGTAAGCGCGCGATGCCCAACGCGCTCAACCTTAAAACAGATCGACGGCTTGCGTTCATGGCTGCAATCGTAGCAGATGCTGCCTGTCAAACCCTGTTAGCGCTTCTCCAGTGCCTCATTCAAGTCGTCGCGCAGGCGCTCGAATGTCTGGAACCCATTTCGCGATACCACCACCTCGCCATCTGGGTTGACGATTACAAACTGCGGTTGGCCGATGAAGCGGTATTTCTGCTTTGCTTCGGCGCTTTCAGGCAGATCGATGTTAATCAACTCGAACTGTACTTCGTTTCCAAACATTTCTTC
>JANWVJ010000071.1 GCA_025056895.1 Thermoflexales bacterium
GAGATCGAGGTGGTGGATATCTTTCGTAACTCGGCGGATGTGCCGCCGATCGTGGAGGAGGCCATTGCCGTCGGCGCGAAAGTGGTGTGGATGCAACTGGGGGTAGTCAACGAGGCGGCGGCGCAGCGGGCGGTGGAGGCTGGGCTGGATGTGGTGATGGATCGCTGCATGAAGATCGAGCACGCGCGCTTCTTCGGCGGGCTGAACCTGATCGGCTTGAACACGGGCGTGGTGAGCGCAAAAAGACTGCGACGGTAGCCCAGCCTAATAGTGGCCAGGCATCGCAGACGCCCCGCCTACGATCGCCACGCCGGCGCTGGTGCCGATGCGATTGGCGCCGGCCTCGATCATTGCCAGCGCCTGATCTCGTGTGCGAATGCCGCCAGCAGCCTTGACGCCCATCTCCGGCCCCACGACCGCGCGCATCAGCCGCACGTCCTCCACCGTTGCGCCGGTCGAGTTGACGCCGGTAGAGGTCTTGACGAAGTCCGCCCCAGCCTCTTTCGCCAGTTGACAGGCCAGCCGCTTTTCCTCGTCGGTCAACAAACCGCATTCGATGATGACTTTGAGCAGCGCGTCCTTGCGCTTCTTTTTGTGGCACGACGACACCACGCCGGCGATGTCTTGCTGCACGAAGTCGGTCAAACCGCTTTTGAGCGCGCCGATGTTGATCACCATGTCGATCTCGCGCGCGCCGGCGTCGATGGCCTGCTCGGTTTCGAACATCTTGGCCAGCGTGGTCGTTGCGCCGAGCGGAAAACCGACCGCCACGCCCAACTTCACGTCGGACTTGTCGAGCAAATCGGCGCACAGGCGCGCCCAGCACAAGTTGACACACACCGCAGCGAAGTGATAGTGCATTGCCTCAGCGCATAGGCGCTCGATCTGGGCGCGGGTGGCGTCCGGTTTTAACAATGTGTGGTCAATGTAGCAGGCCAGTTCCGGGTCGGTCATGGAATTACCTCTTGAGTGTAGCGTGCATGTTGCACGAGGCCGATGCGATCGGGCGGCCAGTAGATCAACCAAGCTCGGCCGATGACGGTGCCGAGTTTAACCGGCCCCCAGGTGCGGCTGTCGTTGAGTGAAAGGCGATTGTCGGCCAGGACGTATAACTCGTCCGTGGCAAGCTGAATAGCTACAACGGAGGTCACGCTCTCTCCGGCCAGCAGTGGGACGCTCACGTATGGCTCGTTGAGCGGTTGATTGTTGACAATCACCTGTCGGCCGCGCACTTCTACCTTTTCACCCGGCAGGCCGATCACACGCCGCGTGACGATCCGCGCTGAGCTAAGCGGGTCTTGCAAGATGATCACATCGCCTCGCTGTGGCGCGGACAGCAAGTAAGTGGCTCGACTGACCAGTATCTGTTGGCCGTTCGAGAAGGTTGGCTCCATGACCGTACCGACGATCCTGACGCTCGTGAAGAAGAAAGTCAAGATGGCATACACAATCAACACCATCATGACGATCTCGGCCAGCGCGCGGAGCGTCTCGCCTGATGCGGGGGCGCGGCTTTGGATTTCTTCGATGATCTCCGACGGCTCGACTATCTGAGTGCTGGGCGTGCTGGTGTAAGCAGGTATCTCGCCCGTCTGATTTAGCGGCGCGTTACGGTTCGTCCCTCGGCGGATGTTCTGGGTCATGGACCGAGATGGGATTATAGCGGTGCGCGATTGGTTTATCATGCTCGGCATGGAAAGAGCAAGCGGCCTGTTGTTGCACCCGACATCGCTGCCCGGCCGATTTGGCATCGGCGAGCTGGGCAAACAAGTGTACGAATTCATCGACTTTTTAGCTGCTGCCGGCCAGCGCTTGTGGCAAGTGTTGCCGCTTGGCCCAACCGGCTATGGCGACTCGCCGTATCAGTGCTTCTCGGCGTTTGCCGGCAACCCTCTGCTCATCAGCCTCGACACGCTGGTTGAAGAGGGAGCCTTGTCACCAGCAGATGTGGCCAACGCCCCGCCCTTTCCCGCTCAACGAGTGGACTATGGGCCGGTCATTCAATTCAAGTTCGACCGGCTGCGCCGCTCATTTGATTATTTCCAGCGCCATGCGGCGCCGGAAGATCGGGCCGCATTCGAGGCATTCTGCGCGGCCAACGCTGGCTGGCTGGATGACTACGCCTTGTTCATGGCCATCAAAGAGGCGCATGGTGGACGGGTGTGGAGCATCTGGGAACGCGATATTGCCCGGCGCGAGCCAGCGGCGCTGGCCCGCTGTCAGGCTCAGTTGAGGCGGGAGCAGCGCATTTGGCAATACACTCAGTACCAATTCTTCAAGCAATGGCGTGCCGTAAGGGAATATGCGCATGCGCACGGCATCGAAATCATCGGCGACATCCCCATCTTCGTTGCCTACGACAGCGCCGATGCCTGGGCCAACCGCGAACAGTTTTACTTTGATGAGGACGGCGCACCAACCGTCATCGCCGGTGTGCCGCCGGATTACTTCAGCCCCACCGGCCAGCGCTGGGGCAATCCGCTCTATCGCTGGGATGTGATGCAACAGCACGGGTTTGATTGGTGGATTGCCCGCTGTCACAGCGCCTTCACCTTATACGATCGTGTGCGCATCGACCACTTTCGCGGCTTCGAGGCGTACTGGGAAGTGCCGGCTGATGAGCCGACCGCAATCAAAGGCCGTTGGGTCAAGGCGCCCGGCTATGAGTTGTTCCGCGCCATCGAACAGGCGCTACGCCCAGCCGACGCGCCGGCCGGCTATCGTTTGCCCATCATCGCAGAAGACCTGGGGGTGATCACGCCAGAAGTCGAAGCGCTGCGCGATACTTTTGGCTTCCCCGGCATGCGCGTGTTGCAATTTGCATTTGTAGCCGACACAAAATCCGCTTACCTGCCGCATAACTACATCCGCAACTGTGTCGCGTATAGCGGCACACACGATAACAACACTACTGTCGGCTGGTTTAACAGCCTGGACGAGCGAACACGCAAGCAGGTGTTGAGCTACACCGGCACGGATGGGCGACAGATTCACTGGGCTCTGGCGCGCCTGTTGATGATGTCTGTGGCCGACACAATTGTGCTCACTATGCAAGACGTGCTCGGCCTGGGCGAGGAAGCACGTATGAACCTGCCCGGCCGGCCGGACGGCAACTGGCAGTGGCGCCTGTTGCCCGGCCAGCTTACAGACGAGCTGGCCGGCCGGCTGCGCGAAATGGCAGTGGCATATGGCCGGTTCGACGAATCAGGTCCGCAGTGACCCGCTCGCAGGTTTTAGAGCCTGTGGGTGGGCCTCGCATTGTCCCGTCGCTACTTCTCGAGCACTTGTCTGGCTACCAGCCGCGCGATCACGAACACAACGAACATCGTGATCACGAAGTTGATCAGAATCGAAATGAAGTTGCCGATCCGAATGGCGTTCTCGACAACCGTCCCGTCTGCCTGTTTGATTGTTCCCAGCACGATCTTGACCTGTGACAGGTCGAGGTTGGCCAGCAAGGCACCAATGATGGGGTTAATGAGGTCATTCACCACAGAATTGACTACCTGAGTGGTGGCAGCGCCGATGATGACGCCAATTGCGAGCGCAATGGCATTCGATTTGGTCAAAAAGCGCTGAAATTCGCCCATCACTCCCGGAGCTTGCACAGCAGGTTGATTTTGCGCCATTCGATCTGACCCCTTTTGCTTGTGTGTGTTTGTGCAACTGGCCGTGAACGACCGCGCAATCACAGCGCGATTGCACGTGCCAAGTATACTCACTTGGCTTTGCTAATCAATCGTCGCAGGCTAAATCCTGCCTATGAGCGATTCACAAACCCATACCACCTTATCAGCACCCAACTCGCGCCTGTTACGGCAGCGTGCGCGCCGCGCCTTGTGGTTTGGCTTCAAGATGATCGCCGGCTTTGTGTGGTGGGAACTGATTCTGGTGCGCTTGATCGGACGTGAGCGTGTCGAACGCACGCGCATGATGCGCTTTGTGAAACTGGCGCGCTCTTTCCGCGCTCTGGCAGTCGATCTAGGAGGGGTTTGGATTAAGCTCGGGCAGTTCCTCAGCAGTCGTGTCGATATCATTCCCCAACCTATCATCGCCGAGCTAAGCGGATTGCAGGACGCTGTGCCTCCGGAGCCATATGACACAATTGCGCAGATCATCGAAGTAGAGCTTGGCCGGCCTGTTGATGCCGTGTTCGACGACTTCGAGCGTGAGCCGGTTGCCGCTGCCTCATTTGGTCAAGCACATCGCGCGCGATTGCACACAGTGCCTTCCTCTACAAATCCGAGTGAGCGTGTCATCGTTAAGGTGCAACGCCCCTTCCTGGATGAAATCGTCAAAGTGGATTTGCGCTCGCTCAAGACCATTGCACGTTGGCTAAAGCTCTATGAGCCGGTGCGCCGCCGGGCCAACCTGGACGCGCTCATCCGTGAATTTGCCGATGGCGTGCTGGAGGAGCTGGACTACGAACAAGAGGCGCGTAACGCGGAATTATTTGCCCGCAACTTTGCTGCTGATCCTCAAGTGCGCGCGCCAAAGCCGTATCACGCATTCACGACACGGCGTGTGCTGACGCTCGAAAACGTGGAAGACATCAAGATCACCGATTTTGAAGGCCTAGAAAGCGCCGGCGTGTCGCGCAAAGCGGTGGCGCGCAAGCTGTTCAACACGTATCTGCAACAGATTTTTATCGACGGCTTCTTTCATGCCGATCCTCATCCCGGCAACCTATTCGTGCAGCCGCTCGACCTGGAAACGGCGCGCCGATTAAATGTGCCGATTGACGATGCTCCCCCCTCTGCCGATGGACGTCCCCCCACACCCTTCTGCCTGACCTACGTGGACTTCGGCATGGTTGGGCGGGTGTCCCCGGAGGTGATGCAAGAGTTAAAGGAAGTCATCATCGCCGTCAGTCTAAAAGATGCGCGCCGCCTGACGGCAGCGGCCAAACGAATGGGCTTCTTTCTGCCCGGCGCCGACACCACTCGCATCGAACAGGCCATCGCCCTGTTATTTGACCGCTTCTGGGGTATGACGGCTACTGACCTGAAGGATGTTGAGTTTGATGAGATGTACTCATTTGCGCTGGAATTCCGCGATCTGTTGTCGTCGCTGCCGTTCCAGATTCCGCAGAATATTCTTTACCTGGGGCGGGCCGTTAACATTCTAAGCGGCATGAGCACGGCCCTGGACCCGACGTTCAACGCTTGGAAGGAGATTCAGCCTTTCGTGGAGAGCGTGATTAACAAGCAAGAGCAGCGCTTGTCGTTTGAAGCAGCACAAGAGACGCTGAACGAGGCGCTGCGCTTGCTGAGATTGACCGTTCAACTGCCGGTGCAGGCTGATGCTTTCCTATCGCGCGCTTTGGGTGGGCAACTGGAAATCCGAGCGCAGTTGAGTGAATCTTCCACGAACGACCTACGTCAAATCCAGAATGGACTCTCTCGGCTGACCTGGGCGCTGGTGTTTACAGCGCTCTTGATTTGCGCGACGCTATTGTTGATCAATGACTTGGATGTTGTCGGCGCAGCTTGTCTGGCAGCAGCGCTGCTGACGCTGTTGCGCATGGTATTCAAGTAACCTGGGATGCCCGCAGATCGGTCTCTGCCACCTCTCTGACATCCAGGCTGACTTCACAACAAAGACTTAGCCCTTCAAGGCACCCTCGACCATGGCACGGAAGAAGATCTTGCGGAAGAACAAGAACATCAACACGACCGGCAACGCCACCATAATGCAACCGGCCGCTAACACTTGATAGCCAATGACGAACTGGCCGATGAAGTCGTACAGGCCGAACATGGCGGTGCGCAAGGTGGCTTTGCCCACCAGCAGGTAGCCGGCGATGAACTCGTTCCAAATGCCGACAAACGACAGCAGAAAAGCCGAGGTAAGACCGGGAGCTGCGAGCGGCGCGACGATGCGGATCAGTGAACTGACCGGCGTGCACCCGTCAATGAAGGAGGCTTCTTCCAGCTCACGCGGAATAGTGTCGAAGAAGCTTTTCACCACCCAGATGCTGAAAGGGAGGAAGAAGCCGACGTATACCACGATCACAAACAAGCGCTCTTCGTAGCCGGGGAATGTTTGTCGCAGTCCAACCCCCATGCGGTACAAAGCAATCAGGTTGGTGAGCAGTGGAATGCCGGTGATGGCCAGAATCGCAAGCATCAACGCGCGTCGGCCCCGAAACCGATAGCGTGAAAAGACGTACCCCGACATGCCGGCTAACATGGTTACCAACACCGATCCGCTCACAGCGTAGATCAGCGTATTGGGCAGGTAAACGCTGATCATGCGCCCGACATACTCAAACCCGAACAGCGTCCCGGCGCTAGGGCGTGGCTCCAAAATGCGTGTATATCCCTCCACTGACCAGCGGCACGCGCTCAAACTAAATTGACCGTCGGGCGTGTCGCATGGAAAGAGAACCGGCGGATTTCGTTGCACCTCCGTCTGATCTTTCAAGGACGTGATCACCGTACCCAGAACAGGGATGAGCACCAAAAAGCAGATGATCAACATTGCGCCGTTGAAGAACCAGGGTGCCAAGCGCCGCTGGGCGCGATGCACATGATGAGAAGAAGCGGCTAGAGTTGCATTCATAATCAGTCTAGGGTCAAGCTTCGCGCTCGGAGCGAGAGATGCGCAAGGCTAGCAGAATCAGGGTTAGGTTAATGATGGCCATGAAGACGGACAGAGCGGCGGCCCGGCCGAAATCCAACCGCCCAAAACCGATTGTGTAGAGCAAATAACTCAGCACTTCCGTGGCTGTACCTGGCCCGCCGCCGGTCAAACTGAACACCATGCCTACGCCGTTGACCCCGCTCAAGGTCAGATTAAACAGGGCTACTACCAGCGTGGGCAAGATGAGCGGGAAGGTGATAAAGCGTACTGTGCGCCAGCCGTCTGCGCCGTCAATCGCCGCGCTTTCAATCACTTCACGAGGCACCGTTTGCAGGGCTGCCAGGATCAGCAGTGTGATGAATGGCAAGGCTTTCCACGCCGAGGCGAAGATGAGGTAGATCAGCGCCGGCGCAGGGGGGAACGGCACATCAGGCAAAATCGGTGTGGAGGGTGGGGTAGTCAGAATTGAAATGCCCTTGGGGGGGAAGATGTTTGGGTTGGCGAAGAGGGCCGAGAACAGTCCGTAATCCGGCACGACAAACAACCGAAAGATCAGCCCAACGACGACATCGGATAACACCCAGGGAATGAAAATGACGGTGATGTAAAAGGCGGACAGGCGTAGCTTGCGATTCAGAATCTGGGCAATCACGAAGCCGGCGATCAGCGTCAACGTGACATACCCAATCAAGAAGAACAGCGTATGCCACAGGCTCTCGCCAAATGCGCTGCTGGTGAAAACGCGCTCGAAATTGCGCAGCCCAACAAAGGTTTGCTGGCCACGCTCAAAGCTTTGGGTGCTGAGAAAAAAGGAAAAGACGCCGGGAATGAACTGAATTGCGATCAGCACCAGCAACGTGGGCAGCAGCAACCAGAATGGCAGGGTGCGGGAAAAGAACCCTTGTTTGATATGGCGATGGGAAGTTCTAGAGAAACGGCTAATGGATGCTGCTTCAGCGGATTGCGCCATGTGAAGTCCTCGATATGGCAGGTGTGCCACGCGCTTTCTATGCGCGTGGCACACGGACAGCAGACAATTCTGCGCAAGAGGCGCTTATCTTATGAGCCGGGCGCGTATTGACGGTTGTACTCGTCCTGAGCCTTTTGCAGTTCGGTGGCGATATCGGCCGTCGGGTCTTCCTTGATCAGCTTGTAGATGACGGTGGCGATGATCTTCTGCGCCTCGGGCGGATTGGTCAGGGTGCCCTGCCACGGGCGGCACAGGCCGGCGGTGGCTTCGATGGCTTGCTTGTAGAACGCGGTCTGGAACACCGGAGCGGAGCGTGTTGTGTTCAAGGAAGGCACACCGCCGCCAGGACCGATCACCCAGTCGGCGTTGTTGCGCTGGTCCATGATCCAGTTGATGTAAGCCTTGGCGCCGTCTGGGTTCTTCGCGCCCTTCGGGATGATGAAGCCTGTCACACCCAGTCCGCAGCTCGGCTTCTTGCCTTCGGGGGCGAGGAATGAAGAGATTTTCACATCGCCAGCCTCGATGGCGTCGAGCATGTCTTTCTCAGTCTTGGTGTTGTACTCTTTGCCGCTCGGCGCGCGCAGCGGGTTGACGTAGCGATAGCCGAAGATACCGGTGGGGAACGAGGCGGCTTCGGCGGTCTTCATCGGCTCTTCTTCCTGGAACTTGCCGGCGAACACAATCTCCGGCGCGTAGCCTTTGGCCACGATCTCGCGGATGAATTCGACTGCCTTGACGTTCTCTGGCGTGTTGAGCAGCATGTTGCCCTTGCCGTCATCGTAGCCACCGCCAAACGATGCCAGTGCTGTGAAGAAGAAGCGCGTGGTCGCTGCGCCGTCGAAGTCTGTCGATCCGAAGAAGGTGATCGCATAGACGTTCTTCTGCTTCAGCGCTTCGGCCTGGGTCATGAACTCTTCGGGCGTCTTGGGATAGCCGTTCGGGAAGTGATCCGACCAGTAGAAGACCAACTGGGGTGTTTCGGCCACCGGCACGCAGTAAATCTTGCCGTCCAGGCCGGTGCAGGCGGAAATCGCGCCGGCATCCAGGTCGCTGAACCACGGCTGGGCCTTGATCCAGTCGGTCAAATCTTCCATCGCGCCGTTCTGGTACAGGGTGGTTACTACTGAATCGGCCCCAACCTGCATTAGGTCCGGCACTTCGCCGCCGCCCTGCACGGCTGCTACCAGGTTCAACACCATCTTGTCCCACGCTTGCGGCTGGTTGACCCACTTGTACTTGCCTTTGAACTCCTCGTTGAACATCGGAATGGTCTTCCGCAAGTAGGCATTGCCCACGCGCTCGTCTGACTTCTCGTCGGTGTTGGTTTCGTCATACTGATACCACGTGACGAATGTGGTTTCCCCGCCGGCAGCCGGCTCGGCCGGTTGGGGGGCTGTAGTGGCCTCTGCGGGAGCAGGCGTAGCCTCAGCAGGGGCGGGAGCTTGGGTAGCAGGCGGCGCGCCGCCACAAGCCGTTAGCACGGCCAGCGCGAGCGCTCCACTCACCAATGCAACAGTTCGTTGTTTGATTGTCTTCGACATGCTTTTATTCTCCTCCAAATCGAAATAAAAATGCTCCACTGCATTCAGGAGCTGATCTAAATGTGCTCAAATGAGACCTGCATGAAATGCAAGGCTCGCTTGCCTGAACGTGCTGACTTCGTCTCTTGGGAAACCACCTCCTCTACGGTCTCACGTGGACCAAACACATCGATGTGCTTGTGTGAGCAGGTAGTCATGCGCCAAAACGTCGCGGGATTAGGCCATGGCACGATGACAGGCCGAGTCTAGCATTAGCCGCCCAACTGGTCAAGGATTACCCGCGCTCGGGGGCTCCGGGCTGCCGAGTGTAACGCAGAACACTCTCGCGCGGATTCGCATCGCTGGAACACCTCTATATAATCCAGGCCGTTTATCTATCACATTGCTCGCAAAGCGGTTTGCTGTCCAGATCGTAAGCGCATGAACAGGCCTAATCCTTCTCTCGACTATCCCCGCCGCAAAGACCGGACTGTAACGGATGAGGACTGGATCAAGTCACTGTTGCGCCGAGCGGCTTATGGCGTGCTGGCGAGCATCTGTGATGGCCAGCCCTACGCGCATGTCAACCTGTTTGCTTACGACGAGCCGGCGCATGCCCTCTACTGGCACACGGCAGCCGAAGGACGCTTGCGCGATAGCATCGCTGCCAATCCCCGCGTGTGTTTTTGTGTGAGTGAGATGGGGCGCCTGTTGCCGGCTAAAACGGCCCTCAATATGAGCGTGGAATATGCCAGCGTGGTGGTTTTCGGGCGCGCGGTCATCGTAAATGATCTTGATCAAGCCCAGCGCGGCCTGCAATTGCTGTTAGACAAGTACTTTACCCACCTGAAGCCGGACAATGATTACCGATCTGTCACTGCCGAGGAGTTAAGTTTGACGACTGTCTATCGCCTAGACATTGAGTCGTGGAGCGGCAAACGCAAGCAAGCTGAAGGGGGCTTTCCAGGCGCTTTCTTCTATCGACCCCCTGTGCCGGATTAAAAACAAGTCTCATGCGGAGGGGGAGTGTTCGGCTTTGCAGTGTTGCTCTTCATCGCAGTTCTGCGGCGGGCTTTGTCCAAGTACGTAGCGGTGTCAGCCCGCTTGAGTCCTTCAGCGGGTGATTCATCGGGCAGACCTATAGCAATCCCGAATGAAAAGTGTAATCCCATGTTGGGATGTTGCGCATTGTCAAGGTCGGCTTGCTGCCGCACACGCTCTGCAGGCTGGCGTTACTCAGTCCCCAGCGCGCGCTGCATTATCTGTTGCCGGCGCTCTTGTCGGAAGCCCCATATCGTGAGCGCCAACCCTATCAGGACAAGACTCACGGCCACAAGGAATGTGTCATGGAGGGCAGCCGCCTGAGTCGCCGGTGGGGCTGAAGTAGCCCCTTGCAGGAGGCGCGCACCGGCATGGCCCATCACGCTCATTGCCCACAACGCGCCCAGTAGGGCGCTGCCGGTGGTCTGACCGAGCGTGCGTGTCAAAGACATAAACCCAGAAGCAATCCCCAATCGTTCACGGGGAACCGATCCCATGATTGCGCTGTTGTTCGGCGATTGAAAGATGCCCATGCCCAAGCCCAGCGGCAACAGGCGCACTACCACGCCGACTGCGGAGGTGTCTTCGGTGAGCGTGCTCATGCTGAAGTAGGCTACGACCAATACACCCATTCCGATCACCGTGATGGTTCGGCTGCCCAGCCGATCAGAGAGTGAACCGGCAATCGGGGCTGCCATGCCGAGCATGATCGGAACAATCGACATGAGCAGGCCGGTTTGCCCAGCGCTATATCCCAGCACGTTTTGAAGGTAGAACGGCATGATCAGGAAAGAGCCAGCCGCGGTGACAAACGTCAGAAAGCCTGTGATCAGGCTGACGCTGAATAGGGGATTGTTAAACAGGCGTAAATCGACCATCGGCTGGGACGTGCGGCGCTCGATGGTGATAAACAGCGCCAGAAATCCTACAAAAGCGGCCAACAACCCTAACACAAGCGGGTTGCCAAACCCGCCTTGCTGCCCAAATGTCAGCGCCAGCAGAAAAGATAACATGCTGAGGAACAAACTCGCTGCGCCGCCCAAGTCGAAGCGTTGCCGGCCGATTGGTCGCAGGTGCGGCACAAACCGCAACGCGATCCATGCGCCCAGAATGCCAACCGGTAGATTCACAAAGAAAATCCAGTGCCAATCCAGCGCGTTCAGGATCAAGCCGCCCAAAGTTGGCCCAGTAATCGATCCTAGCGAGACAACGGTGCCGCTGATGCCGAGGGCTTTGCCGCGTTCATGAGGGGGAAAGGCTTCCGTCGTAATCGCCGGCCCAATAGCCAGCGTCATTGCAGCGCCAACAGCTTGTAATACGCGAAAAGCGATCAGCGCGTGCACGGACGGAGACAAACCACACAACACGGAACCGATCGTAAAAACAACGAAGCCCGCCACGAAGATCGGCTTCTTGCCATGCATGTCGGCCAGCCGGCCTATGCCCAGCATGAGGGTCGCCATCGTCAGCAGATAAGCCAGCACGACCCATTGCACGGTCGCAAAGTCGGTGTCGAGTTGACGCACCAAGGTCGGCAAGGCCACGTTAACGATGCTACCGTCGAGGGTGGCCAGGAAGATGCTGATGGCTACGGCAGTCAGGGCATGCCATTTGCGGCTGTAATCGACAGATGTTTGTTGCACGGGGAGCGCGTCCTGCTTGGGAATGCTACTATAGTACTGCGAAAAAGAACGCAAACAGCCGGCAGTTGATCGACAGACTCACTGTCTTGCCCACTGCCGGCGTTGAGCGTAGCGTACAGAGGGTGGAGCAACACCACCCAAATATGTGCTAGGCCAGGGCTTTCTCTGGCTCAGCTTGAGGTTGCGGCTGTGTCTGCACCAGCTCAATTTCTAGGCGAATCTTGACCTGTTCGCCGACCAACCAGCCGCCGGTTTCGAGCGCTACGTTCCAGCTCAGGTTCCAGTCTTTGCGGTTGATCTGAGCTTCGGCAGTGAGTCCCCAGCGCTGGTTGCCCCACGGGTCTTTGCCCTTGCCTTCGTCGGTCAAATTGAACGCCACTTCGCGCGTTACGCCGCGAATCGTCAAGTCACCGATCAGGCGGTATTGGCCTTCGCCGGCCTTTTCAATGCGCTTGCTGCGGAAGGTCATCGTTGGATAGGTTGCTGCATCGAAGAAGTCGCTCGAAAGCAAGTGCTTGTCGCGGTTGGCGTCGTGTGTATCGATGCTTGCCACTTCGACAGTTGCTTCAAGAGACGAGTTTTCGAGACGGTGCTCGTCTACCTGAATCGCCGCATTGAAACGAGCGAACTGCCCACGCACGGTGGTGATCATCATGTGCTTGACAGCAAACTCAACAGAAGAGTGGGACGTGTCCAAACTCCAGGCCATCTGATTCATCTCCTTACAGATTCGGTTTGATTAAGATCAAGAGGAGCCTACAGGGCCGGTGTCCCAACGGATGTCCCGCGCGCCGTCCTTTCAAGTGTCCCGGTGTGCGCCGCAGCAATCAGCGTTGCGTTGCCGAGCTACTTGCCGGGCAGGTGGTGAAGGTGAATGAGAAGAACGCACACCCCTTACCGTGCACTTCCAGCCGCAATTCATGCTCTTCAAAGCCGGGGTTATTCACCACGCGCATCATTCGCGGCCGGTCAGGGATCAAGGTCGGCTGATCGTCAACGTACACTACGTCTGCGCCGGCGTTCGTGCGGGCCAGCGGCTGACCATCTTGATAAATGATTACGCGCGGGCGTTCGTGGGCGGTTTCGCCGATGAGTTGACCGCCCTGCAAACCCAGCATAAGTTCCACCGGATCACCGCTCGGCGATAGGACCACGTTCACTTCTTTGGCCTTGTAGCGCAAGGCCATGTGCCCCTGCGAGCCGGCCAGCGCGCAGTATTCGGGCATCGATCGCCAAGCGCCGTGTAAGTAAAACCGCTCTGCCTGATGCTCACCGGGATCGGCGTAGAACATCACCGTCTCCAGTTCAACGCCTTCCCGGTTGCCCAGACTGCTGCGTTCATATCCGCAGTACAGCTCCGGCGTGGGGCGATAGCACAGCACGCCCGGCGAGTCTTCCGGCCTTTTCGGGATGGTGAGCGGTTGCGGGCGAAAGGCCGGGTTGGCTTCACGCAGCGCAGCTTGAATGGCCAACTCGGTCGCCAGATACTCCCCCTCGCCCAAATGCTGGTAGCGGATGTAGCCCTGCGCGTCGATCAGAAATTTGGACGGCCAGCCCTTGTTGCTGAACGCTTGCCAGATGTCGTATTCGTTGTCCAACACGACCGGGTAGGAAATGCCCAGCTCGGCGACTGCGCGCTCGATCTGGCGCGCCTCGCGTGCAAAGCTGAATTCAGGCGCGTGTACGCCTATGGTCAGCAACCCGTGGTCACGGTATTTGGCATCCCACTCGATCACATAGGGCAATGTGCGCAAGCAGTTGATGCAGGTGTAGTCCCAAAAGTCAATCAGCACCACTCTACGCCCGCGTTGATCGCGTAAGGACAAAGGTGGGCTGTTCAGCCAACGCACACTTTGAGGAAGCTCCGGCGCTCGAACCAACGGCTGTTGCAACATCTTAACGACTATGATACCCCGTATGACAGAGGTGATTCAGATCATCACGACTACTGAGCGTTTCGAGGACGCTCAAAAAATTGCTTCCTACTTGGTTGAGGAGGGGTTGGCTGCCTGTGTGCAGATCAGCGGGCCGATCACCAGCCTTTATCGTTGGCAAGGGCGCATCGAGACGGCCCAGGAATGGCAATGCGTCATCAAAACCCGCGCGGCTTTGTACGAGCAGGTCGAACAGACGATCCGCAGCCGTCACCCGTATCAGACGCCGGAGATTCTGGCGATGCCGGTTGTGCGCGGCAGCGCAGCCTATCTGGACTGGTTGGCCGAGGCAACTCGTTCGCTCTAGTCCTCTACTCTGACTGCGTCGGCCACCCGGATGCGCCCGCCTTGGAGGACGCGGGCATACACACGCGACCAGCCGGGGAAACGCTCTTGGTGAATGCGGTTGAAATACTCCTCCCTGAACGACTCGCGGATGGTGCTGCACGGCTCGGTGTAGCGCGTGATCTCCAACACCACCTCTTCGCCGAGATGCAGTTTCGCGCCCGGCTTCACGCGCTCCCAGTCCACGCCGGCCAAGGTGACGTTTTCACCGACTGCGCCCGGATAGATCGGATGCCCTTCGGCTTGCAGAGCCAGAATCCGTTCAAGGGAATACAAGCATACGGCGCGTTCCGGTCCGCCATGATGCTTGAGATTGCGTTGCTTGTCACCGGCTAGGCCGAGTTCGTTCACTTCTGCCTCGCGCACGGCCAGCTTGGGTGCGCCGCCGTTTGAGATGTTGATCTGGAAGATGTGGGGCTGGGACATAGGATGTTGAGTTCGGGATTCGTCTTCAATTTTTGGATCAGATCGGTTGAAATAGGGCGATGACGATGTCGGCAACGTTTGTGCCAGTGGGGCCGGTGATGATAAGGTCGCCCAACGGCTTGAAGAAGTGATAGCTATCGTTGCGATCCAGATAGTCAAGCGGATCGAGACCCAGTGCACGCGCGCGTGCGACGGTGTCGGGGGTGGCGTATGCGCCCGCTGCGTCGGTCGGTCCATCTGTGCCATCTGTGCCGAGCGATGCCACTA
>JANWVJ010000072.1 GCA_025056895.1 Thermoflexales bacterium
CGTCCAACCCAGGCGTTCATCTCGTTGTGGGCAGTCGGTCGGCACATCGACAAAGTTGCCCTTCTGCCCCCACACGATGTTGTGCTGCAACTGGTTGATCAGCGGGTTCGAGCATTCAAACTCGCCGGCAGGCGGAATGTCGGAATGCACGACGATGCCGGTGAACGTCTCACGCGCACGCTCAAGCGTCAGCTCGCTGGCTTGTTCATCGGGCCATCCTTCGACTTTTACGTAGCGAAAGCCCATGAAGGTGAAGCGCGGTTCATAGGTTTCTATTCCCTCGCCCTTAAAGGTGTATTGGGTGGTTTGTTTGGCCGCGCGCAAGTTGGCCGTGTAGAAGTTGCCGTGTTGATCCAGGACTTCGGCGTGGCGCAGGATGAGTGTGTGGCCGGCGCGTGCCTGCGCCGTGACGCGCACCCAGCCGACCATATTCTGGCCGAAGTCCAGCACCTTTTCCCCGGCCGGGGTGTGGATGACCTGGACGGGCTTCAATTCCTCCTGTCGCTTGACGTATGGGCCGACCTGTGGAATCAGCATGTGTTTGCCGTGCGCATAGAGCCGCACCCCCTTCCACGCGCTGTCGTCATAGCCCGGCGCGTCCCAGCCGGGCAATTCCATCTGCGCGTTGTACGTTTCACCCATGTAGATATCCGACATGCGGATCGGGCCGAGGGTCGCGCGCCACGTGTCATCGCTGGTAATCACTTGCGTGCTGCCGTCGGCATACTGGACAACCAGTTGCAGGAGCAGCGCCAGGCGGTCGCCGTAGGTGTTGCGATTGCGCTCGAAGCCCAGCCAGCCGCGATACCAGCCATCGCCAAGCAATGCGCCGATGGCGTTGTCGCCTGGGCGCACGAGCTCGGTCACGTCGTATGTTTGAACTTGCAGGCGTTTGTCGTAGGCGGTCCAGCCGGGAGTGAGCACGGCATCGCCCACGCGCCGGCCGTTGAGATGCAACTCATACAAGCCGAGCGAGGTTGCATATACGCGGGCAGACTTCACCGCGCCGTTGAGATGGAACGCCCGCCGCAGCGCCGGCTGCGGCTGCGATTGTGTGGTGTCCTCGTCCCAGTCCGGCGTAATCCATCTGGCCTGCCAGTCGCTTTCGTGCAGCAGCCCCATCTCGAAGAAGGCCGGTTCACTCCAGCCCGAATCGCTATCTGTCTCATCCCATAGCCGCGCCTGCCAGTACACGCGTTGGCCGGAGTTCAAGGGTGGGCCGCTGTATGGAATATGGATGGACTGGTCTGAGATCACCTTGCCGGTATCCCAGATCACCTCTTGCATGTCCGGATCATGGGCAGCGCGAATCTGATAGGCGGTCTGCCGCGCACCGCGCTGTTCACTCACCATCTGCCAGCTCAAGCGGGGGGACTGTGCGCCAATGCCGATCGGGTTGGTCTGATATTCGCACCTTAAATTGATGATAGCGGTCATGGTGTTTGTCTCCTGTTTGGCGCAATCGGCTCTGCCGGTAAGCCGATTGCGCCGGCTATTTCAAGGCGTGTTTATTCGGCGGCTGTCTGCGCTAAAAAGGCTCGGACGACCTCGATGTAACGGGCAAACTGATCGCGGCGGATGCTGTGGCCGGCGCCGGCGATGTGTGCGATGTGAACATGGGGCAGCCGAGTTTTCAGCGCTGCGGCGCTTTCCGGCGTCACGAGTGCGCCGCGCTCCGGATCGGCTGTGATCAACAAAGCCGGGCAGCGAATGCTGCTGATCACCGCCTCCCAGTCCAATCGCATAGAACCTTCCTGATTGAGGGCGTTGAAACTGAAGCGCAGTTTCGAGTCAGCCCAAGGTCCCAGCTCTGCCTCGGACCAAGTCGGCGATTGCGCTTGGCAGTGTGCAATCAGCTCTTCGCGCGTGAGCCTCTTCATGGCAATGATCCATTGTCCTAGGCTTGACCTGCGGTCCGGCAAGCTGAACGCGAATCCGCTAGACCAAAGGGGCGGTGGATCTTCGAGCAGGATCATGCTCGGCACATCGGGGTAGAGGCCGGCCAGCGCCAGCGCCGTCATCGCGCCCATCGAGTGGCCCAGCACGGCCGGTTGCCGTAGTCCCAGCGCGCGGATCGCGCCGGCCAAATCACCCGCCTGTTCGGCGGAGCCGTAGCCCTGTTCTGGACCCTCTGATTTGCCGTGCCCGCGCGCATCGACCATGATGATGTCATAGTCGGCCTGCAGCGCTTCGGCCACCGGCGTCCAACACAGCCCGTCGTCGGAGAAACCGTGCGCCAAGACCAGCGCCGGCTTGTCGCGCCGGCCGGCGCGGGTGTAATGCGCCTTCAAGCCGTTCACATCGACAAAAGACGACTGCCATATGTTCATCTGGTCTCCTTTTAATCATGTTAAAAGTATTGTGTGAAAAGGATGACGCCCGGCGTGGGAACGCGCTCAACTCGCCGGTCTGCGTCGTGTGTGTGGGACATCCTAGGTGCTCTTGAGCATTCTGGGGAGCAATCGCCTGAAGCTGCCGGCCTCAGTCCAGAAAGATCGACAACATGATGCGATTTGCCACGTACGAAGCGCCCAAGAGCACGGCCAAGATGACGATGACGCGCGCTACTCGTGGCCAAAACTTCTGCTTTTCTATGCCTCGCCGCAGGTAGTGCTCCATCACCAAGATGCCGATCAACGTGAGCAAGCCGCTGACAAAGAAGCTGACCTGATTGATGGCGCCGACAACCCAGTAGTTGATCCCAGAGAAGGGCAGGGGATGCTGAATCAAATTGACGCGTACTTGTTGTCCCAGCCAGATGGTAATGCCCGCCAAGATGATCCACACCGTGTAGCACAGCACGTATCGCCATGGGCTGGGCCGGTAAATGCCGGCTGAGTTCTTCACTGTTCCGCTCCTGTGATGATCCAAATCGAGACGGCGCGCTCTTAAGAGCGAAAGCAGCCTGAGCGCAAAAAAATGCTACCACACGGTTGACCGTTTTGCGTCCTGAGGGAGCTAGATTTGTCAAAACGGCAAGCGCTCTGGAGTGTCTGCCGGCGGCTATGTAATCAGTGCATCCGACAGAAAATCGACGCGATTGAGATACACGATCTGCACTTCATTCTCATTCTCGAACCTCAAGCGACTGATGGAGGCGTTGTTTAATGTGAACCACCAATCACCGATCGCGTTGCATCCCAGCAATTCCGCCATAAACACATTGAAGAACTCACCGTGACTGACAATCACAACGTTGTCGTTGCGTCCGCCGTGTCGCGCCAGCAGCTCGGCGTAGGCGCGCTGCGCCCGTTGGTGGCGAGCAGCTTCATCCTCGAATGGTCGGTTCCACCAGCCTTGTTCATCCAGGTGGGCCGGCAGAACAAGTCTGGGAAAGCAACGCTCGAAGTAGCTGCGTGGTTTGCCCGGTAGACCGATCTTCTCTCCGCTGAGGGGATCGTGTAGGTAAATGCCGCCGGCCTCGTGCCAGTCTTCCCAAGCGATGAGCGGCAAACCAAGCTCTTCAGCGATCACGTATCCTGTGGCAACGGCGCGCACCATCAGGCTGGTGTACACATGGGTGATGCCAAAGCCAAACCGGTTATGATGATCACGCCCGCTTGCCGGCGCACTGTTTCCACTTCGCGCTAGAAACTGCGCCACCGAGCGCGCCTGGTGTTGCCCGATCTCGGTTAATTCTGGATCTTCGACTCGATTGTTGCTGTTGCCGCTGGCGTCCCAAGCGGCGTTGTTGGCAGATTGACCATGCCGCACGAAGTACAAGTTCATGCGACAGATTTAACCATGAAGCAGCCTCTGGGCTGTTTCAAGTCGAATGCACACGAATGTGCGCAAGTGCGAAGGAGCATCACAGGCTCCTTGTGAGCCAATATGCGAACTGCCGTGCAGCAGCGGGGTGTTTCGAATGAGTATGGGAGAGGTGCAGGCTCAGCGGCCCAGGGACATGTTACACGCCGCGACTGCGATAGGCCCAAGCGGCCAGGCGGCGCTCCAGAACGGCGAACACCGCGTACAAAGCGATGCCCATCACGGCTACTACCATCAAGCCGGCGAACACCAGCGGCACTTCAAACCGAGAGCTGGCGATCACCATCATGTTCCCGATGCCGTTGTTGGATGCGCCTAGCTCGGCGATCACCGATCCGACGAACGCCAGCGTAATCGCAACTTTCAGTGAGGCAAAGAAATACGGCGCGGAGCGCGGGAAACCCACTTTGCGGAAGATGTCGAACTGACTGGCTCCGAGCGAGCGCAACACGTCGCGCAATTCCGGCTCGACAGTAGCGATGCCCGTGGCGACGTTGACTGCGATCGGAAAGAATGAAATGAGGAAGGCGATCAGGACTGCCGGCACCGTGCCGATGCCAAACCAGATCACGAACACCGGAACGAGCGCCGCTTTCGGGACTGAGTTGAAGGCAATCAGCAGCGGATATAGGGCGCGATACATCAGCGCCGAATAGCCGATAATCGCCCCCAGCGCCACGCCCAGCACGATGGCGATCCCGAAGCCGACCACGGTTGTCATCAGTGTCTGCAATGCGTTGGGCCAAATGGCCGTCTGCCATTTCAAATACGACGCGAAGGCGACGCTGGGGCGAGGCAGCACAAATTCATCGACGTTAAACACGATGCAGCCGACCTCCCAGGCCAAGATGAACAGCAGCATGGCAATCGCCGGGGGCAGGAATGCCTGTAAGCGCAAACGCAGTGTCTCGCTCATTGGCGAACCTCGCCGATTTTGTCGTAAATCTGGCGCACATACTCCACGAAACGCGGCTCGAATGTGTCGGCCAACGTGCGTGGGCGCGGCAAGTCAATAATTTGTTGATGCACGATGGTTCCCGGTCGCTTGCTCATCACATATACATGGTTCGAGAGAAATACGGCTTCGCGCAGGTCATGCGTGACCATGATCACGGTGCAACGGCGGGCCGTCCACAACTCTTGCAGGACGCCCCACAGTTCCTCGCGGGTGAACGCATCCAGCGCAGCAAACGGTTCGTCGAGCAGCAAAATCTCCGGTTGGTGAATCAGCGCGCGGCAGAGCGCCACGCGCTGTTGCATGCCGCCTGAAAGTTGATAGGGCGGCTTGTCGGCGAATCCATCAAGCCCGACGATGTGCAGCAAGCGGCGCGCCTCCTCTTCGTATGCTTTGCGCTGCGTATTGAATTGAGCGCGATGCGGCTGCACCACCTCCAGCGGCAGGAGCACATTTCCCAACGCGCTGCGCCAGGGTAACAAAGATGGATTTTGAAATGCCATGCCAACCCGCTTTTGCGGGCCGCTCACCACTTGGCCATCGATCAACACTTGCCCGCGCGTGGCCGGCATCAGCCCCGAGACCAGCTTGAGGATGGTCGTTTTGCCGCAGCCGCTGGGGCCGGCGATCGACACAAACTCACCCTGCTCGACCGTCAGGGAAACGTCTTCCAGGGCATGCACCGGCTTGCCGTCGCTGTGATAGTGCAGGGATACATGACGCAGTTCGACGCACGGAGTAGGCATGATGTGTTGAATAGGGATGATGCGGGGCGCGCAGCCAATCGGCCCGCGCCCCTTGGACAATGCGCGCTATTGCGCAGGCGGCATGCGTGTCTCTTTGGCGGGGAGATATTTGTCGGTGAAGACAGCGTCGATGCTGGGCGTTTCGGGTAGCTCGAATCCTTCTACGACCATCTTGACTGCTTCGCTCAGCCGATCTTTGTCCACCGCGCCAAAGCCATTTTGCTTCACTTCGTCGGTGAGGAAATGGTTCTCAATCACCATCTTCAGGCGCTGCAATTCGATCTCGCCATCGATCAGCGGCTCACGTCGCTTGAGGATTTCAATAGCCGCAGCCGGGTCGGCCAGGGCGTCCTGCCAGCCGCGCGCCAGCGCTTTCAGAAAACCCTTGACTGCCGCTTCATTTTCTTGCAGGAACTTGGGCGAAGCCATCACGGCGTTGCCGTACAGCGGCAAGCCCACATCCTTGTACATGAACGCCACGATGTTCTCCGGCGCGACTTTATTGCGTAGCAAGCCAAACCAGCCGCTGGCATAGAACGCAGTGATCGCATCGACCTCGCCTTTGGCCAGTGTCGGCTCGCGGAGGGCCGGCTCCATGGTCACCCACTCGACCTTGTCTTTGTCGATGCCGGTGGCTTTGGCAAACAAGGGGAACAATCGCCGGCCCGCATCGCCGGCCGGGGCGCCGATCTTTTTGCCTTCCAAGTCCTTCGGCGACGCAATATTCTTGTCCTTCAACGTGAAGACGGTCATCGGCGCGGTGTTGTACACCATAGCGATCGCCAACAGCGCTTTGTCTGGATTTTTGACGTTGAACTCGATCATCGAGTTGATGTCGGCGTAGCCCATCTCATATGCGCCACTGGCTACCTTGGTGACTGTGCCGGCCGAGCCGGTGCCCCGGTCAATCACGACCGATAAGCCCTCTTCTGCGAAATACCCTTTGTCAAGCGCAATCAGGAACGGCGCTGACGGACCTTCGATTGCCCAGTCCAGCGCGAAGCGGATATGCGTGATCTTAGGCGGGGCGGCGGCAGGTTGTTCCGCAGGCGCAGCCGGCGTCACCGTGCGTGGTGGCGCACAAGCCGATAGGCTCAACGCAGCAGCCAATCCTACAATCGACAAACGGATCACACTGGGACGAGAAAACATGGCATTCCTCCGGGTCAGATGTTTGGAATTGCTCTGGGTCGCGCCAGAAAGCAAAGGTTAAAACAATCTCGTTAATCGCGCGATAGAGGTTGCATGGTCGATAGGGTGAGCAGCGATGGCGCAATCTCTCTATCGCTACGCCAACAGCGCGGTTAGGAGGCTAGGCCATATTATATCGAACCCGGTTTGGCCGCTCCCACCTGTTTGGGTTTAGTCATTCCCTCGAACGCTGTCTGGCGCTTTGGCTACGCTAGGGCAACGCCCAAACGCTGATGTCACGCGCGTGCCAATCCGCACCCCACCAAACATCGCCGCGAAACTCGATTTGGGTCACGCCGACCGGGATCGGCATCCAGAAACTGCGGAAATGCTCATCCTTGAAGTAACGCGCGTCATGCGCCTGGAGCTGCGCCGGCTGCCATATCCCGCCGTTGAAGCGCACCTGCAAGTTTGGCCCAATGCCCGCGAAGCGCAGCCTGGCGTTTGCCGGCGTCGGTGCTGCCAAAGTCACCATCGGGTTGGCCCGATCGACAAAGCGCCGATTGGCAGGGATGATTGTGAACGGACGAGCCGGGCTGATGGTCACGTTATCCCAGTGCCACGTGCCGGCTTGGCAACCTGTGCAATCCTTCAGGGGGTTGTAAGAATGGTGGCCGAACTGCACAACGCCCTGCTCCCAGCCCAGATCGGGGATCGCAGCGTCTATCCAGTAAAAATTGTAGGCCGGCATGCCGAACTTGATGCGCGTTCGGGAGATGTGCAGTTCAAACGTATCACGCTGTCTGGCGCTTGGCGTGAGGAACTGATCGTAAGGGATCGGCGGGCCGTCGATCACGGTCGCCTGAAAGTCGCGGTAGATCACCGCGTCGAAGTAGTTGCCGCTCAGATCCATGCGCACTTGCACGGCGCGGCGCGGCGGGCCGCTTAGGTCAACCTCCATGTCAAGCGGCAGTTGGAGATGATCATCGTATGGGCTGATCCACAGGTCTATCCAGTCGCGCATGCTGGTGCGCAGGGTTGAAACATCGAAGCGCACGGTCGCCACACCCTGGCTGAAGTCAACCATGTGGTTCGGCGTGAGATAGATCACTCCATAGCCGCCGGCTTGGATGGCCGTCATCAGATGATTGCGGCACAGGTAAACGGCATCTTGATAACTGCTGATGACATGTTCGGCCGGCGGCGGCGCGCAGTCAGGGCCATGGTTGGTCGGCATCGTCTCGAGTTGATACCACGTATCTACGTCGCGCGAGTGGACGGTCACTTCCCAATGCGCCGGCTCCCACGGCTGGGGCTGGGGCGGTTCGCCTGTAAACGTCTCGACAAACGTGAACGCGCCGGTGGCCGGCCTCGAAACGAACGGCATGAACAGACGATAGTCGTTCTGCGCACTGCCTTGAAGCGAGTCGCAGCCGCAACAATCCTCAGTAGTGTGCAGTTGGCTCACAGCCAACACTGCCGGAGATGACCCTTCGGCCGGGCTTACCAAAATGGTCAGTAAGACAGCGACATGTATCCAGTAACGCCGACACATCTCAGGATCACACTCCAGCCGGCTTTATAACACAAACAGCAACGTGTCTCCCTCAAGGTATAATCCCTGCGCTAAATCGCTGGAATAAGGTTCTGGTGCGCGTGATCCATCGACAAACTCAGAAGCCAGAATACTGGTCTACGTTTCAACTCACTCCCGGCGACGTGGATTATTTGTCCAACCTGCTGCTTGAGGCGGCTGAACCCAAATCAGCGAGCGAGTTGGCCCTGGCTCTTATTCGATACCGCGTTGAAGCGGAAAATGCCATGTTGCGTCGCAACACGGCAGGTCAAATCATCTACCAGCCCAAGAAGAAATACGCGATTGGTGAAGAACTGACTTTCCCTGCTCTGGGCTTTGAGACCGGCCGCGTGATCTCCTCTCGCCCAGGACAGAACCCTGAAGCCAAGGGCTTCGACGTGATTCTGGTGGAGATGGCCGGCGGCGTCCGGCGCGAATTTGCAGCCAACTATACGCTGCCACATCGTCTGAACGACGATGACTTCGTCTCGTCGTTGAGCAACAATCAGGAGACCGCATCGCCCGAGCAACTGTATGAGCTGTACGGCGAGCACGTTGTCCGCGCGCTGAATGCCGCTCTGGAAAAGCATCCTGACTTTTTGCGGGTCGCCGACGACTGGTTTCTCCGCGCTCTGATGGCCGAAGTGAACGTCGGCCACTTGAACCTGGCCGAAGCCGTACTGGATATGGCGAATGGTGGCCCACTTACTGCCTCTGCGATTCTGGGCGAACTAGGCTTGCCGCCTGACGTGGCTGCAAATCTGCAAGAGATCGCCCTGAACACCGCTCTGGCGCGAGATGAACGCTTTGACGATGTGAGCTTGACAGATGAGCCGAGCTGGTTTCTGCGCCGGCTGGAGCCACCTGAAGTGCGCGCTATGCCGCCGGCGCTGCGCCCTGCCAAATATACCGGTCCGCCAGTTGTGGTCAATGACGAATTGAAGACGCTGGCCTATGCCTTAGATGACGAGCTGGAAATGAGCGGTGATGTTGAGGAGCACCGCTCCTCAGCTCAGGTTGTGCTCACATTCCCACATCGCCTGGCCGGTACTCTGGGTTGGTCGCGCCGTCTGGCGGCTGTGCTGCCCAAGGTGAACAAACCACGTGTGCCGGTCACATTCCGTGATCGTGCGAATGGCCGTGAATTCCTGGTTTGGCTTGTGCGAGATGGGCGATACATCTTTGGCCTAGGCGACTGGTACGAGGCGAATGATCTGCCGGCCGGCGCACACATTGAAATCTCGAGCGGCCCGGCTGATAACATCTTTATCATCGATTGCAAGCGCCACCGCCCCAAGCGCGAATGGGTGCGTTTCGCCACTCAGCGCGATGGCCACCTCAGGCTCGAAACCGCTCAACGCGCCGTCGGCTGCGAGTTTGATGAGCTGATGTCTGTCTTCTGCGATCAAATCTCTTCTCTGGCCACGTTGCGCGGCGAGCACCCCCGCGATGTGGTCCAAGCTGTACGCGAGGCGTTTCCGGAGATTGCTAAACTCAGCCCGCAGGGCAATGTGCATGCCAGCACCTTGTATGCTGTGGTCAACGTCATCACGCGCGCAGCACCGATGGATGTGTTTGCCGCTCTCTCTGCCAATCCGGCCTATCACTCCGTTGGCGATAACTATTGGCACCTGAGTGAAACACGATGAAGCTCTTTCGACCTACAGAAAGCACGAGGTTCCACATCGATTATTCCTGGTTCGAGAAGAATGGCCAGGATGTGCGCGTGTTGGTGTACAAGTGCCTCACTCCGGAGCAGCAGGAGCGCCTGGGTGATAACCTCTCCGAACAGTATGACTACGTGGACGAAATGACCGGTGAGGTTGAGCGTGTAGATCGCATGGTGTACATGCTGCAAACTGAAAGCGCGACCGACCCAAACTTCGTGACGCCGCGCACGCCGGTGTTCGAGGCTGCTTTTCGCATCTTCCTGTTGAACCGCAACAAGCCGCTGACGGCGGTTGAGCTGGCGGAGCGCATGGGCCGCAAGCCTTCCGAGGTGCTGGCCCAGCTCAGCGGGCGCGCCGTGTACAATGGTATCCGGCCGATCGTCGAGTAAACGATGTGCGCCCCCATAGCTCAAGTGGATAGAGCAGCGGACTTCTAATCCGCACGCTGGGGGTTCAAGTCCCTCTGGGGGCATCTGTGGCCGGGCAACCGTGTGTGTCCGGCTTTTCTACTGCTCCGCCTGCGTCTCAGCCGGCCTTGCGGCCGCCGGCGTCCAATAGCCGCGTTGCCGCAGGGCCGATTTAAATCCCTCATAGCGCGCTTGGTATGCCCGCGCCAGGCGTTCATCCGGCTCTACGACCGCATCCGGTTTCACCATCTGTCGTGCCGCTGTGCTCAGGCTGCCATGCCACGCGCCGCCTGCCGCCAACAATGCGGCGCCCATTGCCGTTTCACTCACTCGTGGTCGAATCAGGGTCCGGCCTAATGCACTGGCGCGGATCTTGAGCCAGACTACTGATCGGCTGCCGCCGCCGGTTGTGTGGATAGATGCACCGACCGACGCGCCGATGTCTTGCAGGGTGTCGTAGGACAGCCGTTCGAGCAGCGCCGTCCCTTCTAGGCCAGCGGCGAAGCGGTCGATGGCATCTGTGCTTTCTGTCTCACCGTCGATAAATCCAATGGCCTCAGGATGGATAAACGGAAATCGTTCGCCCGTGCGGGCCAGCGGATATCGAATCAAGGCAGTCGGGACTCTTTGATCGGCAGCAGCGTCCAAGGTGCTCAAATCGCCATGAGCGTGCTCGCGCGCAATCCATTCTGCGCCGGTATTGCTTGCCCCGCCCGGCATCCACCATCCCTCTGGGTGGCGATGCGAATAGATGCGCCCTTGGGGATCGATGAGTAATCGCTCGGTGATGCCTTTGATGACCAGCGTTGTACCGAGCGATGTGTTCCACGCGCCCGGCTCGACTGCTCCGGAGGCGATTTGCGCGGCTGTGCCGTCGGTAGCGCCGCTGAACACGCGCGTGCCAGCCGGCAGTCCTGTCTCCTCTGCCGCGACTTGGGTAACCGTTCCGATCAACGCGCCGGGCGGTGTCACACGCGGTAAGCGCTCAAGGGGTATGCCTAAATCGTGCTCGATGAACGCCGGCCATCGCGCGGCAATCAGATCATAGCCGCTCTTCAGCGCGTCGCTGTAGTTGGTGACGTGGAAATCGCCGCTCAGCTTGCCCAGGATGAAATCAGTGGCGTGGATAAAAGCGTTCGCTCGGCTTGCTAACTCAGGCTCTTCGCGCGTCAACCAGAGCATTTTTGGCAAGCCGAACGAGGCGTTGAAAGTGTAACCCAGGCGCTGCTCCAGCTCGTGCCCGGCGGCCCGGACTTCGGCCACGTAGGGCCGGCTGCGCATGTCGTTGTACATCAGCGCCGGCCGCAACGGCGTGCCACGCGCATCCACCATGACGATTGTGCCGGATGTCGAGTCGGCGGCGACCCCAGCAATGTATGCCTTGTTGGACAGTGCGTCCGTCACTCGCCGCAAGCAAGCTGCTGTGGCGTGCCACCAATCGAGTGGATGCTGCTCGCAGTGATCCGCCGGCAACGCTTGCCAGGTCGTTTCGAACAGCGCGGCAGCCGAAGCAACCACATCTCCTTGAGGTGACACGGCCAAAACCCGCGCGCCTTGCGTCCCGACATCGATTCCAACGACGACCTCGGTCATCTTCGCCTCTGCTGTTGCCTGTTTGTCAGATCATGCCGGTTTGTCTGTTCGGAGCGGTTGATGTTCAATCAGATGCCCGGCCAGGGCAGGTGCAGCAGCCTCAAAACGTGCCATGATTCGACGCAGTGCCTGTTCTGTCTTGCCCTCGAAGCGTAAGGTGATGGCTGATTCGGTGACCGATTGGCGCGCCAGTCCCCAGCCGTCGGCGTACTCTACACGCAGCCCGTCCAGTGTGCTCAGCCTTGCTTCGTTGCTAAGTTGTTCAGCTAGGGAATCGAGCACCTGCGATACCGTTGCCGGCTCCATGTATAAGCGAATGTCTGGCGTGATCGGATACGTCGGGATGTCGTCTGCCAGGTGCGCCAATCGTTTGCCAGATTGTCGTACCAAATCCGCCATACGCAGTGAAGCGATCAGGCCGTCATCGCCGCCGATCTCGCGGAAGAAGTGGTGACCACTGATTTCGCCAGCATAAGGCGCGCCTAGGCGAAGGAATGTTGTTTTGATGAATGTGTGGCCGGAGCGCTCCATTACCGGTTGCCCGCCGTGGGCGCGGATGGTTTCGGGGACCAGCAGTGAACACTTCTGGTCATACACGATCGGAGCCGGGCCGTTTGCCAGGGCGCAGCGTGCAAATAGTACTATTGTCTTGTCCGCTGGCAAAGGTCGTCCTTTGCCATCTACAAACACCGCGCGGTCGCCATCTCCGTCGTAGCCGACGCCCAGATCAGCTTGTTGTTCGATCACTGCGCGGCTGACAAATTTAAGATTCTTAAAAACAGACGGATCCGGCGGATGGTTGGGAAAGGCGCCGTCAACCGTGTCATGCAGGAATATAGCCTGAGCGCCGCTCGCTTGCCAAACTGCGCGCGCGGTCAATGCGGTCGCCCCGTTCGCACAGTCCACCACTACACGCAGTCCGCCTAGGTCGGGAGTGTGCGCGCGCACATGGGCGATGTACGCCGGCAACACATCCACTGCGCACAGTGCACCCGGCTGTTTCGCTGCTCTCAAGTCCTCCGATTCCATGCGCGCCGCCAGGCTCTGGATGTCTTGTGGCGTCGCCGGCAGTTCGCTCAGCGCAACCTTAAAACCGTTATCCTCGGCCGGATTGTGCGAAGCAGTTACCATCACGCCGGGTAGAATGCCCAAGTAACTTCGGGCAAAGTAGAAGGCTGGTGTAGGCACTAAGCCGATGTCCACCACACTGCATCCGCCGCGCAACAAGCCACCGATCAGCGCCTGTTTGAGCGCCGGCGTTGATAATCGTCCATCGCCTCCCACAATGACTTCGCCGGGTGCAAACTCTTCGGCCAGCGCCAAGCCCAGGCGTTCACCATGAGAGTCGAACAACTCGTGACCGTAGCGCCCACGAATGTCGCACGCTTTGAAAATGCTCATGCCTGTTCGATCCTAGTCTAGTTCAACCAAAGCTTCACTACACACCGGCGTCCGAAACCACCCTGTCCGAATTAATGTTGCGCCGCCTGCTGTGACATGCTCATGCCGATTGGTCCTCCACAGGTGTGACAGCGATCTGTGGCAAAACAGCTTCGCGATCAGATGGTGCAAACCGGCCTGGGTCCATCGACAATACGCTGGCCACTGCTACCGCGCATGCCTGCCGCAACAGTTCAGCCGGCGGCAGCCCTCGCCCCCAACCGCTGAGCAACCCAGCCATGAGTGCATCTCCTGCGCCAACCGGATTTTGCGCGACCAGGCGTGGCGTAGTTGCCTGCCAGATGCCTGCCGGCGCAGCTAGAATCACGCGGTCTGCCCGTGTGACGACAGCAAACTGTGCGCCGTGCGCAATCCATTCCCGCAATATGCTCAGAGCGTGCTCCTCACTTACCGAGCGCTCGCCGGCCTGTTGAGACAGCTCAAACCAGTTCACTTTGATCAGCCAGGGATGTTCGGCTAGCCCGAGTCGCAACCGCTCGCCGCTGGCATCCAGCGCAACTGGCACGCCGACCTGCTTGCAGCGGCGAATCCAACGCGCATACAGACTTGCCGGAGCGCCCGGCGGCAAACTGCCGGTCAGCGCTACGGCCTGTGCGTGCGGCAGCATGGCTTCCAGTTTTGCCTCAACGGCGGCGACCTGTTCGGCGCTCACCGGTGCGCCGCGCATGTTGAACTCCGTGTCTTCGCCTGTGTCGCTGTCGATCACTTTCACGTTGATGCGGGTAGGAGCGTCCAGTATGACGAAATCTTGCCTCGCTCCGCTGCTCTCCAGCGTGGCAATAAAATGATGCGCTTCATCTCGCCCGATAAAACCCAACAGCACCGTGTCGTTCCCCAATTGCGCCAGATAGCGTGCCAAGTTCATTCCCTTTCCCGACGGAAAGGCTGCCGATTGATCAGCGATGTTGAGTTGGCCGAACGCCGGCGCGCGCATGCGCATGACGACATCTAAGGTAGGGTTTAATCCGATCACGAGAAACATGGTGTGAATGGCCTTCCAGTGTGTGTTTGATCGTGCCCTTAAGGATGCACTGTTCTGCGTCACTTGTCCGGCGCGATTATAGGTTGTCTTGTGTTGATTGTGCGCTTCTCGACGCGCTGCGATGTGAAGCGCGTTGCATATATCACTTGTCTGCTCATTCAGTTCTCTCTTCTTCTTCAGCACTTTTTTATCCCAGAGTCATCACCTCTTCGATCTTCGTTCAGGATGTGTTTAGGCTCTCCCTGTAATGTTGGTGTGTGTGCTTGCGCTGCGTGCGCTGTATGTGTGCGTCGTATGCGCTGCACGAACTAGAGTGATCAAGAAACTTGTAAGGTAATGGAGGATTAGTCATGTCGAATAGATTGCGCGTTCTCGGTG
>JANWVJ010000073.1 GCA_025056895.1 Thermoflexales bacterium
TCACCATCGAAGGTCAAACAGAACGCAAGTTCTTCGGCCTAATCACCGACATTCGTCTAGATGCCATCGATCCTGCTGCAGAGAAGATGCCGCCGCCAAACGGGGATGATGTGCTCACGCAGGTGTATCGCGGGACGAGTGTGTTCGGGACGCTGCGCGTTAAGCCGATGTTGACCCTGGAAGGTGAATCGAGCACAGTCAAACCGGTGAAGACGGTGCCGGCGCATTTCACACCGGTATACAGCGCCACGCCGGAAGAAGTCGAGGCGATTTTTGCAGCGCAGGATGCGGCCAAAGCCTACGAAATCGGCTCATCGATTGAAGACGACACCCTAAAGATCAAAATCGATCTGGAGCGGCTGGTCGAGCGATCCAGCGCCATCTTTGGGCGCAGCGGCACCGGCAAAACGTTCTTGGCGTTGCCCCTGCTGGCAGGTGTGATCCGACAAGAAGTCGCCTCAGCGCTGATCTTCGACATGCACAATGACTACGGCTATACGCTGAAGGGCGACCGCCGGCAAGCGCCGTTTAAAGGTCTGAAGCAATTGAACGCTATCGCTTCGCGCGTGGTGGTGGTGTCGTTGGATGAAGAATCCTCCCGCGCACGCAAGGCAGGCTACGAGTTTGTGTTGCACATCGGCTATGACCAAATCGAGCCGGAAGACCTAGAAACCTTAAAAAGTGTGCTCAGCCTAAGCGATGTGCAGGTCAACGCATTGTTTATGCTCCATCACAAGTTCGGCGCAGCGTGGCTGCGCAAGCTGGTCGGCGAAGACGGCGACCCGGAGATCAGCGAACTGATTGAAAAGAATCGGATCGCCGAGGGCACCTATCACGCCATTCAACGCAAGCTGATTTCCTTGCTGCGCTTCGACTTCGTGCGGGAACAGGCAGCAGATGATTTTGTCGGGCGCATCCTGGAGCACTTGACACGCGGCAATAGCGTGGTGGTGGAGTTTGGGCGATACGGCAACAGTCTGCCGGCCTATGTGTTCGTTGCCAACTTCATCACCCGTCGCATTCATAAACGCTATGTGGAGCTGAAGGAACGGGCAGAAGGACAAGGTGCCGCCGGCGGCGAAGGGCCGCGCCAACTGGTTATTGCCATCGAGGAAGCACACAAGTTCCTTGACCCAGAAGTGGCGCAGCATACGATCTTCGGCACTATCGCCCGCGAACTGCGCAAATACAACGTAACGCTGCTTATCATTGATCAACGTCCCAGCCAGATCGATAGTGAAGTGATGTCTCAGATCGGCACACGCATTACCTGCGCGCTGAGCGACGAGCGAGACATTGCATCCGTGTTCACCGGCGTGAGCGGCGCGCAGCAGTTACGCAACGTGCTGGCTGCCCTAGACAGCAAACAACAGGCGCTGATCATGGGTCACGCCGTGCCGATGCCGGTGGTTGTGCGCACACGGGAATATGGGGAGACGGTGTACCGTGAATACGCTGGGGCAGCGCTCGGCCAGTCAGAACGACGCGCGCAGAACGCCCGCCGTCTCGGTCGGGACGAGGACGAGACCCTGCTGCGCTAACGGGCAACGATCAAATCCTCTGAGGACAAGACATATCGCACGGTAAAAGAGGCCGGGCGTCGATATTCAGAGCAGTGCTTTACAAGCAAGGCGCTCAGCGCAACACTTGACTGAGGAACAGGCGCGTGCGCTCTTCGCGCGGATTGGAGAAGAATTGATCGGGGGTATTCTGCTCAACGATCAGCCCCTTGTCCATGAACACAATCTGATCGGCAGCGTTGCGGGCAAATCCCATCTCGTGGGTTACGACAACCATGGTCATGCCGTCGCGAGCCAGCTCCAGCATCACGTCGAGCACTTCCTTGATCATCTCCGGGTCAAGCGCCGAAGTCGGTTCGTCGAACAGCATGACTTTGGGATTCATCGCCAACGCACGCGCAATGGCGACACGTTGTTGCTGGCCGCCGGAGAGTTGACCGGGATAGGCGCCGGCCTTTTCGGGAATACCTACCCGCTCGAGCTGGGCGCGGGCAATGCGTTCGGCTTCACGCGCATCACGCCGGCGCACCACTCGCTGCGCCAACATGATGTTTTCCAGCGCTGTTAAATGCGGGAACAAGTTGAACTGCTGAAACACCATGCCCACCTCGGCGCGGATGGCGTTGATGTCTTTGTGGTTGTGGGTCAATTTCATGCCATCCACCCAGATTTCACCGCTGGTCGGCGTTTCCAGATGGTTGATGCAGCGCAACACAGTTGATTTGCCAGAACCGCTGGGGCCGATGATGACAACAACTTGGCCGCGCTTGACTGTTAGACTGACTCCATTGACAGCCTCCACGTGACCAAAGCGTTTGACCAGGTCGCGGATCACGATCATATTTTGGCTGTTAGCTGGTCCCGCGTCCATCTTTGCCGAGCCGGGCCTCCACACCCTTCACAATTAAAGACAGGACAATGGTCATACTCAAATACATGAACGCCAGCGTGTTATACGTCTCCGGGTAACGGAAGGACGCAGCAACATACAGGCGGGCTTCTTGAGTGATATCACGCACGCCCAACACCGACACCAGCGACGAGTCCTTGAGCATGGCGATGAAATCGTTGCCGAGTGGAGGCAGGACGCGGCGCACGGCTTGCGGAAGAATGATGTAGCGCATGGCTTGTAGGTAACTCATACCGAGCGAGCGAGCCGCCTCCATCTGGCCACGGCTGATCGACTGGATGCCGGCGCGAAAAGTTTCGGCCTCGTAGCCGCCGTAGGCAAATGCCAGAGCAATGACCGCCCGCCCAAGCAGGGTCACATCCTGCGTGCTGGCTTGCGTCAGAAAGTTATCCGGGCCTAACAGCGGCGCAAGCAGATCGCCCAAGCCGTTCACGAATGAGAAGAAGGCCGGCGTGAGCACGAAGGCCACATAGAAAATCCACACCAAAATCGGCAGGCCGCGAATCACCTGGACGTACAACGTGGCCAGGTTGTAAATAATCGGATTCTTCGAGACACGCCCCAGGCCGGCCAGCAAACCGACCAGAATAGCTATCGAGAAGGAAATCAGGGTGACAAAGATCGTCGTCGCGATGCCGCGCGTCAGCTTGTCCAGAATGACGGTGTATAGCTCGTTGGTCAAAAATTGATAGAGCAGCGTCACGCCGGCCAAGATGAGCAGCAAAAGCCACCAGGGCAATCGCGCCAAGCGCTCGACGAAATTGCCTTGCACGGAAGAAGGCGTGGTGGTGGAGGAAACAGCAGCCATAACCTGCTCAAGCGCTGTGCATATGAGAGGCCGGGTCGCGCCACAGTCCGGCGCGTTCACCCAGCCTCTCATACTCACGCAAGACATCCTAGGGCGCTGCCGTCGGCAATGGCGTCGGGCCGGGTTTGATGTCGTCGTAGGTCAGCTTGAAGTTGGGGCCGAACCACTTATCGTTAATCTTTTGCAGCGTCCCGTCCTCACGCATCGACTTCAGAGCGGCATTGAACGGAGCAACCAGATCAGAGCCTTTGGGGAAGATGAAGCCCAGCTCTTGGCTGACAAGCGAACCGGGCAGCAGCCGGATCTGATCAGCATTGACGCCGATGTAGCCCTGGCCGGCTGTGTCATCGATGATCACCGCATCGACATCCTTCGAGATCAACGCCTGCACAGCATCGCCGAAAGTATCAAAAGCCACCACACGGGCTTCGCCCACCAACTTGAGCGCTTCTTCGTAATTCGTAGTGCCTTTCTGGGTCGCCAACTTGAGGTTCGAATCGTTCTTGAACGCTTCAATCGAATCTACGCGCGTATCGTCTTTGCGCACCATCAGGCGCTGCTGAACGGAGATATAGCCATCTGAGAAATCCACTACTTTGGCACGCTCTTCGGTGATGGTGATACCGTCGGCGGCCATGTCAAACTGGCCGGCTGCTACGGCGGCAATCATGTTGTCCCATGCGATTTCCTGGAAGACCGGCTTGCAGTTCAAGCGGCGGCAAATCTCGGCCAGCGCGTCGTAGTCCCATCCGTCGGCCTTGCCGGTGTCCAGCCGCACAAAGTTAAACGGCAGATAGGCATTCTCGATAGCCACTTTAATTTCGCGGCCACCCAAATCGGGCAGCGCACCGGCAGGAGCCTGTGTTGGTGTCGGCGCCACACGCGGTTGGGCCGCGCACGCAACGCCGATCAAACTGGCCAGCGCAACTAAACCAATCATACGGATCGTTCGTCTCATCTTGACTTCCTCCGAGATAAAATAAAACAGCGCGATGTCGGGAACAACAGCGCACTGAGCTTAAGCCGAAATTTTACCGCAGGATGCCTGAGACCCAATCATGATTTTGCTGCTGGACATGGATGGCACGCTGATCGATGATCGTGGTTATCGAGCTGCTATCGACGCGACCATCACCCATTACTGCCAAGAGCACGGCTTACCCGTGTTCACCCCCTCCGATGAAGACATCGCCGTATTGCACGCACACGGCTTCAGCAATGAATGGGACTCCGTGGCATTTATGGTGGGCGTTATCTACACCGAGACACATCGCGCCGGCAACAACCGACCGCGGCGACCCGACTATCAACTGTGGGCGCGCCGCACAGCAGGACGGGCCGGCCTGCCGAATGAACGGGCCCGCGACGTTTTGCTGGAGCACGGGCCTCGCGAGCTACACAGCCTCTTCCACGAGCTGCTAGACTGCGTGACAGACATTCATCGAGCGGAACTGACCCGCCTGTTTGCCGAGTTTATCCTCGGCTCTCAGGAATTCACCGCCCACTACGGTCTGCCGGCGCGACTCAACACAGAGTCGCTCCTGGCAACGCTAGACCATCCGCTGGTAGATGAAACTGGGATTGCCGTGATTCACGCTCATGCCTCGTGCATCTACACGGCCCGTCCGAGCCTTGCTCCGGATGGACATCCGGCCGTTCATCCCCCAGAAGCCGAGATTGGCCTAGAACTACTGGGGCTGAAGCACTTGCCGCTCATCGCACTAGGACAGATCCAATGGCTGGCCGACCAACACGGCGAGCATGTATATGACCTCACCAAACCGGCGCCAGTGCAAGCGCTGGCTGCCATGTTGGCCTCTCAAGGGGTTGAGCCGTTGGTGTGCTTGCAAGCAGCCTATCAATTGTGGAAATACAGGCGCAGCCAAACCGTGTTTGAGCGCCTGCACGGCCAAGACGTATTCGTGATTGAAGACAACGCCGGAGGCGTGCGCGCCGGCCACGCCGCAGCCGACCTGCTCCGTCAACACGGCGTCGAGACACGCGTGCGCGGCATCGGCATCGCCAGCCTCCAAGCATCCAACCGGCCTAAACGCGAAGCCTTGGCGGCTGTATGCGAGGCTGTGTATGCAAATGTGAACGATGCCCTAAGAGCGATTGCCACTTTAGTCTAGCCATTAGGATAGCATGCTCCCTGCCCGCAAAAATCGGTTTCTAAACCGGCTGGTTTACCAGACACTAATTTACCGGCCGATCCGACAACGTTTTGCCTGCGTATGGCTGCGTCAGGCAGGCCCACCGCCATCGCCGGACGGCTCGGCAGTGATTCTGTTCGGCAACCACAGTAGCTGGTGGGACGGCTACATGGCGATGCTGCTCAATGAGTGTGTCTGGCATCTGGACGCATACGCAATGGTTGAGGAGAACCAACTGGCGCGCTATGGATTCTTCCGTTGGGTTGGAGGGTTCTCTGTGAACCGCCACAATCCGCGCAGCGCCATCGCTAGCATTGCATACAGCGCCGAGTTGCTGAACGCTCAGGCCGGACGTATGTTGGTGATTTTTCCTCAGGGTGAAATCCTGGCTAATGATCGACGGCCGTTGCGGTTCCAGACCGGCATTGGCCATATTGTCCGCCGCACGCGCAATGTTCGTCTTTACCCACTCGCGATGCGTTACGAATTTGTAGGAGAGCAACATCCCGAAGCGTTCTTGAGTGTTGGCTCGTCCTTAAGTTTTGAGGACGAGGCTGTCTCGGCCAAACACATCACTGCGGAGTTGGAGCAGGCATTGACAATCGAACTGGATCGCCTGCGTGAGGATGTAGCTGCCTATCGATTCGATTCATTCACCCCCGTGGTGCGCGGTGCGCAGAGCATCAACCGCTTATGGGACGCGATACGCCACAAGCCTCAGCTACATCGCGTGGGAATGGACGGCAAAGACAGCCACGAACACACCTAGCAGCAGCGCTCAAGACACAAGCGTGCCTCGCGATCGGCGCCTCTGTGTTACTATCAGCACAAGCAACCTGCAATCCAGGCAGTCACGACCGCTATGACCATACATAAGCACGCGCCGGATATCGTCGTTGGAAGGCTGCCGGTCTATCTGCGCGCCTTGAGCGCCATGCAAGCTGCCGGCAAACACGTCACTTCATCGCAAGAGCTGGCCGATTGGCTGGGGATCAGCTCCGCACAAATTCGCAAAGACTTATCCCACTTTGGCGAGTTTGGCAAACAAGGGACAGGCTACTCTGTGGCCATGTTGCAAGAGCGTCTGCGACACATCCTGCATCTGGATCGTGAGTGGCCGGTGGTGGTCGTGGGCATGGGCAACATCGGCAACGCCATCGCCCATTACACCGGCTTCGAGCGGCGCGGCTTTCGCGTCGTCGGCGTGTTCGACAACGACCCTAGCAAGATCGGCGCACGCATCGGCGCATTCGTTGTACAAGACACAGCCAGCCTGATCTCGTTTGTGCGCGAGCACGACATCCGCCACGCCATGCTGGCTGTGCCGGCTGAACACGCCCAAAGCGTGGCCGACATGTTGATCGAAGGGGGCGTTGTCGCAATTCTCAATTACGCACCGATCAACTTGGTCGTGCCGCCACACGTGCGTGTAGAATACATCGACCCAGTTGCTCATCTGCAAAAGATGACTTATTACATTTCCTGACCATGCATCCCACCACAGCACACACTCAGGCTTACTCCCTCTCGCAGACGGCGGGCGCGCGGTTGCGTAGCACGATCATTTTAGTCGCCGTCATCTGGCTCAGCGGCCTGATCGGACACTTCACGCCACTGGCGGAATGGCCGGCGCTTGTTCTGTATGTGCTGGGGTCAATCGGGCTGGCGCTGTACCACAACATCCGCTACGCGGACTGGCGCGGTTCGTTTATCACTCGTCACAACCTGCGCAGCGCGCTGATCTGGGGCGTAGGCAGCGGGGTCGTGTTAACCATGGTCGGCCTGCTCAACACGCTGGTTTTTTATGCCGGCGGCGGCAAGCCGATGACCCAGATGCAAACCATCCTGATCGATGTGGGATTTGTCTACCTCTTTCCCGTGCTGGCGCTGGCCGAGGAGTGGTTGTGGCGCGGCTTAGCATTGTCGGCTCTGCTCGATCACGGAGTGAATCGACATGCTGCCGTAGCGCTCACCACACTGGCGTACATGGTCAATCATTTCTTCGTCGCGCCGGTCGGCTGGATCGAGCGGGGAATGATGGCGTTGATGGGATTGCCGATCGGCTTGCTGGCCGGCTACCTGACACTGAAGACGCGCAACGCTTGGTCGGCAGTGGTCGTGCATGTTCTCATCATGGCCTCAATGATGATCGTCGCCTTTCTGCCTGTCCCCTAGTTCGCGCGGAGAATCGTCAAATATCTGGCGGCGGGGACACCGCAGCCCGCTGAACCACTCGCCGGCCGTCATCGGACGGATACCCAACCGATAGTCAGCGCATCGCGCCCTTCCGTTGTGAGTACGCGCTGGCCGGTTGTCGGGTCGTACAGGCCGAGGAGAATCCGCAACCGGCCCGTATACTCTTGAGGGAGCGCCAAACCGTGCCGGTCATTGATGTCTTCGCCCACCGGCAACGTGGTCATCGGACGCAAATCGTTGAGCGGCTGGGCATCGTGTTGTGCGACTACCGCGCCATTGTCGTCAACAGCGTGGACAAAGATTTTCAGATTGTCGGGCAACGGGGCCAACACTCGCCACACCAACGCCACCGGGATCACATCGCCAGAGCGAACTTCATTTGCCAGCATGACGCGGCGCAGCTCCAAGTCACCCCAGCGCACGCCCATGCCTGCGCCCTCGCTTAGCGGCGCATGAGCAGCACCATACAAACCATAGAAAACTTCTTCTTCACCCCATTTGGCCAGAGCGGGAAAATAGTTGGAATCGACCCAGCCGCGCAAATCACCGTTTTTGCCGGCCAGCCCGCGATACAACACCAGCCAGAATCGCGGGGCGCGCTGCGCCAGCTCGGCGATACGCGCCTCCCAGCGCGCGCGCGGTTCGATGACCGGGTCCCATGTTAGCGCATATGACCAGGCCGGATCGGTTGGCCGACGGTCCAAGGCGTAAAAGCCGGCCGGGCTGAGCACGTTGAAGACGGCAACATCATCGGGATGACCGTATGGCGCGATATTCTCACGATAAGTATGGGGGTTGTAAGGATCGAACACCTCCAGATTCTTGTCATAGACAAACGCCGCGCTCGTGCCGGCATACACGCCAAGCAAAGCCAGAGCCGGCAAGAGGACGAGCCTGCGATGCTGACTTGCTATTTGCTCGAACGCCCACGCCAACAGCAACGCCAGCGCCGGCGCTGCACCGATCAGCATCCGCGCGTTTAACGTCCAGTGGCGGGCGGCAATGGCCACGCCTACCAACGTCAGCGCAACACTGAAGAGGGGCCATCCCAGCGTGGCTGCACCAGACCATCGTGGCCGAGCGTTAGCTTGTCGGCCATTCAGCATACAGACTAACAGGCCGAGCAGCACAATCACGCCGATCATGCCCACGCCGGCCCAGCCGGTTTGTTGCGCCATGGTCAAGCCGATCAAGCTGTTTTCCAGGAAATACCAGAGCGGGTATTGTTGAGCAACGTTGGCGCCGGCTTCTGCTGCTGCGCGGCCATACAACTGCGGCAGCGCATAGATCGCCCAAGGCAGGTAGATCAGCACAGACAACACGATGGCCGATCCAAGCGGGGCGAGACGTTGCGCCGGCTTGCCGACTCGGTTGCGCAGCGCCCTACCAAGCGAGTACATTCCCAGCGCACTCAGCGCCCAGGCTGCGTGGTACAGAGTGAGCATCGCGCCGGTCGCGCCGACTACAAAAGACCACGTCAACTTATGACGGCGTCGTTCTGACGCTGGGGATGGTGAGGCTAAATGAACAGCAGCCCAACTCGCTAGCAAGATGAAAGAGGGAGCCAGCGCGTACATGCGCACAACTGCGCCGTAGTACACCAGCAACGGCAACCAAGCGGTAAGTGCAGCCGCAAACACGCCGGCCCGGCGTGACTTCAGCCAGGCTACTGCCACAGCAAAGGCCAGCGGAACAGCCGGGGCGCTCATTAGCACCGACAGGTAGCGCGCGCCGAACAGGTTGACGCCGAACACGCTCTGCCATGCGCTCAAGAGTAGGTAATACAACGGTGGATGCACATCGGCAGCCGTGATGCTCAACAACTCAGGCCAGGGCAGTGCCGCGTGCGCCACCGACCAGCCCTCGTCCCAGCGCGGCGGCACATCGGCCAGGCGAATGATGCGTAAGACAAAGCCGGCCCAGGTGAGCAAAACAGCGATCCAGAGCCAATGGTCTGTTTTTTGAGGGCGTTTCATGCCACCACGTAAAGCAGATCAGCTGGACCGTGATTCAGACAGATGAGACCGGCGGGCCCGCACAGCGGCCATCAGGCCAATCCCAAGCAGCACCAACAATGCACCCAGGGCACGGCCAAGTGTTAGTGGCTCGCGCAACACAACAACGGCCAGCACCGTGGAGCCGATCGGCTCACCCAGTACAGGGATGGTGGCATAGGTGGCCGGCAGATAAGCCAATGCCCAGTTGAACGAAGTATGGCCGACCAGTTGAGGAAGCAAGGCCAGCAGGGTCACCCATAGATATGCTTGAGGTTCAAAACCCAGTAGTGGGACACGCAGCACAGCAACGGCGATCAGCAACAGGATGGCCGCAGCGCCATAGACGACACTGATGTATGCCAACAGTGATAGACGCGCGCGCAAACGCCGACCGATGATGAAATGAGGCGCAATACTGACCGCACCTGCTAGTGCCAGCACGTTGCCCAGAGCCGAATTGCCTCTCGACAGATCGGGCGTGCCGACCAAAGCTTGATCTCCCACCGCAATCACGATCCCGCCAACGGTCGCAATACCCATCGCGAAGATAACCGACCCTGGCAGGCGCTCGCGCAAAAACAATGCCGATCCCAAAGCCACAAACATCGGCGACAGCGTCACTAACACAACCGAGCTGGCGACACTAGTGTATTGCAGGGAGGTGATCCACGTGGCAAAGTGCAGCCCCAAAAAAGCACCGCTGCTCAAGCCAATGGCCAGATCGCGTCGTGACAACTGCCGAAGCTCGTCACGGCAACGCTGCCACGCCGCCGGCGCAATGACGAGTGAAGCGATGCAGAGGCGCAACGCAGCAATGGCCAGGGAATCGGCGCCGGCCTGTTGGGCAAAACGAACAAACAATGACGCAGTGGATACCGCCACGACACCTAACGCTAGACCGATCAGCGGATGGGCAGCGGGCTGAGACGCAACAGGCATCCGCGCCGCTGGCGGTCTGGCAATGCTTCCCGCACTTGCCAGCGAAGCTTCATTGTTCGGTTTCATGGAAATCCAATGCCCGATTCACCTTTTCCTCAGCCGGCGGTTTTATGCTTACTGAGTCGGAACTTGGGCCGTCAATCATAACCGATACAAGCGAAGGAGACATCTAATGGCACATCAACTGCCCTCACTACCATACGCAACGAACGCCCTCGAACCTTACATCGACACGATGACCATGGAGATCCATCACGGCAAGCATCACGGGGCCTACGTGACCAACCTGAATAATGCGCTTGCTAACTACGCTGATCTGCAAGACAAAACGATCGAAGCGTTGCTCACCGCGCTCCACAACGTTCCCGAAGCAATTCGCACGGCAGTGCGCAATAACGGCGGGGGGCACTACAACCACACCATGTTCTGGCAACAGCTTAAGCCAGGTGGAAGCGCGCCAAGCGGTCAATTACTCGATGCCATAAACAGTGCATTCAACTCACTCGACAACTTCAAAGACGTGTTTAACAAGGCCGGACTCGCGCGATTCGGCTCAGGGTGGGCTTGGCTGATCGTGGGCACGGACAAGAAACTGGCCGTGGTGTCTACGGCTAACCAGGATAACCCAATCATGGGCAAAGAGATCGCAGGTGTGGAAGGCACACCCATTCTCGGTGTGGATGTATGGGAACACGCCTACTATCTCAAATACCAGAACCGCCGCGCAGACTATCTGGGCGCGATTTGGAACGTGATTAACTGGGATGACGTGGCAGCGCGTTTTGCGGCTGCAATGCAGTAAGCCGCGCGCAGCCCACGCTACTCGTGCGCAGCTCAGGCAGCCGGCTTAGCGGCTGCCTTTTTGCTATATCAGATGAGCCAACTGCACTTGCTCGAAAGACGATGAACGGTGCAAAACCTAGACAAGGCAGATCGGTCAGTGTATAACTCTTGCCGTTGACAAGATGGCGTTGAAGAGGATTCATCACATGATCGAGCAACGCTTTTTGTCGAGAGACGTTTATAATGGCGCGTGGCTCACACGAGTCGGCGCGACTACAAAAAACGAGTAACCACTTTTAAGGAGCAACGACACATGACGCATATCATTACCAGTCTATGCTTGCGCGACGGCGCATGCGTGGACGTCTGCCCGGTTGAGTGCATCGTGGGCGGCAAACCGGAAGATGAATGGCCCTGGTTCTTTATTGACCCCGCAACCTGCATTGACTGCGGCGCGTGCGTGCCGGAGTGCCCGTATGAGGCCATCTTCCCAGAGGCCGAAGTACCCAGCGCGTACACGCTGAAGGCCGGCCAGGAAGTGCAGCCGTTCCGAGGCGAGCGATACACCGCTGCCGGTGGGGAAGTGATCGACCTAACGCCAGACATCCAGTGGAACGCCGCGTTCTTCACCGAGGGGCCGGGTTACGCTGCGCGCAACATGTAGCGGCAGCCTTGCGCACGTGAGGTTAAGCCAAAGTTAAGCAGGGGCGAACACCACGGTTCGCCCCTCTTCTTATACTTTGTGGCCGGCTTGTCCGATTAGATGTTGCGACACAACAGGCCGGCAAAGCGAGGGAATGTCCATGCGCACTCAGTTTGACCGAGAACTTGCAGACATTCGGAACGCCATTCAGCAGCTTGGCGCGCAGGCCAGCCGGGCCACAGCACGGGCAGTTGATGCGCTGATCAATCGAAACATGGAAGAAGCGCGCGCCATCAAGCGCGATGACATCTCCAGCGATAAGCTGCGCTATGAAATTGAGAGTCTATGTCTGACCGTGATCGCCACTCAACAGCCGGTAGCACGCGACCTACGCGAGCTGACTGCTGCTACGTTTGTCGCTGTTGAACTGGAGCGTTGCGGTGATTACGCCAAAGGTATCGCAAAAGCAGCCCGGCGCATCATACGCGCCAATTGCCAAATCGACGCGTTTGGCCTGCGCGAAATGGCCGATCATGCGCATGCCATGCTCGATCGCAGCATAGAAGCCTTCGTCCGCCAGGACGCCGCTTTGGCGCGCGAATTGATTGACATGGATCAAATCGTCGATCAACATTACGATACGCTGTTGCAACAAGTGACCGCTGAGATGTCGTCACATCCTCAGAATATCGAAGGTGGCATCTGGGTACTCCACGCCGGCCACTGTCTGGAACGCATCGGCGACCGCGCCACAAACATCGCCGAACGGGTTATCTTCCTCGACACGGGCGTTCTCACAGGTGACTTGAATACGCGCTCAACCGACGGCGCCAGGACGCTGTTCCCCGGCTAAAACTAGCATGTCCGCTCTTGACCTGCGCTCGGCTTGGCACGCCGTTGTCCCTGCCGAGAGTTTGCGCGACTGGCCGATCGGCGCATCCGTGCTCGACGAGCCAATCGCGCTCGTGCGCATGAACGGCACGGTGGTGGCTTTGCGTGATGTGTGCGCCCACATGAATGTCGCCCTGTCCGGCGGCTGGGTGACACGCTACGAGGCTGGCGACGAGTTGGTATGCCCAAGCCACCGGTGGCGCTACAACGCCGCCGGCCGTTGCACATACATCCCAGAACTGGGCGACGAGCAGGTGATTCCTGAGTGGGCGGCTGTGCCGAGTTACTCGGCACGCGAACACTACGGTGCAATTTGGGTGCGCTTGCAATCAGAAGGCCAACGAGAAAGTAATGAGCTACCTCAACTGCCAGATGGTCGCTGGCACGTTGCAGCAGTTCAAGCTCAGACGTGGAAAGCGCCAGCGCAGACCGTGCTGGATTATTTTGTCATGCAGGCCGGCAACTTGCTCGGCAGTGGAACGCTCTCCGCGTGCGCATCGCCGTTGGCAGCCGTTTGGGTCAAGGACGGTTGTTCACTGGCCGTGATGGTCAGCGTGACACCGCTTACCCGCAAGGCCAGCCGCAGCTTCTGGATAGCGGCCGTAGACATAGGAATAGACTCACACCTGAGAACAGCTTCACTCACACAAAACGAGTTTGGGCATGCCGAGTTCTGCAAAGGATTGGCGCACCGGCTCGCAAGTGGGTCAGATTACGCCGCGACAGCCGGATAGCGGAAGATGGGTTCAACATCATTCGCAGCCGACAGCAATGCGACGCGTTCCTGATGCGTGAGTGGAGTGAAGTCGGCTGCTACATCCATCGCAAAGCGGAAATGATCGCTGTCGCCGGGTGGAATGGCGGCGGTGACATCCTCAGATAACGTAAAGCGCAGCGCCAGGCGCGCCAGAGCACGGTCGTCAACCGGCTTGTACCAGGCCTTGGGATGGGTGTGCGGTTCACCTTGGCGCCAGGGCCGATGTGCCATCGCCTTCAACGCCAGCCGCGCGACACCCTTGCGCTGGGCGTGCTCAATGACCTGTGGGCCAAAATGAACGCGCACATAGTTGACAAAATTGATGGGGAACAGGATTGAATCAAGCGGGAAACGATCCATCAGCGCAATCGCTGCCTCGACCGAATGACAGGAGGCGCCGAGGAAGCGTACTTTGCCGGCTTGTTTTGCCTTGAGGAACACTTCGGCTGCGCCCCCGGGAGCGAAGATTTGCTCCAACTCCTCCATCGTTGTGACGGCGTGGAATTGATACAAATCGAAATAGTCAGTATGGGCGCGGCGCAGAGATTCTTCGAGTGCGGCCTGCGCGCCAGCGGCATCGCGCTTCTCGGTCTTACAGGCTAAAAAGACACGCGAGCGATAGGGGCGCAGGGCGTGGCCCAGCTTGATCTCCGCTTCACCATCAAAATAGGTCGGCGCTACATCGTAGTAATTCACGCCGCGCTCAAACGCTTCGGCGACAATCTGGTTGGCATCATCCTGAGGGATGCCACACACGACGATGCCGCCTAAACCGATGATAGATAGCTCAACGCCTGATTTGTACAAACGCTTCGGGATTGGCACATGTGTGCTCATGGCGCACTCTCCTATTTGCTCGAACGAATAGACATTCACTGACGGCAGACAATCACAAACTCTCGACAACTTTTTGTAGTTTAGCGCGAACTTGCATCCCCACTTCAGCAAGCGCTGGATTATTCACAGCAGCCATTGAAGCCACCGGATCAATCGCTGCCACTTC
>JANWVJ010000074.1 GCA_025056895.1 Thermoflexales bacterium
GGGCGCGCTTGCGCCGGCGTAATAGACCTCGCGCGGCGCATGGGGCAGGAAGCCATCGGCCAACAGCTCGGTGAAGTAGAAACGACTGCTCGACCCGGGAAAAATGGCATCGTTGACGGCATGGCCGATGGCGCGATGATCGCGATGATTGATACCCCGCGCGCCCCAGTGCAACGTAAGCGGGTCGAGCGTGACCACGCGATCGGGGCGGGCGCGGCGAAGTTCGCGCACGATATCACGCTGGAGGTCGTGCGTGTTGAACAGTTCGCCATCTGGATAGGCCAGAAAGGTGATGTGGTGTACCCCTAAGACGGCGCCGGCGCGGCGTTGCTCTTCGCGCCGCATATCGATCAGTCGCCAGGGAGTCATGTGCGGATCATCACTCCCTTTGTCACCGCTGGTGACGATCAGATATGCCACCTGATGACCCTCTTGAACCCACCGAGCAATACTGCCGCCACAAAAGAACTCTGGATCGTCTGGATGGGCCACAATGACTAGGATGTTCATTGCAAAGCTATTCACTGCTGAGAGGCATTCGGCTTTTTTCGACGCGAGCGCAAAGGCTTGCGCAACGATCGCTTGGACGAAGGTGACCTCTCCTCGGTTGCGTCGGACGAAGACGAAGATGGCAATGAGGGACGTTGAGCAGCAGATGCGCCGGCAGAAGCGGCGCCCTTCTTCCTTTTGCGTTTCTTCCCTGCGCGCAGCACGCCGGGTTGTGTGCGTTCTACCGGCTGCGCCGGCACAACAGGGGCTGTTTCGGCAGCCGGGAGCGAGCGCACGATAGTCGCCTGGGCCTGGGGTGGCTGGGGCGCCGTCTGGGTGGGCTGTACATTCCCTTTTCCACAATCACACTGACCGTTTTCATGCTTGTCGCACGCGCCGCTGAGCGCCTTATCTTGCAAGCGCTTCAACTCCTCCAGAGGCACAAGCTGCTCACGGTGGAACTCGTATTCTTTGGCTTGTTCTCCTTCTCCGATGCGCACCCGCACCGAATCGCGCAGGGGCAGCACTTCGACAACCTTGCCCTGACCGAGCGGTGTGCCGATAACAGCATTCTTCTTCGGCAGATGCCGACGCGCTTCGACATACTGCTCGAATTCGTACACTAGGCAACAGCGCAACCGGCCACACATGCCGGTGATGTCGTGCGGATTCAAGCTCAGATTTTGTTCTTTGGCGTGTTTGATCGAGATCGGACTGAACTCGGTGAGGAAGCGAGAACAACAGCGCTCCTCGATGCCACAGGCGCCCATGCCGCCCAGGATTTTGGCAACTTCGCGCGGGCTGATCTGGCGCAACTCGATGCGCGACCGATACAGCCGGCTCATCACCTGGCGTAGCTCGCCAGTATCGACACGCTCTTCTTGGTCGGTCGAGAACAGAAAGGTGAGCGTTTGACCGTCAAAACTGTATTCGGCGCGCACGATCTTAATCGGCAACCCCAGTGCGCTGGCCTCGGCGCGGCACGCAATCATGGCTTCCAGTTCTTTGTTCTCGTAGTAGTGGCGCATGGCCATGTCGCGGCCGGTAGCGAGACGCTCAACATTCTTGAACGGACCGTCGCTCTTATTGCGCGGCGGCTTAAACGTGGCAACTTGGCCCATCTGCTTTCCGCGCGGCGTATCCACAATGACCCAGTTGCCCACTTTTAGGTCGAGGCCATTCCTGAGATAGTGATAGATCTTGCCGGCGCGTTGAAAGCGCACCCCCACAAAGCCGGCCTCTGCTTCCGCTATTTGTTCTGCCGCGCCTGTCCAGTAGGGTGAGTCGAACTGCGAGGGTTGGGCGCTCCCGCTGACAGGTTGAACTTCGGCCGAGTGAACTGTACCTACTCCATCCATGATCACGGTTTTAATCTTACTTTAGCCGGCGCCGCACACACGGCTACAAGCCGATTACTGTCCGGCTCCAACGCGCTCCAACACGAGCGTCCCTTCGGCATCTTTCAGCACGTCGTCCCGTTGCCACACCAACGGGTTATAGCGGCCGTTCAACCAGAGTGGGATCATGTCGTCGTAGTGCGGATGAAAGGCATGTCCGCTTTGGCCAGTGGTGTGAACGGCAAGCGAGCGATTGAGATCATCCAGATCGACAATCATGCGCCAAGAGGGGGCAGTTGTCACACGAAACGATTCATCCCCTCCGCCGATATTGTTAACAGCAGCCGAAGCGCCATCGGCCTCGAATGGACCTCGATTGAAGATGCTTTCGATCACACGGACGCCGCTGCGTCCGAGCGTCTGATTAGAAAAGGTGACTTGATGAGCGCGGCCCCAGCGCCAGTCGTCGAGGTTATTTCCAAAACGAGCGCGCAGGCGCTCAACCGTCTTGGATAAGGCGCGCAACAGAATATCGGTCTGGCTTTCGCGTTGGGGCGTGGTCGCATCGTCCCACCACGGCGCATTCGGGTCGGCCAGCATCCGCCGGACGGCCTCGCGCGTCTCTGTGCTGACGCCGAGCGCCAATCCGGCCAAATCTTCGCCCAGCTCATCATCGAAAATGGCGTGCGCGAGTTGTGTCCAGAAGGTCTCGAAAATGAGCGCGCCGACCGAATCGCGGCTTGAGCGACGATCCCACTCCTGCATCCGCCGCAAGGCATCTGCTGCCGTCGCATCTGTCGGGGCCAAAGTGCTGAGCGCCGGCAGCACGTCGTCGGCATATAACGAATGGATATCGTTCTGGATGCGCTGCATATCTTCCAAGCTCAAGCGATCCTTTTCGCCGAGCAACTGAAGGATGCGCCGAGCGCGAAAGCCATGGTCCCAATCTGTGCCCAGTAGGTACGGATAATTGCGAGGATCGATTACGGCATGATTCGCCGTGACAATCACCCCTTGCGGCGGGTTGAAGACAGAAGGCAAGGATTCGAACGGCACTTCGTCGATCCACTCATACTCGCCCGACCAGCCCGGCACAGGGGTGCGACCATCGCCGGCAGCGCGGATCGGAATGCGCCCCGGCATCTGATAGCCGATGTTGCCATCCACGTCGGCATAGACGAAATTTTGTGCCGGCGTATCCCAGTAACGCAACGCCGCGCGGAAGTCGTCCCAGTTGCTCGCCCGATTGAGCATCAACACGCTGCGGAGAAGCGCTCCGGGCTTCAACGCCGTCCATTGCAGCGCCATCGGCGGCTCATCCTTTAACTCACTCACCACATCATTCAAGATCGGCCCATGGCGGGTGACGCGCACGCGCAAGACAACCGGCTCGCTGCGCCCAGCCACAATGATGCGTTCTTCAAAGACCTGCGCCGGCTCGAATTGTCCTTTGAACTCAAAGCGGTCTGGGTCGGCCGGATCCGGCCGCTCGATGAACACATCTTGCACGTCCGGTCCGACGTTGGTGACGCCCCAGGCGATACGTCGGTTGTGGCCGATGATGACGCCGGGCGCGCCGGCGAACGAGGCGCCCACTACGTCGTACGGACAGGCTTCCGAGAGTTGCCGGCAGTGCAGGCCAACCTGATACCAAATAGACGGCATTTGAATGCCCAGGTGAGGATCATTCGCCAGCAACGGCTTGCCGGTGGTAGTTCGTTCGCCGGATACGACCCAATTGTTACTGCCGATGTCGCTGTGCCGCCGAAGACCGAGGCCGTCCAACATGGCGCGCAGGGCTTTGAGCGCGTCAAGCGATGATACCGTGGAAGGCAACTCAGTTTGGATGGCAGAGGGTGCGCGAGGGTCGGCAACTGGTTGCTCAACGATATAGGGGCCATCTGCAGGATAGGGCGGCAGCACGGCGTCTGCCAACTCCTGACCGCCGCGCCGAATCAAGGCGGCGCGCACGATCTCCGTTTCCATGTTGCCGCCCAGGTTGTAGGCCATCACCTTGCCCCAGGTCAGAGAATCTGCCGGCGTCCACGGTTCAGGCGACCAGCGCCGCCCGATCAAACCCAGCACACGGAACTCCAATCCCAGTCGATCTGGGTTCTGCATCACGTAAGCGTTGACGCCGGCTGCATAGCGCTCCAGCGCTCGGCGGGTAGATGGATCGAGCAACTCAAATTCTTGTTCGGCAACGCGGCGCCAGCCAATTGTGCGGATGAAGCGATCTTGATTCAGCGCACTCTCGCCGAACAGCTCGGCCAGCCGGCCTTGTCCGATGCGCCGCCAGAACTCCATCTGGAAGAATCGATCCTGGGCATGAACAAATCCCTGTGCGAAGAACAAATCATCTGACGTGTCAGCGTAGATGTGCGGCACACCAAATCGGTCACGCACGATCTCAACGTCTCCGAGGAGATCGGGTACACGCAGCCGGCCTGTAACGGGAGGAAAAGGCTGACGCGACCAAACCAGAACTCCGCCGCCCGCAGCGGCCAAGACAGCACTCAATCCACCGAGAACAGCCAGTCCGATGCGCGTGAGTCGTTTCATGAGGAGTGATGAAAGATTGATTGAATAAGCAGTAGCAGATTACAAAGTCACCGACCCCAACACAATCCGCGCCCCATTCATCGAGGCGAAGTTAGGTCTGTTGCCATCAGCTCAGTTGATGATAGAAATCGGAATCACATTGGCGTTGGTTTGGTAATTCAGCACGCTGACGCGAGCAGCCACTTGCTGGGCAATCTCCATCAGGCGGCGTGAGGTCTCACAATCCGGGTCAGCAATCACAATCGGTTTGCCGCTGTCGCCGCCCACCCGCACCAGTTGATCAAGCGGCACGCTGCCGAGGAAGGGCACATTCTTCATCCGGGCTAAGCGTTCGCCACCGCCTTCGCCAAACAAGGCTACTTTCTGGCCGGTCTTAGGGTCAAGATAAGGCCCCATATTTTCGATGACACCCACAATCGGCACTTTGAGTTGTTCAAAAGCGGCTAGGCCCTTGAGCGCGTCACTCAATGAAACCAGTTGAGGAGTGGTGACGATAATGCCCATTACGCCGGCGGCGACTTGCGCCAACGATAGTTGTGAGTCGCCTGTGCCGGGGGGCATATCTACGATCAGATAATCCAGCTCGCCCCACTCTACATCTTGTAAAAACTGACGAATGGCGCTGTGCAACATCGGCCCGCGCCAGACGAGGGGCGCTTCTGGGGGGTAAATGAAGCCGATGCTGAACACTTTGATACCGTATTTCTCGGCCGGCAGGATGCGACCGTCGCGCTGCTGCACAGAGGGCACGCTGCTTTTGCCGTCTGGCGAAACCTGCGCGTAGGGCAGGCCGAGCATGAGCGGCACATTCGGCCCGTACACATCGTTGTCCAGCAGACCGACCGCGGCGCCGCTTTTTGCTAGCGCCAGCGCCAGGTTGACGGCGACAGTTGTCTTACCGACGCCCCCCTTGCCGGAGGCCACGGCAATGACATTCTTCACCGGAATGTTCAGGGCGCCGCGCATCCGCGCGTTGGCTACCACGTTGCTGGTGAAACCGATCTCGATTTTTCCGATGCCGGGGATTTTTTGTAGTTCCGCCCGCGCTGCCTTGTCCATCACGTCTTTCAACGGACAAGCCGGCGTGGTCAGCTCGATCTTGAAGGCAACATCGTTGCCTCGGATTGTCAAATCCTTGATCATATTCAAGGACACTAAGTCCTTGTGTAATTCAGGCTCGATGACCCGTGAGAGGGCATCGATCACGTGTTGTTGCGTAATCACAGATTGATTCACCCCTAATTTGATTTGCTTGATTTAGGCGCCAGGCGCCCGCGCAGCGCAGGAGGATATTATGCGCGAGGTTGCTGAGAAAGCGTTTCAGAAAAGGGGACTTTGTCTGTAGGAGCGAAGGCAATCCCTTACCCGCACTGTTGTGCACGCTCGGCAATGATCTGAAGAGAACAAGCTAGGCGAGCTGTCCCGATCTTTGCCGGCGCGAGTTGGCCTCAACGTATATCCATTCGGCGGTTGCCATCCCCAGCACCACCGTCCGGCCGGCCACATCCAACGTCATCGTCTGATTAAACGGCAGCACGTCACGCACAACGATCTTCGTGCCGGGCACGAGGTTGTTCGCTTCGAGAAAAGCCATCAAATCGGCCTTGTCCTCGGCAAATTCATGGATGCGCCGAATAATCACCGTCTCGCCGGAGGCCATTTCAGTCAGTTTGATCCAGTGGGCTACAGCCTGTTCTTCGCCAGGCAGCGGGTTGCCATGCGGGCAGGTAGCCGGGTAGTTCAGTTTGCTCTCTAGCTGGGCCAGCGTCTCTTCGGAGACGGTGTGCTCCATGGCGTGGGCCTCTTCGTGAATGCGTGACCAGGGTAAATCGAGCACCTTACGCAACAAAAGTTCAAGCAGAAAATGTCGGCGCAACACCGAGCGCGCAACCTGCCTGCCGGCCGGCGTCAGGTGAACCTCTTTCTTCTCGTCCACGGTGACCCAGCCATCGCGCACCATGCGCTTGATCGTGGCGGTAGCCGTCGGCAGCGCAACGCCTACTTGTTCGGCCAGGCGCGTGGCAATCGCGGGTCGGCCATCCCGCTCGAAGACGTGCAACAACGCTAGGTAATCCTCGACCGTTGCCGTGGCCGGCGATGTACCACGTCCTTCTGCAACTGGGCGGGTTGAGCGGCCGGTCATCTCTCGTTTCACAGAGTCGCTCACTCTACACTCCTTGCTTTTCGTGCTGCGCAAGTCGCCTTGACAAACATGCAAAGGAAGCATACCATAGCTTAAGGACTAAGCATATGCTAATCTTCAAACTGCGCCGGCCCAAATCTTGGAATGCGCTTGATTATTCGCAGTCCTCGCGCCGGCCATCTCTCGCGTTGACCGAACCGCTCACAGGAGGACTGTAATGCCAGCAGAGAGCATTGCCCTGGTTGGTCACCCCAACGTAGGCAAGTCCGTGTTGTTTCAGCGCTTGACCGGGCGCTATGCGAATGTCTCGAACTACCCTGGCACCACGGTTGAAATTACGCGCGGCGCAGCCTCGTTTTTACCCGGCGTGATGGTGATCGACACACCGGGGGTTTCCGCGTTGCCGGCGGCGAGTGAAGATGAACAAGTGACCGCCCGTGTGTTATTGCACGAGCCACTGCGCGCCATTCTGCAAGTCGGCGACGCAAAGAATCTACGTCGCACGCTTCTGCTCACCATCCAGTTAGCCGAAATGGGCCGCCCAATGGCGTTGGCGCTCAACATGATGGACGAAGCTGAAGCGCGTGGTTTGCGCATCGATCATCAGGCGCTCTCCGCACGAATGGGTGTGCCGGTGCTGCCGACCGTAGCAACACGCGGCGCGGGAATCAAGGAACTAACCCACTCGCTGATTCATGTTACGCCTCCGCACTTCGAGATGCGCTACCCAGAGCCGATTGAGCAAGCATTGCAAGAACTCTGTTCCGTTTTGCCGAGTTCACCAATCGCCTCGCGCGCATTAGGCTTACTCTACCTGAGCCGAGACCCGGTTGCCCAAACATGGATTGAACAGCGCGCCGACGTAGCGACACAAAGCCGTTTAAACCAAAAGCGTGAAGAATTGCAACATGCTTTGCAGCAGCCGATAGGCGCTGTGATCCAGCAGGCACGTCTTGCATGGGCAGACCAGACGGTTAACAGCGTGATCACATCTCGCGCCAAGACAGATGCCCGCTCTGCCATCGGGGCGCAACTAGGACGCCTGGCTGCCCATCCCCTGTGGGGATTGCCGATCTTGGCACTCGTCTTGTACGGCATGTACTGGTTCGTCGGTGTGTTCGGCGCCGGGGATCTGGTCGGTCTGCTCGAAGAAAACTTGTTCGGCGAGGTGATCAATCCCTGGGTGACCGACTTGGTTCACCGGACACTTGGGCAATCCCTCATCAGCGAATTTTTGGTCGGCGAATACGGCGTGTGGACAATGGGCATGACCTACGCGCTGGCGCTGATCCTGCCGATTGTGACTACCTTCTTTATCGCCTTTGGCATCCTTGAAGATTCAGGCTACCTACCCCGCCTGGCCGCCTTGACCAACCGTCTGTTTGCAGTGATCGGCCTCAACGGCAAAGCCGTCTTACCGATGGTGTTGGGGTTGGGTTGCGTGACCATGGCCACAATGACAACCCGCATTCTGGAAAGCAAGCGCGACCGCTTGCTGGTCACTTTGCTGCTGGCGTTGGCGGTGCCGTGCTCGGCTCAGTTGGGCGTGGTGATGGGGATGCTTGCCAGCGTATCATTCGGCGCAACGCTGTGGTGGGCCGGCGTGGTCTCGCTGGTGCTGCTGGCAGTTGGTTGGCTGGCGGCGCGTCTGTTGCCCGGCGAGCGATCGATCCTATTCGTGGAGTTGCCCCCTTTGCGGCTGCCTCAAGCGTCGAACGTTGCCATCAAGACCTTGGCGCGGCTGGAGTGGTACATCAAGGAAGTCGTGCCCCTATTCCTAATCGGCACGGCGATCTTGTTTGCCCTGGACAAGATCGGCGTACTGCCCTGGCTGATCGAGACCGGCCAGCCAGTCGTGAGCGGTTGGCTGGGGTTACCGCCCGAAGCCAGCGCTGCCTTTTTGATGGGCTTCTTGCGCCGTGATTTCGGCGCGACCGGCCTGTTCGCACTCGAATCGGCCGGCTTGTTGTCCCCGATGCAGATTGTGGTCGGCATGGTCACGATCACGCTCTTCGTGCCGTGTGTGGCCAGCGTGATGATGATTGCCCGTGAGCGGGGAGTGCGCACTGCGTTGGGCATCTTGGTGTTGATCTTCCCGTTGGCTGTGTTGGTCGGCGGGGCGCTGTACCGGCTGCTGTCGCTGCTGGGTTGGAGTTGAGCATGTCTGTTGAATTGTTGGCGCACGAAATCACCTGCCCGGTGTGTGGGTTTTCGTTCGACCCAGATGAGCACCCGGGCTGCCGGTCCTGCCCATTACATGCGAACTGCGCCACAGCCTGTTGCCCACGTTGCGGGCACACCACCATTAATCCGCGCCGCTCGACAGCAGGCCGGCTGGCCTCCATCCTATTTAAGTTGAGAAGCCGACATGAACCAGAATCGATCCGGCAGCCGTCCTCCGGCTGATCCGCGCGCGCAGAGCGGGTGGCAAACACCTGCTCCGCGCACCCTGCTGGAAGTGCGCGCGGGGGAAACGGTGCGCATCAGACGCTTCAGCAGCGCTCCGCCGGCCTGGCAAGAGCGCTTGCTGGCGCACGGCATCGCCCCTGGCTGCGTTGTGCGTGTCATGCAGCATCAACCGATCACCGTCATCCAGGTCGATCATACCGAGCTGGGGTTCGAGCATGATGTGGCGCGCGTGATCGAAGTAGAGCCGCTCTGACCAACAGACAGATTCAGCACGCATGATGGTCACACAGGCATCAGCTTCTCCGGATGAGACGCTCAACGAGGCAACGCTGCGCTACCTCGATGCGATTTATCGCTTGTCTCAGCACGGCGAGCCGGCGGGCAACAATGCGCTCGCCGAGCGATTGAATGTGACGCCCTCTGCTGCCAGTCTGATGTTGCGCCGGCTGGCCAGGCGGGGCTTGGTTGAGATCAAACCGTACAAGGGCGTTGTTTTAACCGCGCGCGGATTGAGCATTGCCCTGCGCACGGTGCGCCGTCACCGCTTGCTCGAAGTCTTTCTCGTTCAGGTGATGCGCTTTCCCTGGCATCACGTGGACCGCCATGCCCAGGCGCTACAAACGGTTATCGATCAGGAGTTTGAAGACCGCATTGACCAGATCACCGGCCATCCAACCCGCTGTCCGCACGGGCACATCATCCCCACCCGCGAAGGAGTATTGCCCCCCGTAGCGGATGTCAGACTGCTCGATTGTCCGGTTGGCACTTCCGGGGTGATTCGGTGTGTGGACACAGATCGAGATGATTGGCTGGAATATCTAGGGCGACTGGGCTTGGTACCGGGCGCCCATGTCACACTCGAATCGATTGCGCCGTTTGGGGGGCCGGCTACGTTGCGCACCGAGCGTGAGGTGATCACCCTAGGATTTCAGTTGGCCGAGGTCATCTGGATCGAGCAAGACTAGTCAGACACCCAACAACACGTCGGCTGTCTGTAGCCGACATGCAGCGCAGCACTAAGACGTCCATGTGTAACGCCAGCTCACGGGCCGGCCATTATCATAGGGCATCACGCCGTGAAACTGGCGCGGATCATCGCAGAACACCAGCGGCACGAAGAAGCGATCGCCGGGCCACATCTCCAGCGCGCCCGAGGGAGGATGCCCATCTGCCTCGATCCGACAGGAATCCAACAGGCGTGACAGAGGAATCCACTCGAGCACGCCTTCCGGGTTGCGGGCAAAAGGTGCGCCGCGCCATTCAGGGATCATGAAAATGAAGCCCAGCCAGTGCTCGCCATTTTTACCAAAACCAGGCCAGTTGACCGTGCCGCGTAACACGAGCCGAATTGCCTCAATGCCGGCTTCCTCACGCAGCTCGCGGATCATGCCGGCGGCCACGTCTTCATCCGCCTCGATCTTACCGCCGAGGCCGTTGTACTTGCCCAGATGATGGTCATCGGGCCGGCTGTTGCGATGAATCATCAGCACAGACAGCCCATCTGGCGAAAGCACATACCCCAGCGTCGCGACAATCGGCGTGTAGGCCATTGGGCCGGTTTGGGTTGGTTAAGCCTGCGGTGGCGCGTTCGGCTGTTGAGAAGCTGGGGCAGCCGGCTTGGCCGGAGCAGCAGCGGTCTTAGCGGCAGCCGCTTTGGCCTTCGCTTCTTCAGCCTGGCGCTTTTTCTCTTCCTCAGCCGCTTTCTCCGCTTGTTCTCGCGCCCAGTCTGTGGGGTGGATGGCGGCGTGGTAGGTGTCCGGTTTGGTCAGCCGCTCTTTGTCCAGAATCATTTCCTGAATGCGTCCGTAATCCGCCAGCTCATATTCGATGTTCATCTTGATCGCATCAAACGGGCAGAATTCGGCGCAATAGCCGCAGTTCATACAGATCGTTGAGTCGATGTAGAACTCTTTGGGCGCAGGAACAGGTCGCTTGGTCACTGGGTCGGTAGTGCGCACGATCCAAATACACTGCGGGGGGCAGACTTTGGCACAGATACCGCACGATGTGCATTTGTCTCCGCCGGTTTTCGAGTCGCGCACCAGGAATGGAATGTTGCGAAAGTTCTCCGGCAAAGGCAGCCGCTCTTTGGGATATTCGACTGTGACCAGCCCGTAATTTTTGGGGCTTTGTCGGCGCAACGGGCGCGGCTCGACGCCGGCCTTGCGGCCCAGATACTTCAAGTCTTCCAGATAGGTGTTGATGAAGTGGGTGAGCGTTACACTCAATCCCTTCAGAATGCCGGTTCCGAGCAAACCCATGTTGTCTTTTCTCCGCTAACTTCACTTGGTTGTATCGCTCACACGCGCTCGCGATGTTTAGCGATCGACCTCTCCCAGCACAATGTCCAAACTGCCGAGAATAACCACAGCGTCGGCGACTTTCTGGCCGATGGTCATCTCGCGCATCGAATTCAGATTGATAAACGAGGAAGATCGCACATGGTAGCGCCAGGGATTCTGCCCGCCGTCGCTGACCAGATAAAAGCCCAGCTCACCCTTGGGGGTCTCGACGCGCGCATAGGTCTGGCCGGCCGGCACGCGATGGTTGTACGCTTTCTTGCCGGCTTGAATGTCGCCAGCAGGCGTCTGATCGATTTGGTTGAGCGCTTGCTCCAGAATGCGCAGCGACTGGCGCATTTCCAGCACGCGAATGCGATAGCGGTCGTACACATCTCCGCCGTATAAGACCGGGATATCGAAGTCGAAGCGATCGTAGATGCTGTACGGATCGGCGCGGCGGATGTCATACGGCACGCCGGCGGCGCGCAAGCACGGGCCGGTCAAGCTGTATGCGATGCTGCGCTCGGCCGACATATAGCCCACGCCGATTGTGCGCGCTTTGATGATCTCATTATCCGAGAGCAGGCGCTCCAGCTCGTCAATAGCGCGGGGAATGCGCTCAAAGACCAACTCACGCGCGCGGGCGAGTTGCTCCGGCGTAAAGTCACGCGCCACGCCGCCAAAGCGCATGTAGTTGCACATCATGCGGCTGCCTGTAACGGCCTCGAACAAGTCGATGATGAGGTCGCGCTCGGTGATAAAGTACAACGCCGGCGTGTAGAACGCGCCCAAGTCATTCAACACAAAGCCGATGGCCCAGAAATGGGACTGGATGCGGGTCAGCTCGGCCATGATCACGCGCAGATATTCGGCGCGCTCGGTCGGCTGAATACCCATCATGCGCTCGACGGCGATGACGTAGCCCATCTCGTTGGCCATGCCACAGATGTAATCGAGTCGGTCGGTGTAGGGGATGTTGTGCAGCCACGTGTTGCGCTCGCCGATCTTCTCGTGGTTGCGATGGAGATAACCCAGCACCAGCTTCAGATCGGTAATGGTCTCGCCGTCGATGCGCACAACCATGCGCAAGACGCCGTGGGTGCTGGGATGCTGCGGCCCCATGTTCACGATGATCTGATCAGTCTTCAGTCCTGGTTCCACACCAACGACGGTATCTGCGCCGATGTCGATCTCCGGCGCGCTCAACTCATGGCCGTTGGTTCCGGTCAACATCGACTCGTACAGGTTGCCGTCTGGATTGGACACGTACGCATTGGGGTCAAAGCCAGGGGGGTAGTTGACGTTGTCAGCCCAAGGAACACGCTCCTCGGCCAGCTTGTGATGGCCACCAGGCCAACGCGAATCGAACGGCTTGGTGTCGCCCTCGTAATAAGCCTCTTTCCAATCCTTTCGCAGTGGCCAGCCGTTAAAGCCCTCCCACATCAAGATGCGACGCAGATCAGGATGCTCGGAGAAACGCACGCCGTACATGTCGTAAATTTCGCGCTCCTGGAACTCTGCGCCGGGGTATACCGGCGTCACCGAGGGTACGGCAACGGACTCATCGCGTGGAACGCGCGTTTTGAAGCACAACGGTCGGCCGCCTGAAATGTGCGACACGTGATAAACGACTTCGATGACATTCTCGGCAGGGTAATCAACCGCCGTTTGATTGCTGAGCATCTCAAAGTGGAGTTGATCGCGTAGGAAAAGCGCAACATCGCGGACTTTGGCCGGATCGGTGACAAGAAAGCCTTCGAAAGGCGCCGGCTGAATCAGCACTTCGCCGAAGTGCTGTTGGACGGCGTTCATCTCCGGCGTCATGGTTGCCAGCGTGACAGCCGGCTTCTTCTCTGCGTGTCGCGCTGCCGGCGCGGCCTTTGGCGCCGGTTTAGCCGGCGTGGCGGTGGCCGGCGCAGGAGTCGTTTCTGACATCGGTTCGTCTCCGCTCCAAATCTTCAAAATTTAAGTAAGAATGTTGGGCTGACGGGGATCAGGCAGCCGGCTGGACAGCTTCGGTCTGGTTGGCTTGGACACGCCCAACGATCTCCTGCGCCCGGCGCAGGTCGGTTAGGTCGGGGCCAAGCACAGGAACGGGCACAACGGTCGCCTCGCCTTTGCGATACCAAGACACCGTGCGCAGGGACTGCTTCTCGATTTTCTCCTGCAATTTGATGAAGCCGTGCAAAAGCGCCTCGGGGCGAGGCGGGCAGCCCGGAATGTACACATCAACTGGGAGGAACTTATCGATTCCGGAGACCACGTTATAGCCCTCTTTGAATGGGCCGCCGCTGGTAGCGCAGGCGCCCATCGCAATGACATAGCGTGGTTCGGGCATCTGGTTGTACAAGCGCACAATCTGCGGCACCATCTTCTTGGTCACTGTGCCCGACACAATCATCAGGTCGGCCTGGCGTGGGCTGGGGCGCATCAACTCCCAACCGAAGCGAGCCAGGTCATGCCGGCTGGCAGCAGTGCAGATCATCTCAATTGCGCAACAGGCCAGGCCGAACAACATCGGCCACATGCTGCGTTTGCGTCCCCAGTTGTAGAGCTTGTCGAGAGTGGTGATGAATACATTGTTGTTAAGCTCCGCAGGGACACGCGGATCATTCTTGATTTCGTCCATAGGATGGTTAGTTGCCACTTCAGCCATACTCAAATTCCGCTTTCTCTCTGCGCGCCGGATGTGCTCTCTGATCCAACGCCCAGGTTATTGATTACCTTACTCCACCGATTTCCAGCCATTCGCGCCGGATATCGTCCAGCCATTCCGCACAGACCACAGCCGGATCATCGTTAAACCCCGGCAGGGCCATGACCCATTCCCTCAGTGTAGCTTGGTCAATCTCAACCGGCTCGACATCCGGATAACGCGCCTTCAGCAACAAGGCGATTGGATAGGCGTCATCCCAGTAAAGCGGGTTTGAGATCGCCTCGGTGATCACAACGGCGCGATTATACCTCTTGGTCGCAGGATAATGATACATTTCACAAATGAGCTGTTGGTGAGAGCAGGTGATGAGAGCAGGAGAGATGTTTAATGTTTAGACGTGTGCCGGCCAGTCTTCACTTGACAGCATGGACTGCCCACACGGTGGTTGGCTAAACGGGGGATTGCACAGTAAACTGCCTTGAGGCAAATCGTGAGGACACACGTTCGACAAACCCTCTCTCAAATCGACGCAAAGTGCTTCAGCGCTTGAGCAAACGCATAATCGGAACGCCATCGAGAGTGACACTGTTCGCTTGATGGAGAAGGGTTGGGAGTGACTAAACCCAGATAGATGCGAAGTCACGCAACGGTGGGTTGTAAAGTGGATAAGCGCGCTTGTAGAGTT
>JANWVJ010000075.1 GCA_025056895.1 Thermoflexales bacterium
CCTCCAAATAATCCTGTCGAACGACTCGTTTAGACATAGGCCTGCTCTACGTAGCGTGTTGGGTACTTTAAAGGTTGCTCTTCTTGCGTTCTATCCGGCCTAACCTCCTTACTTGACTTGAACAAATAGCGCCGGCAGTCGAGCAGTGTTCTCTTCCGACTGTCACCCGCCTCGTGGCACAGGGAATCATAAGGGGATCGATTCGCTTTGTCAATCATGTTACCTTGCACAGGATTTGTCGAAACGGCAAATCGGTTGTTGAAGCGTTCGGCGCGCTTAATCTTGCCTCTTGAATGAATCCGGCCGGCGCGGAGTGTGTAGTTGAGCTGCTCAGCGATCCAACGATGCGCCGACTCAAACGGCATTTGCCGGGCTTTCTCTCTCTAGGTAAAATCGCCGCATGCCGATCTACGAGTATCGTTGTCTGAGCTGCAAGCGCAAGGTCTCGATCTTCTGGCGCAGTATGTCGGCTGTTGATGAGTCTCAGGCGCGTTGTTCTTATTGTGGCAGCAGTCGATTGTCTCGTCTGGCCTCTCGTGTGCGTGTCATTCGGGGTGGCTCTCGTGATGAGTCGGTGGATTCGTCTCCTGCCGGCTCGGACGATCTTGACATGCCCGACCTGGAGGGGCTGGATGAAAACGATCCTCGCTCGTTAGGTCGTTTTCTGCGCAAGATGGCCGCCGAAACCGGCGAGGATATGGGGCCGGAATTTGAGGAAGTGGTCGGCCGGCTGGAGAAAGGCGAAGACCCAGAGAAAATTGAGGAAAGCATGGGCGATCTATTCGGCGAGCCGCCCGGCCTAGACGATGAGGAACCAGACATGTCTTCGTCTGCTTCGATGAACGAAGAGCCTGTCTCCGCCGGTTCCGAGCAACGTGCCGGCGACAAGTCTAAGACGCCTGAGACGCCACGCCGTCACATGGCGGTAAGCGCAAAAGCAAAACGTGTGACCGCGACCAAAGGCGCCCGCAAGCCCGCCCGTTCAAGTTCCTCCCGGCGAGGCCGAAAGAAGCCCGCTTGAGCACTCTTAGCGCCCGCCGGCCAAATCCAGCATCTCGGCTACCGCTGTGTTCGGGTGTTCGATCTCTGCAGCAGACGCAATGCACACGGTGGGGATGGCCCCTAGACTGATGTGCAAACGCATCCGCAGGCTTTCGTCTTCTGTGCCTCCGGTCAAGCCCCAGTAGCCAAACGAGCGGCTCCACTTCCCAAACAGAAATTCATTGAGCGCACAACCTCCTGTGCGCTCCAGCCCATCGATTGAGCGATGAGAGCTGCGGAAGAGATGCACTTGCGAGAATGCCTGGCCGGTCATGCTGGTCTCGTTACGCCCTTCGCCGCCGACTGCCAGGCGCGGCTTGATTGCCGCCACTTCCTCGATCAGACGCTGCATTCCCTGAGTGGGGGTCATGTTTTCCACGAGACAGTTGTGCAAGTTCCACGTGCACAACGTCACGTCCAGAAAGACCAGTTCCAGGTCGTGTGTTTCAACAGCTTGGCGCACGTTCTCGGCCAGAATTGAACGCCACGTGCTCAGGCCGGGATGAATCTTGACCATCGTGTATTTGTCTTGATGGCGCAGCCGTGTGGCGTTGGATTCTTGTAGCGGCTTGATTCCCTGTTCCGTCCAAGTCCACCCTTGTAAACGCTTGCTGTCAACTTCGCGGAACCCAAAATCACGCACGTAGGTGTACGCCGGATGTGTCGGATCCATGTCCACAGAGTTAAAGTGCGGCATCGCGCGGAATCCCATTGCCTGGGCCTTTTCAATGAAGGCGCGCCCGGCTTCACTGGCGATGTAAGTGGGGTAGTTCTGGTCGTAGCCGTCTGTGCGCCAATTCGGGATGTGCAGCAGCACGGTGCGTGGATCGAGCCGACGCGCCAGTGCGTCCAGAATGGTTGGATCGCACGGACACCAACTGATGGCAAAACGTACCTCGTTGAACCAAGCCGGCCTTGGTGTGCGCTCAGGCCGATATGCCCGTTCGAGCCAGTCCCGGTACTGCGCCGCCGGCTGTTGCCAGCCGCCGGTATAGGTGTTAATGCGCCATGTCAGCCCGCCGGCGGCTAAATTGCCGTCCAGCGGCCCATAGCTTTCGGTGTCAAAGCTCAGGCTGTGCGCGTCGCCGGCATCGCCTACGTGCAGCGCCTTGTAGCGGTATTGGACGTCTTGGCAGTGAATCCAGAAGCCATTTCCTGCCTCGTCGTCCAAAATCGCCAGGCCGGCTTGCCATTCAAACGGCCATGGGAAATGTTGCTGATGAATCAGCGGGTCGTCCAGCGCCAGCCGCACGCCCTGCCACAGCGGGGCGGCCAGTTTGAGGGTGGGGTTGATCCCGCCCAGCGTCCAGCGGCAGGCGCGCAGGCCAGGACGTGACGCATAACCGCTCGGTTCCACGATCAGCTCATTGGACTGCGGATCTGCGCGCACCGAGATCACCCCGTCGCCGTTCCATGCCGACACGCGAAAGTCGGCGCGTTGTTCACCCATTGGGATGAGCGTCACCTGGTCACCAGGCTCTGTTCCGAGCGGCGCGCGCTCTCCGCCGGCGTAAATCAGCTCTAGCGCCGGTCTCTGTTCTGCCCGTGTTTCTGTCCATTGCCGGCCTACAAGCTGCTGGCCGGCGGTCTTGTCGATCAACTCGGTGAGAATGCCGCGCTCAAACGTAGCCTTCAGCGTATGCGTCTCGACGTGCAATGTCGTCTCATTGATCTGAAGCATCCCGACTCTCCTCGAATTCAATGTGGATGCGAAATCGGCCGCGCAAGGATTCACCTGGCCGGAGTATCTGTGTGCCTGTGTCGGCTAGGCCGGCGGCGTGCAAATTGAACCCGTTGTTAGCGATTGTCACCGGCTCGACGGCGAAGAAAGCCTTGCCCGCCGGCGTGTAGATCACCACGTGGGTGAATAGAGGATCGCACTCAAAACGCAAGCGGACGCCGGCTGATGGATAGGCGATGATCGCCCGCCCATCCCAGCCGCCAAAGCAATGATCGATCTCTCGATTGCCGATTGTCTGTAAGGCGCTAAAGTCTTGCTCCGGCAAGAGAGGGAACATCGGCCCGCCCAACTCGCTCAATCGAGTGGATGTGTCGCCGGCCTCGCCGACCGGCTTGGCCGCCATGCCGGGCAACGGGGGGTACACGCCGCGCACTCGAATCTGCAAGTGTGCTTCATCTCTCTCGCTTGCACCAAAGCCACGATTGAAATAGGGGTGGAAGCCAAAGCCGGCCGGCATCGCGCGGTCGCCCACGTTTGTTAACGTCAACGTCATGCTCAACGCGCTGTCGGTCAAAGCATATTCCAACTCGGCGCGCAGCGGGAAGGGGAAGTTGTAGTCCGCGAAGTCGCGCGAGTCGAGTGTACAAGTTAGGTTGTTATCGTGGTGGTTTGTAAGTTGCCAGGGGCGCTGGCGGGCGTCGCCATGAATCGCGAATCCTTGCGGCGTGTTGGGCTGGAGCGTGTACGCGTGCTCCTGAAACACGAAGCGCGCTTGTGCAATCCGATTCGACCACGGCAACATCACAAACGATGCCGTCTGGCCGCTTTCGCGACGAGCAAGAGCGTCGGGTGGTGTGGGGCGCATCAAAGGCGTGGAGCGGTTATTGTGCCAAAGCTCGAAGGCGACCAGGCTCGCCCCAAGCTCTGGAGCAATGGTCGCCGATAACCGGTCTGTTTGAATTGTTCTAGACATCAATCAAGTCCTGTCTGGCGAGGGATGACGCGTGGCAGATGGAGAAGCAACGAGGATGCACGCTTCATTCGCCGGCAAATGGATGTCTATCTCAGCCGCGCGCAAGCCGGCCAAGGCGCCGCGCCATACCTCACTGATGCGCCATCCATCGGCCAAGCTCAAGCGGGTCGAGATTGGGTGCGGGCTGTAGTTAATCACCACCAGCGCCCGCCGGTTGTCTTCCAGTGTATGTTCGGTCAAACCGACGTGAGGATGATGCTTGGTCGCGATGCGTGAGGCCAAGACCGGCTGTGCGATGTGGCGGTATACCTGCCAGCACGCCGGCGCGTTGGGCAGGTGAAAACTGCCGGCTGTGTGCGTCAGCTCGCGCTCGATCGGCGCTGATAAGAAGTACAGCGCGCCGCGACCGTATGGCGTGTGGATAAAAGCCGGATTGCCATCCTCTGTGCGCCCGAGCACAGTCACATCGGCCCGTGCCGGCTTCAAACGCAAGTCAATCGGGGCGCGTGTGGTGAACAGAGGATGGCCGGCCACGCCATCGAACCTGATTGACGCTGCGCCGTCACGTCGCGCGCGCGTCAAGACTTCGACTCCGAACGGTGCGGTAAATGGGCTGAGCATACCGTCTTCGTGTGACACATAGAGCGTTGCGCCGGCGCGGACGCGTTCTAGAAGCTCAAGCCAGCGCCGGCGGTACAGGATGCGCCCGCCGCTCACGCTGGGCAACAGATACAGTGCGGCGTCCTGGATAGGTTGATCGGCGTATTGAAAACGAATGTCGAAACCGGCTTGCTTGGCGAGCACAAATGTGCTGTAGGCGACAGCCCATTGGTCTTGTCCTTCGCTGAGGATGCACACGCCGTCAATTCGACGGGGCGGCAGCTTTCGTATAGGCAGTTCGCTTAGAAGCTGCACAAACTGCGACAGCTCATCCAAAACCGGCCTTGGCGTGCCATCTGCACGGAACAACCCCAGCTCTCGTTCATAGGCGTCCCAATCGTAGGGGGCTTGAGATAGATGCCCAAAGTCGAACGCGCACCACCACAACAACCCGTGGCAATCGTGCGCCCAGCTTGAGAACAAGGCTGCGCGGATGAAGTCGGCAGCCGTGCGCTCGTCTGCAACCATCGGCCCCAGTGTGCCAATCTCTTCGACCAAGCACGGTTTACCGCCGATGTCCGCATACAGGCGTGACTCGGCAGTGGCGTGCAATATGGTGCGCATGGTGTTGACCGGGTCTTGATCGCAGTACGGCGTGAAGTAGGGATAGGGATGCGTGGTGAGCACGTCGGTTAACTCGCCTTGATCCTGGATGCGCCAAGTGCCGGTTGGCGCCGGGGACAAGCTATGCATGCCCGACACAATGGGGCGCGTGCTGTCTTCCACACGAATGGCATTGGTGATCGCTGAAGTCCAAGCCCACGCCTGCTCGCGCGTTGCCGGCCCCATGCAGTTGCATTCGTTGCCTAAATCCCATGCCAAGATGGCCGGGTGGTCACGGAAGCAGCGCACAAAATAGCGCACGAATCGAGTTTGCCACATGAGCACAAGCGGATCGGTCAGCGCATTGCGCCCGACAAACGCCGGCGGTGTAAACAGCCGTCCGCTCATCCAGCCGGTGATCAGCCCGACGATCAAGTGAAGGCCGTGTTGCGCGGCCAGGTCTGCCAAGACGCGGAAGCGTTGCAGGGCGATGGCAGACACGCCGGCGCGCCCGGCGTCGTCATCGGGCAATGCCTCTTCGTCATGACGAAACTCAACCGGCCCGAACCCGGTGCCCAGTTGGGTGAGCGGCTGGAAGTCCGGCCACAAAGGGAAGACGCGCAACACCTGGAGGCCGACCTTGGCCAGTCGCTCTAGATCGCGCGCGACCACCTCAGGCTGCCAGTCGCGCCACATGGCCGCGCCAGCGTGTGATGCCCAGTAATTGCAACCGACCACAAAATCTCCGGGTGAGGTCAAAGGGTTGTCTGCGCCCATTTCAATTCAATAACACGGACCGAAATCGGCTTAAGGCAAATTGAGATATGTTGTACCCCAACTGAGCGTTTTGGGGGCGCGGAGTAAATAAAACAGGCCCAGACGACAATCGTCTGGGCCTGGAGAACACGACATCGCCTAGGGCCACAGAGGCGGGGCGCTGTTTTGTCAGCGACCCGCGCCGGCCAGTCGCGCTTCTTGTTGACGCTGCATGAACGACAGAATGGTGAATGCCTCGCTGATGTCTTCGATGCTGACCAGGCCGAGAAAGTGATCGCCCTCGTACACGGCCACCACACGTTGATTGTGCTCTGCCATGATCTGCTGCACTTCATCCAGCGGCCGATCGGCTTCAACCTTGACAAAATCACGCCGCATGATTTCGGTTACATAGGCATCGTTGATGGCTTCGCTCAGGCTGCGCAGCACGTCGGCGCGTGTGATGATGCCGATTGGCCGGCTGCCTTGCATCACGGCGAAATCCGGCTGATAACTGGTCAGCAGATAGTCCACCACACGTGACACCCGATCGCCGATGTTCAGTGTGATGGCATGTCGGTTGTAGGTGTCACCCACCCGCCGCGTGCGCAGCACGGTCTTCGATTCGGCCATGGCTGTCTCTTGGCCGGCGCCGAAGAAGACGAACACGGCGATCAACACCAGGATGAAATTGCCGCTCAGGAACCCGAACAAGCCCAGACCGATGGCGATCACTTGCCCGATCGTGCTGGCGATGCGTGTAGCGCGAGGATAGCCCAATCCCATCGCCAACACAGCGCGCAGCATCCGTCCGCCATCCAGCGGGAAAGCCGGAATCAGGTTGAACAATACCAGGCTGATGTTGGCCGCCAACAGCCAGAACAGCAATGTTTCCAACGAAGGCTGGTTCAGCCCCGCCGGCAATAACCCCTGGCCGTCCAGCATAGCAGCGGCCATCGAAGCGCCTACCGCCACGAACAAGACAGCGGCAATCACCACGTTGACCAGTGGGCCGGCTGCGGCGATGATCAACTCGTGGATAGGCTTCTCTGGGTTCTTGGTGATTTGGGCCACGCCGCCCAGCGGCAACAAGGTAATGTCGCGCACTGGAATCCCAAATGCGCGTGCTGCAATGCTGTGCCCCAGCTCGTGCAAAGTCACGCAGGTGAACAACAGCACCATCAAAATAATCCCGAACAAGGCTCCTTCTGCGGTGCCGGTAATCCCGCCCCATTGCACGGCCCCCAGCACCAGAATCAGAAAGAACGTGACGTGAACGCGGATAGGGATACCGCTGATTTCCGCGATCTTAAACGACCAACCCATAGCTAAGCTCCTCTTTGTTTGTTTATCCTTCAACATCAAATTGGTTCATTCGCTTACATGAACCCGGCGCGAATTCTCCCCTTGCGATGCAGACAACTCGCGCATGTCAGTCAGTCTTTTTCACTCTCGACCATAAGAGAAGGGTTTGAGAGAGGTATGAGTTTTGTCTGAGGAGCTATCCGATACGGCTCGAAGGCGTAGAGCAGGCGTCCCGGCACACGGCCGCTCATCACAACCGCGTGTTCTTCGGGCTTTTCGCTCTCAACCATGCCTTCGCGTCGGAAAAGGGCCATCAGGTCGCCGGCACGATAGGGCAAGCGCACTGTAATCGGTGTCAAGCGCGCATAGAGCATTTCTTCGACCTCTGCCAGCAGCGTCTCCAGTCCTTCACGCCTGAGAGCTGAAATCAGAATGCCGTCGTCCAGAATGGACGATCGTCGGATAACGAAAGACGATCGTGTTGCTCGCTGTCCGGTAAGTGCTTCCAGTTGGTCAGGCGAAAGCCGGTCGGTTTTGTTCAGTGCGATCACCATCGGTTTGTTGCCGGCTCCCAGCTCCGCCAACGTGTCCATTACCGTCTGGGCTTGTTCCACAGCGTTGGGGTGGGTGATGTCCACCACGTGCAGCAATGCGTCGGCTTCGGTGATCTCTTCTAGTGTGGCGCGAAATGCAGCGACCAGGTCGGTGGGCAGTTTCTGGATGAAGCCGACCGTATCGGTGAATAGCACCGTGTGCCCGCCCGGCAAGCGCACCCGCCGCGTGGTGGGGTCAAGTGTGGCGAACAGTTTGTCCTCGGCCAGGACATCGGCGCGGGCAACCGCGTTCAACAGGGTAGATTTGCCGGCGTTGGTGTAGCCGACAACTGATACAACTGGGATGGCGTTGCGTTTGCGTTGGGCGCGATGTTGGGCGCGCTGAGCGCGAACTTCTTCCAGTTGTCGTTTCAGTCGGGCGATGTGCTCGCGGATGCGTCGGCGGTCGATCTCCAATTGGGTTTCGCCAGGGCCGCGCAGTCCGACGCCGCCGGTTCCGCTGCGGCCGGCTCCGCCGCCGGCTTGTCGCGCCAAGTGCGTCCATTGTCGAGTCAAGCGCGGCAAACGATACTGGTATTGCGCCAGCTCCACCTGCAATGCGCCTTCGCGTGTGCGCGCGTGCTGGGCAAAGATGTCAAGGATCAGACCGGTGCGATCGAGCACCATCACCTGTTCCCCCAGCGCCTCCTCCAGCTCGCGCTGATGACGCGGCGACAGCTCTTCGTCAAACACAACAACGTCGTAGTCGGTAGCGTTTCGCCAAGCAATGAGTTCTTCAACCTTGCCGGGGCCGATGAAGGTGTTGGGGTTGGGTGCGTCGAGCGTTTGAGTAGTTTCTCCCACCACTTCGAGTCCGGCGGTTTCGCACAACAGAGCCAGCTCGGCCATCGATGATTCTAGGCTCAGCCGGCTGTGTTTGGCTCTGAATGATTCGCCGGTCAGTTCAATGCCTACCAGAAATGCGCGTTGAGGTGCAGATTGAGTCTCTAGCCGTGCTCTTGATTTGGACATTTCTCTTACTTTTTGGTCAGCCACAGTCGGACGCTGCCTTCACGGATGGTCAATTTGTCAACAGACACGCTGCGGGCGATATCGTCCAGCCGGCTTTGAATAAAGCGGGTGACCGGCTCCAACATGAAGTTCGGAATGGCCACCCAGCCGAACAGGCCGCCGGTGTTCAACATGCGTAGGCTGACCGCTTCCGGTGCGATCACCAAGCGGCTCTGATCCAGCCCTACGTTGTAGGCAGCCACCACTTGTTTCTGTCCCAGCACCGGCAGCGTCACGGTCATGTTGACTGCTGTTTGGCCGGTGTCGAGGAAGCGCGCGTGAATCTCTTGGATTGGGCTGTTAGGTCCGGTGAGGTACAGGTTGGCGTAGGATGTCGCGCCGACGTTGTCAATCTCCAGTTCGGTTTGTGCGCCGGGCGGCAGGGCTTCGATAGCCTGCAAGTCGTTGGCTACCGCTCTGCCGGCATTCATCACGATTGGCACGGGGGACTCGGTAAACTGGATGAAGCGGCCGGCGACCAATCCGCCGCTGAATCCGCAGGCGATCAACAGCATCATCAGCGCGCCCAGAGCAATGCCCAGTTTGAGCGCTCGGTCGGCCGGCATGTTGATCAACGATCGACTAGACGCACGGTCGGTAGTGGTCTCGTCGCCGGTGGGTGCTTGCGGCACAAAAACCGACGGATCACTCAGCGCCATCTCTCGCATTACGTTCCACGCTGACTCGGCTGCCGGCCGCATCTGGGCACATATGTCGATCAACTTCACAATCTGGCCGTTGCGCCCGCAATGTTCGATTAACTCGACTACTTTCTTCAGCTTAGCTTGACCGGGCAAGCTATCGTAGTCGATTCCTAGATCGAAACAGATCGCTTCGATCTCGTCGGTATCAAAGTACGTGACAATGAGTTGCCGAAGCTGCGCCGGACTGGCAGTAGGTGGGTTGTCTAACCTGGTCATAGGTGGAGTTCATCAAGCGTGCTGGCCATGTGAGGAGGACGTTTCCAAACGCAGTAACGATCTCCTCTCACTTACTCATCCGTTGCAGGGCTTGTTTGATCCGCTCGGTGGGAGCGCCCAGCGAAATGCGCACGTATCCTTCTCCGTGTTCGCCGAAGGCTGTGCCGGGTGTAACCACGATGCCCTTCTCGGCCAGCAAGTGTTCTGCCCATTCGGCGCTGTTGCGAAATCCGGCCGGGATGCCGGCCCACACGTAGATCGTCGCCTGTGGCACATCGACCTGGCACCCCAGCGCGCGCAACCCGTGCACAATCAAGTCGCGTCGCTCGCGATAGGTTTCCTGTACGGCGTGTCGCCATGCCTGATCGCCGCTCAACGCAGCAATCGCAGCCTCCTGGATGCCGAGATACGGTCCGGAGTCGGCGTTGGTTTTCAAGGTGCCGACCGTTTTGATGACTTCGGCGTTCCCCATCAGCACGCCGACGCGCATGCCGGCCATGTTGTGGCTCTTGGACAGCGAGGCAAACTCAACGGCGATCTCTTTTGCGCCCGGTACTTGCAGCACGCTGGGCGCCACGTACCCGTCATAGCCGTTGTCGCAATAGGGGTTGTCGTGGCAGAGCAGGATGTGATGCCGCCGGCAGAATGCCACCACTTCTTCAAAGAACGACAATGGGGCAGTAGCCGTGGTCGGATTGTTAGGATAGTTCAACCACATCAATCGTGCTTTGCTGAGCACGTCGGCGGGGATGGCGTTGAAGTCCGGCAGCCAGCCCCGTTCGCGCCTGAGGGGCATGGGGTAGGGGATGGCGCCGGCCAGCAAGGCGCCGCCTACATAGGCCGGATAACCCGGATCGGGAACTAGCGCCACATCACCTGGGTTCAGGTACGCGAACGCCATGTGGTAGATACCCTCTTTTGAGCCGAGCAACGGCAGCACTTCCTTCTCTGGGTGCAACTCGATCTCAAAGCGGCGAGAGTAGTAGTCGGCGAATGCCTTGCGAAATGCTGGTGTGCCGGTAAAGCCACCATAGCCGTGCTTATTCGGATGTCGCGCAGCCGCCACCAGCGCATTCACGATCTGCTCATTCGGAGGCAGGTCTGGGGAGCCAATATCCAGCGCAATCACATCGACGCCGGCTGCGCGCGCTTGCTCTTTGCGCTGGATCAGGCCGGCAAACACATAGGGTTTGATGCTGGACATGCGCTGCGCAGGTGCAATCATGTCGGGTTGTCTCCTTTGCTGCCAGGGAGATCACTATACCATTCAGCGCGTGCCTAGAACGTGATGTCGATCTTGCAGGGCGGATGGATGGTGAACTCAATCGTGCCTGTTCGGTTGATCGGATGAGATTGGGGAGCGCCGTTGCTCAATTGCACCTGGGCGGTTTCTCCTGCCGGTAGGTCGCCCAGGTGCAGCTTCACCGCGTGATTGTCTCCTGTGTCGATATGGCAGGCCAGGCGTGTCCGCCCGCGCTGATAGGCTGTGATGCGCGCCGGCCGATCGGTTACGATGATCGGCGCTCCGTTCAGCGTGACGCGCAGCCCCTCGGCGCTGCTTTCCACATCCAACATGCCCTCCTCCACCCGTACTCCGTGAATCGCCGCAGCGTCGCTGCTCAGATTGCCAAAACGCCACCCGGCCCATGGCTCGTAATCAACCAGCTCTTGAATGGCAATATAGCCCAGCAAAGCGCCCCAGGTGTAGCGTGGGTCAGAGTTGGGCATATCGTCCCCGTCGCCGGTGTCGGCGTTGTAATTCTCGTGGACGTGTCCTTCGGCGCGCCATTCATGAAGCAACAAGTCTAGGCTCCGGCGGGCCAGTTCGTACGTGGCAGCGTCCAGTCGGTAACGGCGCAACCCTTCGCTTACGAGAAAGTTCATCGGCCCCCAGATGCGCCCGCGCCAGTAGTCGTTGCCGGCGTATCCGGGGTCGCTGCGGGCGATGCTGGGCAGCACGAAACGCCCCCAGAATGCGTTCGGGTTCAGCAAGTGTTCGCGCACCATCCGTTCGGCGCGCGTGGGTGGGGCAATGCCTGCAATCAGTGGGTAGAACAAAGTGGGCGACAGGTGAGGCGAGAAGCGCCCGTCCCAATGCCGGTTCAAATAAATGCCGGCCTCCTCGTTCCACAATTGGCGGTTGATGCGCTCGGCCATCTCTGCGTATTCGGCTGCGTAGTCCTGGCTGAGTGTGGGCTGATCCAGCTCACGCGCAATTTCGCTCAGCGCCCACGCATCCAGCGCGTACAGTGCATTCAATCCCACGTCCGCCAGCTCCATCGTGTGGGTGTGAGGATTAAAGGCGACCTCGTCGTACATCGGGCTGTTGTCTAGGCCGGATTCGTACATGGCTGCCTGTAAGCTATTGAACTGCCATACCTCACGACATCCGGGCGCCGGATCGGAGCCCCATTCCAGAAGCCCATCTTGATTGCCGTCGCGGTGCGGCATCCACCAGGCATGCCAACGGGCCAAAGGCGGGAAGGCGTGCTCCAGGAGGGCGCGCCGGCGCCGTGCGTTGGAGAGTGCGCTAGCGCAGTACATCTTCAGCACGCAATAAGCGCCGACCGGTGGCTGGGAGCGGTCTGCCGATGGTCCGAACTCGCATCCGAAATTCGGCACAAACCCGGCTGAGGTGACCTCTTGCAGGATGGCGCGCACATTGGCGTCTGCCAGATGCCCATCTTCGAGCTGGGCCATCACGGCGCAGAAGAAGGTGTCCCACTCGAACAGCACGTATGAGCCGAAAGACGGTCCTTTACACCAATCGCGTGAGACCGGCGTACACATCCGCCCCTTGATCGGTTCCCAGATGGTGTTCCAGGTGATCACGCGCGTCAGCGCCTCGGCGGCTTCGCCTAACCAGCCGGCCGTCCGCAAGCCGGCTTGCGTGTAGGCGCTCTGTTGTTGAGCGATTAACTCGGCCGGTGCGAGCGCTGGCTGATATCCCCTGGGAGCGATTTCGAAGAATACTGGGCCATCGTTCAAGCGCACGCGGCAAGGTGGATCGAGGTCAACGGCTTGTGCGTTGATCTTCGTCTCCCAGCCTTCTAACGTCACGGTGCTGCCCCATGCGCCGTCGAAGCTCACTTGCACCAGCAGATGCTCGGCGCCTGGGTGCGGCGTTGCACAACATACCAGGCGGTCGTCTTGGGTCGCGTACACCAGGGAGATCATGGCTGCGCCCCACTGGAGGTCAAGCTGGCAATATGACCCATCGCCGGCATGTGGGCCAAGCCGGCGCAGTTCGGTTCGCCAGGTGAAGTCTTCCTTCACGACCTGATCGATTGGATCGAACAAGCTAAATGTGACCCGCAAGCGGCTGGGCAGATGCACCATAGCGTTCACACGGCGCACATCCCACGTGTTCCATCCATGCGGTGCGATCATGATGTCGCCTCAACTGTCGGTCGCAGCATAAAGCTGAAGGACTTTGATTGTCGGCCGGCTGATAAAGCAAGCCCCGTTGGATTCATCCAACAGGGCCGATTCATTCGTAGTGACTAGCAGACTGAGCGATGGTCGGGGAGCGGCCGGCTAGATGTTATAGACGAACAGAGAGGAAATGTTCTCACGTTCCAAGGCAGGGAACTCCTCATACAAAAAGCACGACGCCGCGCGCTTTGATTCCAACTTGAACAGGGGCGGCGGCGCGCTGCGGCATTTATCCATCACAAACGGACATCGCGCTGCGAAGCGGCAGCCTTTGGTTGCTCCGTAGTCGCCTTCTTTGGCTTGAATGTCGGTTGAACCCCACCGCATATTGATGTCCGGCCACGGGATCGAATCGATGAGCAGCCGTGTGTAAGGGTGTTTGGGGTTCTTGATGACGGTGTCCACGTCGCCGGCTTCCATCACTGCGCCGCGATACAGCACGATGATTTGGTCGCTGATGTGATAGGCCGTGGTCAAGTCGTGCGTGATGTACAGGATCGAGATGCCGTAATCCCTTTTGAGCTTTTGCAAGCTTTCCAGAATGGTAGCGCGCAGCGAGGCATCCACCATTGACACCGGCTCGTCGGCCACCAGCAGTTTGGGTTTGAGCAGCAATGCGCGCGCGACAGAGATACGCTGACGCTGTCCGCCGGACAACTGGTGGGGGAAGCGGCCCAGGATCTCTTCAGGGCGTAGGCCGACCGCATTTAGGGCATCTTCCATCATGTTCCGCGCTTCCTTCTTCGAGCGCGCCAGTTTGAACTTGTCGATCGGCACCGTCAACAAATGATCGATGGTGTAAAACGGGTTGAACACGGCGAAAGGGTCCTGGAAGACGGCTTGTACTTCGCGCCGGAATTCCAGGTGCTCTGCCTTGCCGAGTTTGAAAATATTGCGGCCCTTGTACAACACCTCGCCGTGCGTCGGCTCGATGAAGCCGAGCGCCAGCAAGCTCATGGTTGTTTTGCCGCTGCCGCTTTCGCCGGCTACGGCGATAATGCTCGGCGTCGTGTCGTCGATGGCCAGCGACATGTTGTCGAGGGCGATGGTCTGCTCCCGCGACAGCAAGCCCTGGCTGTAGATTTTCGATACGTTACGCAGTTCGAGAAGTGGAGCCATTTTCTATGTGAATGTGTTGGATGGTTGCTTCAGGCCGTTCGTGTCGTTTAAGAGACAGTGGTGCGCAGAGGGGATGTGCCAATTGTCTGCACCGGATTGCCTTGTTCATCGTAGAGATGACAAGACACGTATCGGCCGTTCGGCGTTGTTGAGCGGGGTGGGGGAGCCGACTTGCAAATTTCCATAGCATATTCGCAGCGCGGATGAAAGACGCATCCGCTCGGCAAGCGCAGCAGCGAGGGCGCCAGGCCGGGAATGCCCTGGAACACGCCCTTGTTGTCGAGCTTGGGCAAGCTGCGAATGAGGGCTTTGGAGTATGGGTGCAAGGGGTTGGTGAACATCTCGCGCACGCTGCTCACTTCGACCAACTTGCCGGCATACATCACCGCAACACGATTGGTGATTTGTGCCATCAAACCCATGTCGTGGCCGATCAAA
>JANWVJ010000076.1 GCA_025056895.1 Thermoflexales bacterium
CAAGTGGCGCGTGCCTATGTGGAAGCCGGCAGCCAAATCATCTTGACCAACACGTTCGGCGCAAATCGCATCACGCTCGAACGACACGGGCTGGCGGATCAGGCAGCCGCCATCAATCGCGCCGGCGCGGAGATTTCCAAACGCGCCGCCGGCGATCGCGCCAAAGTCTTCGCCTCGATCGGGCCGAGCGGCAAAATGCTCATGATGGGCGAAGTAAGCGCGGACGAGTTGCGGGCTGCATTCGATGAACAAGCGCAGGCCTTGGCGGCAGGCGGCGCCGACGGCCTGGTGATCGAGACGATGAGCGATCTGACCGAGATCACGATTGCGCTCGGCGCTGCTCAAGCGACCGGCCTACCGGTCGTCGCCAGTATGACCTTCGACTCCGGCAAAAATAAAGACCGCACGTTAATGGGGGTGACGCCAGAAGAAGCGGCCGAAGCCTTAACCGAAGCCGGCGCAGACGTGATCGGGGCCAATTGCGGCCAAGGGATCGAAGGGTATCTTGCCATCTGCCGGCGCCTGCGCGCCGCCACATCGCTGCCGCTATGGATCAAGCCGAACGCCGGCCTGCCTGAAATGATCAACGGACAGGTCGTCTATCGCACCACGGCGCAGGAATTCGCCAGCTACGCGCCAGCCATGCGCGAGGCCGGCGCGACATTTTTAGGCGGTTGTTGCGGCAGCAATCCCGATTTCATCCGCGCTCTGGCCGAAGCGCTGAGCTAGGGATTTTGATCTGATGCTCGATCTCGATCACATCCGCCTGCACTTTCCGGCGCTATCGCGCACGCACAACGGCCAACCGATCATCTATCTCGATGGACCCGGCGGCACGCAAGTCACCCGCTCGTGCATCGAGGCTATGGCCGACTACCTGTCGCGCTGCAACGCCAATCACGGCGGCGCCTTTGTCACCAGCGCCGAGAGCGACGCCATCGTGCACGAAGCGCATGAAGTCATGGCCGACTTTCTCAATGCTGCGCGCGCCGAGGAAATCATCTTCGGTCAGAACATGACCAGCCTCACGTTCGCCATGAGCCGCTCGATCGGTCAAACGATACAGGCCGGCGATGAGATCATCCTAACCCGGCTCGACCACGACGCCAACTATTCGCCCTGGCATCTGATGGCCCAAGAGCGCGGAGCGGTCGTGCGGGTGGTGGACATCAACGCGGATGATTGCACTCTGAACATGGATGACTTTGAGCGTTTCCTCGGCCCGCGCACAAAACTCGTCGCCGTGGGCTACGCCTCAAACGCTGTGGGCACGATCAATCCGGTCAAACAGATCATTGAGATGGCGAAAGCAGCCGGCGCCTTGACATACATCGACGCTGTGCATTACGCTCCGCACGGCCCGATCGACGTTCAGGAACTGGGGTGCGATTTCCTGGTTTGTTCACCCTACAAGTTTTTCGCGCCGCACCTAGGGACGCTGTATGGCCGGCACGCGCTGCTCGAATCGCTGCCGGCCTACAAGGTTCGCCCAGCCAGCGCACGCCCGCCTCACAAGTTCGAGACCGGCACGCAAAGCCATGAGTCGATGGCCGGCTTGATCGGAACGATGCAGTATCTGGAATGGCTGGGCAACGTGGACACAACTCGCGCCTCCCCGGCCGATGACCCTGCCGCTTGTCGCTCACCCCGAGCCGCTGCGTTGCGCCGCGCCATGAACGCCATTCGGTCTTACGAACACACGCTAAAGATACGCCTGCTCAACGGATTGAGCAGCATCCCCGGCATCCGTATTTATGGCATCACCGAAGCAACACGCCTGGCTCAGCGCGCGCCCACTTTCGCCATTCGGATCACCGGCCACCCTCCGCGCCACATTGCGCAGCGGCTGGCCGAACGCGGCATCTGTGTGTGGGACGGCAATTATTATGCGCTCAACTTGACTGAACGGCTTGGCGTCGAAAGCAGCGGCGGCATGGTGCGCATCGGGCCGGTGCATTACAACACATCGGCCGAGATCGATCGCCTGCTAACCGCGTTGGAAGAAATCGCCGCCGGCGCATGAGGCAAAGCCGGCCAACACACGCTTACTTCACGATAACCGGCAGGTGCCCCCTAGCGCTCAACGGCGCATAATAAGCCACCCGCACTCCACACAAGCTCAAAAGGGGCGAATCAGATGTGCTGAATTGTTTGCGCCATTCGACCAGGTAGTTGTAGTTCTGGTTGTCAATTGTGAGCGGGTTGTTTTCAGTGCTGGTGACCTGGCGATAACCACTCACATTGGGCGGGCTGGTCGCCGACAAGGTGTATCCACCATTTCCCTTTCCGTCATTGAGGATGAAGTAGGCCGTGCTGACGGTTGTAGTGATCGCCGAGTCATAGGTGTACAGCGTGATTGACACAACCCGAGATCCCTGCGGCAGATGCACGGGTGCAGAGAACGGCACACCCATAGGTGTCTGGTTCACACACCCGATCACCTGGCGCGAGTAAGAAACCGGCCCGCCCGGCGTAAAGGTGTTGCCGCTGATGAAGTAGTAACTCAGTGTGGAGGCCAGTGCGGTCAGACCGGCTGGAGATTACGCATACGAAACGCGCGACGGCAGAGGCGCCGACATGCCAGGCGCCACCCTGTCAGAGACCGGATCGACGAACTGACCTTGTTGCACGCCGGCTGCATATGCCAAAGCTGAGACAGTTATCAGAACAGGCACGCCGGCGAATATCGCCAGCAAGGCTGTTGATCTGCGAATGTTCATCGTTTTACCTCCTCCACAAACGAAAACTTGCCACCCATCCACACGGTCGCATTTATGGAAGGGCGATCCTGACAGGCCGGAGACCGGTCACGCTGGGGGGCTCACGCACTCGCACCGACAGGCAGTCAACAGCCGATCAACACAAATCGAAGCTCAACCAAATCGACAGCAGCACGATAGGATCATCAGCAAAGCAGCATATCACAGCCGCCTTTCGCGCCGTTTCTCACGCTGGATCAAGACATTGATAACCGGCTAAAGGCGCACCTGGTCTTATCGGCGCTCTGGTTTAGGCGCGCCCAGAACTTTGAGTGCATCAGAAGCCAGCGCCCCCTTTGCTACAATGCACGCCAGTGATGGTTGATATGAATGAACGCAGGGCATTGCCGCGCCTGCGACCGATCGATCTGCGAGCGGTACACCACGAGGGTGAACTCCGCTATTGGTTACGCGATCCACTACAACTGTGTGAGGATGTCCTCATCGTGCCGCCCATCCTGGCAGCAGCTCTGGCATTCTGTGATGGCACGCGCGACGCAGAGGGCATTTGCGCCGCCTTTGCACTGCAATACGGACAGCGGCTGCCTGTGCGCGTCGTCCAGCAGATGTTGCAGGCGCTCGATCAAGCGCTGCTTCTCGACAACGAACGCTCTGCTTTGGCGCAAGCGCAGGCTTTGGAAGCGTATCGCCAGGCGACGTTTAGACAGCCGATCTGCGCCGGCAACAGCTATCCAAATGGCGCCCGGGCGCTCAAAGAAGCGCTCAACGAATTCTTTGGAACCATCGACGACACGGCGCCGGCCATACAAGCCAAGCGCGGCATTGTCAGTCCACACATCGATTACTTGCGTGGTGGGCGTGTATATGCCCAAGCCTGGCAAGCCGCCGCCCATCTGGTGCAGGAGGCAGAGCTTGCCGTGATCATCGGCACCGATCACTACGGCGACGATCCGTTTACGCTCACCCGACAACATTACGCCACGCCGTACGGCGTGTTGCCCACTGCACGACCGATTGTCGAAGCGCTGGCCGAGGCAATCGGACCAGCACACGCCTTCGCCGGCGAGCTGCGGCATCGTATTGAACATTCGTTGGAGCTGCCGCTGGTCTGGTTACACCACTTACGCAACGGGCAGCCGATTGAAGTGGTGCCGGTGCTGGCAGGGTCGTTCACGCGCTTCATGTCGAATGGCGCCAAGCCGACTGATGACGCAGGAGTGAGGTCATTCATCGACGCCCTGATCCAACTCACAGCCGGCCGGCGCGCGATCTTTATCGCCTCGGGCGACCTAGCGCATGTTGGGCCGGCGTTCGGCGGCGCACCGCTAAACGCAGAGGATCGAGCGCAGATCACACAAGAGGACACAAAGCTGATTGAGGCAATGCAGGCCGGCAACGCGGAGGACTTCTTCACCACCATCCGTCGCATCGACAATCGCAACAACGTGTGCGGCACTGCCCCGATCTACTTAACGCTCAAGGCGCTCGAAGCCGCGCAGGGGGACATCGCAGGCCACGCGCGCAGTTACGCCCATTGCCCAGCCGATGAGGAAGGCACCTCGATTGTGTCCATATGTGGGATTGTGTTGGACTAAATAGTGTGGTATGATCGGCTGCGTTAACATAGCCGTGATGTGGCGTTTTGAGTCAGGCCTTCGCAATTGATCCTCGGCAGATCGCCGGTTCTTTTTGAGGCTCTCGGATTCTCTCCCCATCTTTCGGCGTAAATCTTTACTTGTGCCTTCGGGCGCGCCAGCGTGCGAAGGCGATCTGATCTTGGAGGATCAATGAATACCAAACTGTACGTGGGCAACTTGTCTTACCAGACGACCGAACAGGACTTGCGCAATCTGTTCAGCCAGAGCGGCAAAATTCGCTCGATCACCATTCCGAGCGACCGCCTGACCGGTCAGCCGCGCGGCTTTGCCTTTGTGGAGATGGAAACCCCGGCCGAGGCGCTGGTAGCAATCAAGGCCTGCAACGGCAAAGAACTGGGCGGTCGTGAGATCAAGGTGAATGAAGCCCGCCCACCGGAAGCGCGGTCAGGTGGACGCAGCAACTCCGACTACAACCGCCGGGGTAACGACCGCGGCGGGCGCAGTAATCGTCGGTTCTAGTCTAAAGCAACGCTGAAACAAACGAAACAGCCGGCCTCATGACAAGGCCGGCTGTTGTGTTTGAGCGCCCCGTCGCATTTACACGGCGCTTGGGCAGCATCTTTATTTGAGTAGCCGATTGGTTGATGCAGCGCAAATACAAACTCCCCTGTGCGCGATATGCTCCTGCACAGGAGCATTGCTGTGGATCAGAGCTATGTTCTATTCGGCAACCTGGCTCAGGAGGCCAACGTGCCGGCAGAAGGCATCCTGAGCCGCACCCTCTATCAGGACGAGCGGGTAAAAGTAGTGCTGTTCGGCTTCAGCGCCAGCCAGGAGCTGTCGGAGCACACTGCCTCAACTCCTGTTATGCTGCACGTGATTTCCGGCGAGGCGACGGTCACATTCGGCAATCAGGTGCATGAGCTTGGACCGAATGCGTGGGCGCACATGGCGGCGAATTTGGCCCACAGTGTGCGGGCCAAAACGGCGGTGACGATGGTGCTCTATCTGCTGAAGTCAGGCCAGTAAAACCGGCTATTCCCCTACAAACACAAACTTCACGTTGTCAAACGAGACGTAACGCGACATCGACGGCTCGCCCGTCACGTCGGTCAAGCGCACATAGCTATCAGCGCCGGCGTTGAAGTAGTACGCACCCAAGTTGACCCACACATCGTGCAACGGCGCTTGATTGACCGAGTAAGTTGTCTCGCCGTCACGATGCTTGATCGTGTAACGCGCGTTGCCGGTGTCCCACACCGGATTACCGCCCCCACACGTCCAGGGCAGCGCAGCGCGATTCGGGATAAATGCAAACACTTGATAGACGCCGGCGCGCGGCAGATTAGGCCGCCAGATCACGGTATTAGTAGACTCGGCGGCTGTGGCCACATTGGGCGTAACAAAGTAATGGCCGTCTCCACCGCGTGTCCCAACTACCCACCCCCGCCGGCAGTCGTTGACCAGCCGCGGCGTTGCCTCGACCAAGCGGCTATCGACGACGATTTCGGCTGGCAGCGGCGACGAGGCGCCGGCGGGTCGAGCGTCGGCGAGCGGGGCGCTCGCAGGCCAGTAGCGCGTCCAAATGCGCCAAAAATCTCGGTTACCTGCCACATGAGTGGTATACCGATACAGCGCCAAGGTGGCACGATTGAGCGGCGTCACGCCGTCTATCGTCTGGCCTAGACTGGCTGCATCAAAGCGCCGGCGCAGCGTGCGCGCTGCACACTCGATCTGCACGGCAAAGCCTTTTGTCGATGCCCAGCCCGGCCCGCAGCCGGCTGCCCAGTTGATCGCCCACTCAGACGGGTTGGGCGTTGTCAGCAGCCCTTGTTCTTTCTGAATCATGGTCAGCAATAGGCGTGGGTTCAGGCCAAAACGGTTGGCTTGTTCACAAATATGCTGGGCTGCCGTTTTACCGTCATCGACATAGTTCTTCAAAATCCCCGACCGCTCATTCAGAAAGGCTTGAATTTGCTCGCATGACATGGCATAGGGATCGTTGAACTCTTCATCGGTGATGAGCAAAGCGGGGTTGTACGGTTCCACCAATGCCGCTGCCCGCGCAGCCGGCAATCCCAAGCCGGCCACCGTGAGCGCCAGGAATGCGACCCACCGTATCCACTTGCCCCTATTCATGGGCACGGATTATAGAAGGCTAGCCTTGCAGCGCGCCGAGCAGCGTGGGCAGGAGCTGCTTCTTGCGCGAGACGATGCCCGGCATATCCCACACACCTTCATCCTTGCGGGAAAACGGCAGCCGTTCCAGATACTTGGCCGGCCCGACAGCGATTAGCAAACTGTTATTCGCGGTGATGTCGGTGACCATCAACGCGGCGACTTCGTGGCCGCGCTGCTCACACATCTCTCTGAGCGCGCGGCGAATGTCGCCCACTCGCTCCAACACCGGCACAAAGCTGGTCACTTCAATCTGGGACACGCTGAACTTGATGCGCCCGGCCTCGAACTCCTTCATGTCGGCGCGGATGAGTTCCTGGGGCGACTGGCCGGCTACATCCGCGCCGGCGCGCAACAACTCTTCGCCGTATTCATGCATCTGGCGCTCGGCTTCGTCTACCCCAAACGCCATCCAGGCCAGCCATAGGCCGGACATGCGGTCACGTTGTGTCGTCGTCGGGGACTTGAAGACCAACGTGTCCGAGAGCAGGCCGGACAGTAACATGCCGGCAATGCTAGGGGGTGGATTCAAACGCGCCAACCGCATCCGCTCTGATACCAGCGTAGAAGTTGAACCGACCACACTGACATAGAACGAGATCGGCATCGTGGTGTTGATGGTGGCCAGGCGATGGTGGTCGAGCACCTCTAGGACTTCCGCTTCTTCCAAGCCGTTCACCGCCTGCGACGGCTCGTTATGATCGACCAGCACTAAGCGCATTTTGGGTGGTTGCAGCATGTCGGCGCGCCGGCATGTGCCGATGTATTTGCCGTCGCCATCTACCACCCAGAAATCATCGTATTGCGCGTTGAAGATACGGTCGCGATAGTCGCTGATGCGATCGTTGACGTTGAAGCGCGGTACGTTCGGGTCACAGGCCTGGCCGGCCGGCACGCCGATCAAATCCCGGAAGGGCCGGTCGGCTAGATCGAGCCGCTTGGAGAGGTAATTGAACACGGACTGACTGGTGACCATACCCACCGGCCGGCCCTCTGCATCAACCACCGGCATCACCCGCCCACGCACGGCCGACTGCCGCCAGGCTTCAGCGAGTGGGCTTTCCGGTGACAAAGGCTTGATCGGATCGGCAATGGCTCGGAAACGCGGCGACGCGTCTTCGAGCAACATCGGCGTCTCCACACCGAAGTATTTCAAGGCAAATTCGGTTTGTGGGCGCAACGAGCCAGCCCGCGCTGGTACAGCCTCTTCGCCATCGCGTTCGCGCAACAGCCAGGCATAACCGATCGCCGAAGCAACTGAATCGGTGTCTGGGTTTTTGTGTCCGACAACGTAGATAGAAGCCATTTCGATTTTGGATTTTGGAGTGAGCGATTGTGCCAACGAGCCATTCACGATTGTCAACGCGGAATACGCGCCACGCTACATCGCCACCCACACGCTCTTGGTTTCCAGGTATTGCTCCAGCGCCTCGTGGCCCATATCACGACCAAAGCCGCTTTGCTTGTAGCCGCCGAAGGGCGAGGACGGGTCGAACTGGCTGTAGCAGTTGATCCACACCGTGCCGGCCTGTAGCAGGCTCGCCAACTTGTGCGCGCGGCCGATGTCTTTCGTCCACACACCGGCCGCCAGACCGTAGGGTGTGGCATTCGCGCGGCGAGCCACTTCCTCGACCGTATCGAACGGCGTTGCCACCAACACCGGCCCGAAAATCTCCTCGCGCACAATCGCCATGTCATCGCGCACGTGCTCGAACACAGTAGGGGCGACGAAGTAACCGTCTGGGGGCACGGCAGCCGGCCGGCTGCCGCCCGCGCGCGCCACAGCGCCCTCTTCCAGGCCGCTGCGCAGATAGCCGGTGACCCGTTGGTAATGTTCAAGTGAGGTCAGGGGACCCATTTCGGTATTGGCATCCATGCCTGGCCCCACCTTGATTTCGGCAGCGCGGTTGGCGATGATCTCTACCACTTGATCATACGCTTCGCGCTGGACGAACAGGCGCGAGCCGGCGTTGCAGCTCTGGCCGGCATTGCCGAAAATCGCGCCGGCTGCCACGCGCGCCGCCTGCGGCACGTTGGCATCGGCGAAGATGATGTGCGGGCTTTTGCCGCCCAGCTCTAATGAGAGACGCTTTAAGTTGCCGGCAGCGGCCTTCATGATCAACCGGCCGACCTCGGTGCTGCCGGTGAAAGCGATCTTGTCTACACCAGCGTGGGCCACTAATGCCGCGCCAGTGATCTCGCCCGGCCCCTGCACCAGATTCACCACGCCCTCGGGAAAGCCGGCCTCACAGACCAACTCGCAGAAGCGGATTGCGCTGAGCGGCGTTTGTTCAGCGGGCTTCAACACCACCGTGTTGCCGGCGGCCAGCGCCGGCCCCAGCTTCCACGAGATGAGGCTGAGCGGAAAGTTCCAGGGGATGATCGCGCCCACCACACCCACCGGCTCACGCACCGTGTAGTTCAGCCGGTTGGGGATCGAGACCGGCTTGACCGCGCCCTCGATCTTGCTCGGCCAGCCGGCGAAATAGCGGAACATATCCACTGTTGAGGGCACATCAATCGCTTTGCTGGCGCTTAGGGGTTTGCCATTGTCCAGGGTTTCGATCTCGGCCAGTTGCTGGGCATTTTGCTCGATCAGGTCGGCTAAGCGATGCAACAGCCGCTCACGTTGGAGAGGAGTGACCTTGCGCCACGGCCCCTCAAACGCAGCGCGCGCGGCGGCTACGGCGCGATCAACATCCTCGGCCTCAGCGTGATACACCTCGGCCAGTGGCCGGCCGGTGGACGGTTCATAGGTGGTAAACGTGTGGCCGGCAACGGAGGGCGTCCACTGCCCGCCGATGAGCAGCCGGCCGGGCAGCCGGCGCAGAAAAGCGCGTGTCTCCGGGTGCAAGCGGGATTCGTATGGGATGGCGTGCGTCATATAGGTCTATTGTACGATTGAGCAGTTGAGTGATCCTTCATCCTTTACGATTAGAATTGTTGCCCGGAGACCAAACACATGTGACTGCCCCAACCTTCAACCCACCGTCCGAAATGTCGAATCGCCGATCGATTGAACTATTGGCGCTGGGCGTTGGCCCGGCCATGGGGCTGAACGGCAGAACCACCAGTTGTTATCTGCTGCGCGTCGGCGAGCGACGTATCCTGATCGACTGCGGCCCGGCTATTGTCCAGCAATTGCACGCCGTTGGCGTCGCCCCTCATCAGATCGACGACATATGCTTCACCCATGCTCATGCCGATCATACGCTGGGCTATCCGATGTTGATGTTGTGGCGACTGTTCAAAGCGCCGGCCGGCGTCGGCTTGCCGCGCATCATCGCCAGCATCAGCACCATGGGCGCGCTCGATGGCGTGATACAGCACACGCTGGCCGGCGAGGCTGCCATCATTCGTGGCGCACCGCGCGTCGAGTTGCCGACACACGAGCCGTCAAGCGTCGAACTGGCAGATGGAATCCTGTTGCGCACATGGCCGCTGGCGCATTCGCCCTACGCGCCGACGCTCGGCCTGCGTTTCGAGATCGGCGCGCCGCCGGCGCAACACGTCATCGCCTTCACCGGCGACACCGGCCCGTGTGACAATGTGGTTGCCTTGGCGCACAACGCCGATTTGCTCGTACACGAAGCCAACTTCAGCGCGCGCCTCAAACCGGAGCTGGCTGGCGGCGCATTCGGACACAGCACCGCGCAGATTGCCGGCCGCAACGCTGCTGCGGCTCACGTCAAACATCTGGCGCTGGTTCACATGGACGTGAGCGAAGAGGGGCAGGAATCGGTGTTCATTGCTGAAGCTGCTGCCGAGTTCGACGGCCAGATCAGCGCGCCGATGCCCGGCGTCCAGTTCACTCTTTGAGGCCCGCCGATCTCAAGCCGGCAGAGGCGTACAATCCATGTTCGTCAATTTCATCAATTTTGAATCACCAACACAAGACAAGAATTGAGTTGTTTATATGGGCGCACAATCTATACCTGTGATTTCCAGAGTCGGTAAGCCGGAGCCGGCAAGCAGAACGCCACACGCCACCCTCCTTGGTCCAACATTCGAGGAGATGTTGCACCCGAATTCAATTGACCCGGCGATTCTTGCCCGCGCTGACCGCGCGCGCACCGAAGACCCGCTCGATCCCATCAATCTGTTCAACATTACTTGGCGCAAACCAGCGACCAAGGGACAAGCCGGCGCACAAGCCGAACGCCCGATCAACGCTTTTGTCATGCCTCACGCGCTCACCGGCGTGGACGCAGAAATTGTGGTGCTGGTAGCCAAAGATTTCCCGACCGGGAGCCACAAAGTAGGGCCGGCCTATTCCGTGCTGATGGAGCACTACGTCGAAGGACGTATTGATCCGACTCAGCACACGCTGGTTTTCCCCAGCACCGGCAATTACGGCATCGGCGGAGCGTGGGTGGGCCGGCGCGCCGGCTTCGACAGCATGGTCATTCTGCCGGAGGGCATGAGCCGGGAACGATTTGAGATGATCGAGTCGTTCGGCGCGCGCTATATCAAAACTTACGGCAGCGAGTCCAACGTCAAAGAAATCTACGACGAGTGCAACCGCCTGCGGCGTGAACACCCCGACACCATCGTGATCCTCAACCAGTTCGCCGAGATGGGCAACTATCGCTTCCACTACTACGTCACCGGCAACACTGCGCTGGAACTCGCGCAGCACCTTCAAGCGCAACTCGGCGTGCGCGGCGTGGCTGCCTTTTGCTCGGCCATGGGCAGCGCCGGCACCATCGCTGCAGGCGACCGAATCAAACAAGCCTTCCCCGATTGCAAGATCGTCGGCCTGGAGCCAGTTCAATGCCCCACCCTATACAACAATGGCTATGGCAGCCACGAGATTCAAGGGATCGGCGACAAGCACGTGACCTGGATTCACCACGTCACGAACATGGACGGCCTAGCCTGCATCGACGACATGGAGTGTCTGCGCGTGCTACGTGTATTGACCCAGCCGGAAGGCAGCGCCGCGCTGGTCAAACACTACGGGATCGGCGAGGACGAGGTGCATACCATCGCCGGCGTTTTCGGCATTAGCGGCGTGTGCAATCTAATCGGCGCGATCAAAACGGCGAAACACTTCGGCCTAGGCCGGCGCGATTTGATCATCACCGTGGCAACCGACAATGTGACGCGTTACCACTCGACCATGCAGTGGATGGCCGAACAGCACGGCACACTAACAGAAGCCGATTGCCGCGCCACAATCGAGAGCATCTTGCACCACCAGAAGACCGACTGGTTCAAAGACGGCACACCAGACAATCGCCGGCAGTGGCACAACTTGAAATACTACACGTGGGTGGAGCAACAAGGTAAAACGGTGCAGGAGCTGAACGCCCAGCTTGATCCAGAATGGTGGTTGGCGCATCAAGCTAAGGTCGCCGAGATCGACCGTCGCATCCGCGCGTTGCGCGATTAGCCGGCCTTTGACGAGCCGTTGTTGAACCGTTGATCCAATCAAACAAATATGGATGCCGTTCACCTGGACGCAGCACTGGAGCGTTGGTTAACGCGCCAACCCAATCTGGCAATCAGTCACTGTCACGTGCAGATCAAGTTGGAGCACGGCGATATCGCGCCGGCCCAACGCGCGACGCTCGATCTGCCGGGTTGGGTGCTGATCGATTGGGGCGTGCGAGGCACCGGCTTGTCGGCCAAGCGCGCTATGCCGGCTGCCGGTTACCTGCCCACAGTAGGCCGGCTGCTGGAAGCGATCGACTCACCCCTTCTGCGCGCTCACATTCAAATTGTGATTGCGCCGGCAGAGGACTGGAACGCCGCATATAGCGATGCCTCACTGGCGCCTGATCTGATGCCGGTCATCGACGCCGGTCATGCTACCTTGCTCAACCTGACCGCTGTTCGAGAACAGGGCAACTGGCGTGTTGTGCGCGCTTATCAACCGCCCAGCGAAAATAACATTGCAAATGAGTTTAGAGGGGTGAGTGGTGAGCTCTGAGCACACAGTGAGGAGCGCACATAAACTCTGGAAATCCGAAAGTGGGTATGATCGCTCCTGAATCCCGTGTACTGGTGTGCCTGATCAATAACCCACGCGACCTCGCAATCGCGCGCTGGGATCACTGGTATCGTATCCCGGTCAAGCACGCGCCGGCGGATTACCTGGCCGACATCCTGGCGTTCTACTTGACGGCTGCCTTTGATGACGAGAAATGGGCCATTCATGAATACGCCGCAGTGCGCGGACACGAGCTGGTGCGACGCATCGATCTCTTCCCCGATCAGCCGGATCACCCACGCGCCTATGATCTGTACTACAAGATGCAGCTCGGCCCGTTGCAGCGCCTGCCCCGCCCGATCCCATCGTTAAAATGGCGACGCATCACGTTCATTCAAACCAGCGGTGATCGCCTGTTGAGCGCGCTAGACGTGAGTGAGCTGGTTGACAGCCGCGCCGACGGTGCACGATTTGTCAAACTGATGGAATACATGGACATGGAGGATGAGCCGTGCTAATTGTTCATGGATTGCTCATCACAATGAGCGAGCCGAACCAAGTGATTGAGGACGGCGCCGTGCTGGTGCGCGACGGCTTGATCGCCGATCTCGGCCCCAGCAGTGAGTTGTTAGGCCGACACGGCGCATCGGAAAGCGAGATCATTGATTGCCGCAGCTCCATGTCGCGGACGCCGAAGCCGAAGGTAATTCTGCCGGCCAACATCTGCGCGCATACCCATTTCTACGGCGCGTTTGCGCGCGGGATGGCCATCCCCGGCGCACCGGCGATCAACTTCGTGGAGATTCTAGAGAAGTTGTGGTGGCGGCTGGACTTGGCGCTTGATCTGGAAGCGGTGAAATACTCTGCACTGGTGTGTCTGATCGACGCCATCAAGCACGGCACGACCACACTCGTCGATCATCACGCCAGCCCGAACGCGATCGACGGTTCACTGGATGTCATCGCCGAGGCTGTAGAACAAGCCGGCCTGCGGGCTGCGCTGTGCTACGAGGTCACCGATCGCAACGGCATGGAGGGCGCCTGGGCCGGCATAGAGGAAAATGCGCGCTTCGCGCGACGCGCAGCGCAACACGGATCAGCTCGTGTGCGCGCCGCAGTCGGCATACACGCCTCGTTCACCGTCAGCGATGCCACGTTGGATGCCTGCGTTTCGGTAGCAAAAGAAGCCGATATCCCCCTTCACCTGCACGTGGCCGAAGACCAAGCCGATCAGGATGACGCACTCAGCAAGTATGACCTGCGTGTAATCGAACGGTTAGATGCGCGCGGCTCGCTCACCCATCGCACGCTGTGCGCACACTGCGTTCACATCGACGAGCGCGAGATCGATTTGTTGGCGCAGAGCGGCGCGAAGGTCATTCATCAACCTCGCAGCAACATGAACAACGGCGTCGGGGTAGCGCCGGTCGAAGCAATGTTAGAGGCCGGCGTGTGCGTCGGGCTGGGCAACGACGGCTTCAGCAATGATGCCTTCGCGGAGATGAAAGTCGCCGACATGATTCAAAAGTTGGGGCAGCGCAACCCGCGTGCTATGGGGGCAGATGTAGCGACCAAACTGGCGTACACAAACAACGCGCGCATCGCACAACTCTTTTGGCCGGAGTTAACCGGCACGTTGGAGATCGGCGCGCCGGCCGATTTGATCTTGATGGATTACACGCCGTTCACTCCCTTGCACGCCGGCAACGTCCCCTGGCATATGCTGTTCGGTATGTCCGGCGGGATGGTAACCGACACGCTGTGTAACGGGCGCTGGCTGATGCGCGAACGTCGCTTGCTCACGCTAGACGAAGCCGAGATTTGCGCCAAAGCGCGTGAGCTAGCCGTGCATGTGTGGGAGCGCATATAGACATGCACCTCGTCGCTTTGACAAGGTGGCGGCGCGGCCACATCTCCAGGCTTTGCCTCTGGCAGGAGATCACTACATGAGCCGGCGTGTTGGAGCGGATTCGGCAAGCCGGCGCGAAGTATTTCCTTGAAGGAAAGGC
>JANWVJ010000077.1 GCA_025056895.1 Thermoflexales bacterium
CCGCCCGCAAATGTGTAAATGGTCGGTGTTGAAGTCATGGCCGTGCTCTCGAACAGCTCCATTTTGCCGTCCCCATTAGCGTCGGCCACGATGGGCACATAGACGGTGCCACCTGGAGCGTCGGTAATTAGGGAAAGTCGCTGTCCGCTAGAGCCGGCCAAGGTGTGAACCTGCCATCGCTCTGCCGTGCGCGCGAATGCCAATATCTCGATGCTGGAGTTAGCATCCACGTCCCCGACGAAAGCGAGGGTTTGTAGGCCGGGAATCAAATCGCTGATCCACAGTGCCTGAGCGTTGCGCGGGTTGAAGGCGCGCACGCGGCCACCGCCGTAGGTGATGATCTCGGGCAGGCCGTCCGGTAAACCGGTCTCGCCCGTGATGTCGGCGACCCATGCGTTTGAATATCCACCGACAGGATATACCCACTTGATCGCCGGCTGGGTGATGTTGCCGCCGGCGACTGCGGGCGGCACGCGGTTGGTGCGCTGCAGGTCGTAACGCCAGAACGGCCACGTGCCCGGCGGCGGGTTCGGCGCCGCGTGGACCGCAGCCGGCCCGGTCAGCCCAGGCGCCATTGAGGCGAACAGGGCGATCACTGTCAGAACACGGACGATTGTTCTTGAATTCATATTAGCCCCTCCTTTTGCATTTGTATTCACTTGTAGCAGGCAACAGACACTCTTGAAGGTCAGTCGGCAGGGATGACCACGCGCACAGCTTTTATATCGAAAGAAACAATTCGTGCACAGGCTCACCCAGCGTGTTCGGCCAAAGACTACTCAATGCCTTTTATACACCTAGAAATCTTTTTACACAACTAAATCGCAATACCCGATTTTAAAGCTGCAGCCAGCATGATCTAAACACCACTAAAGACATCATGAGTATTCGCCTGCCACCTAGTTCCTTCGCTCTCACGTCCGCCAGACCCAGCTCTCAGGGCGCTCCCAAGCGGCGGATCGCTGTACATCAAGCACTGTAACCGGTTGATGCGAAGGCAGCTCCCTGAAACCGATAAAGTGGCGTCCCGGTTCCTATACCTCCTCTGCCCTGCTGTTCCTCGTTAAACCTTTAGCGGAAAAGGGAATGTACCCCCTATAGCCATCCCGTAAGCTCAAGCGTATAATGAGTGAGTTGGCATCTTCGCCAGAAGATCGCAAATGCCGGTTGCGCGAGCGTGATGAATGACAGCCCACCAAACGTCCAATCGATGTTGCGCGACGCGCCGGCCCGCATGAAGAACACATGACTTCGGACAACCTGATTTCTGATCCGCCTAGCAACACAAACGGGCCGGGCAGTGAGGCCGTTTGGAGCCCAGAGACGCCCTCATCGGCCCACGCCTCCGCTCACCCAGAGCACATTGCAGCACCCATAGACGGGGAGAGCTTTTCTGAGAACTTAAATGCCGCACTGGGCCGTGTCCGAGAGATCGACATCAACCACGAGATGCGCGGGGCCTATCTCGACTACGCGATGAGCGTGATTGTGTCGCGCGCTTTGCCCGACGCGCGCGACGGCCTAAAGCCGGTGCAACGGCGCATCTTGTACGTCATGCACGACACCGGCGCCCGCGCCAACGCGCCGTATCGCAAATCGGCGCGCGTGGTTGGCGATGTACTGGGCAAATATCACCCCCACGGCGACCAGTCGGTGTACGACGCCATGGCGCGCCTGGCGCAGGATTTTGCCATTCGTTATCCGCTGGTGGACGGCCAAGGCAACTTCGGAAGCATCGACGGCGACCCGCCGGCTGCCATGCGCTACACCGAGGCGCGCCTGTCGCGCATTGCAGAAGAGTTGCTGACCGACCTGGACAAGGACACCGTTGACTGGAGCGATAACTTCGACGGCACATTGCAAGAGCCAACGGTCCTGCCGGCCAGCTTGCCTCATTTGTTACTCAACGGCGCGTCGGGTATCGCCGTCGGCATGGCCACCAATATCCCGCCGCATAACCTGCGCGAGCTGTGCCAAGCAGTCACATTGCTAATCGACCGCTGGGACGACATCGACAATGTGAGTGTCGAAGACTTGATGCGCGTTGTGCCGGGGCCGGACTTCCCGACCGGCGCGCTCATCATCGGACGCGAGGGGATTCAATCCGCCTACGCCACCGGCCATGGGCGGCTGGTCATGCGCGGGGTCGCGCGCATTGAAGAGCTGCGCGGCGGACGCAACCAGATCATCATCACCGAGCTGCCCTATCAGGTCAACAAGGCGTTGCTCATCGAACGCATCGCCGAGCTGGCGCGCGAAGGACGAATTGAAGAGATCAGTGACCTGCGGGACGAAAGCGATCGGCGTGGCATGCGCATCGTGATCGAGCTGCGCCGAGGCGCGCAACCCAACCGCGTGCTGAACCGCTTGTACAAGTTCACCGCTTTACAGACCACCTTTGGCGCCCAGTTCTTGGCCCTGGTGGACGGTCAGCCGCGCGTGATCGGTTTGAAGCGAGCACTGCTGATCTTCATTGAGCATCGCCGCGAGGTGATTCGCCGGCGCAGTGAGTTTGAGCTGGGCAAAGCGCGCGCGCGGGCGCACATTCTGGAAGGGCTGCGGATTGCCATCCAGTTCTTGGACGAGGTGATCCGCATCATCCGCACTGCGCCGGACGCCGAAGCAGCCAAAGCTGGCTTGATTGAACGCTTTGCGCTGAGCGATGCACAAGCGCAGGCCATCCTCGATATGCCCTTGCGCCGGCTGGCCGCGCTGGAGCGGCAAAAGCTCGAAGACGAATATCAAGCCGTGCTGGCCACAATCGCTTACCTGGAAGACCTGCTGGCCAACCCGCACAAAGTGCTGGGCCTGATCCGCGAAGAGATGACGCAAATGGCCGAACGCTACGGCGACGAGCGGCGCACGCGCATCGTGCTCGACGCGCGCGAAACATTCGCCGAGGAGGAGCTGATCCCCAACAAAGCGGTGCTGATCTCGATCACTCAGCGCGGTTACATCAAACAAACCGCAGCCGACGCCTATCGTGCGCAGTCGCGCGGCGGACGCGGTGTAGCCGGCATGCAAACCGCCGATCAAGACGAAGTGATCTTTTTGCTCTCAGCCCACTCTCATGACACCATCCTGTTCTTCAGCAATCGCGGCAAAGTGTACGCCTTGCGCGCGTATCAAATCCCAGAAGCCGATCGCGCCGGAAAAGGGACTTTTGTCAGCAACTTGATCTCCATCGGCGACAGCGAACGCATCACTTCTGCCCTCGCCGTGCCGCACGACTTGCTGGCTGCCGCTGCAGTGTCACCCAACGGCGAGGAAGACGCCGACACGGAAGAAGAGATCGAAGCCGAGGTCACGGAGGACAACGGCAGCGTAGAAGCCGGCGATGAGCTGGCAGAAGAAGATGAAGATGCAGGCGATGTCGATCAGGCGCCGCCGGCCGCGCCGTGCATTGCGCTGTGTACGCGCAAAGGTCGCATTAAGCGCGTGGCGCTAAGGCACTTTGCCAACATCCGCAGCACCGGCCTGATTTGCATGTCCCTGCTACCCGACGACGAATTGAGCTATGCACGGCTGACGCCAGGCAACGGCGATTTGATCTTGGTTACAGCGCAAGGCCAGGCGTTGCGCTTCCGAGAAACGCTAGTGCGAGAGATGGGACGCTCGGCCGGCGGCGTGCGCGCGATGCGGCTGAAGAAAGAAGGTGACTACATCGCCGGCATGGAAGTAGCCGAGCCGGGCGGCGCGCTGCTCACCGTGACCGAAAAGGGTTTCGGAAAACGCACCCCGCTGGAGGAATACAGCGTGAAAGGGCGCGGCGGCGGCGGCATGCGCACGATGACCAGCGACCTGGAGCAAACCGGTTTGCTGGTGGCAGCGCGTGTCGTGCAACCGACTGATCAGATCACCCTGATCAGCGCAAGCGGCGTTGTGTTGCGCCAACGTGTGAGTGAGATTCCTCAAAGCGGCCGCACTACGCGCGGGTTGCGGCTGATGAAATTGCGCGATGGTGATTCGGTGGCCAGCGTGGCACGCCTGGCCGAAGTGCAATGAATACATCCTCACAATTCGTCGCCTTGTTACCGGACGCCGACCCCCAGGCGCTGGCCGAAACGCTGGTGGCATTCGCCAATAGCGACGGCGGCACGATTGTGTTGGGATTCGACGAACGGGGCCGGCCGGTAACACGCTTGGCGCCGGAAGAGATCGAAAGCGCCCTGCGCGCAGCGGTCGGCCTGTGCCAACCGCCTGTGCGCGCCACGTTGGAACCGGGAGACGGCGGCGACAACTCAGCAGAGGGGCCGGCGCTGGTTGTGCGCGTGCCACGGGCCACCGAGATGCACTCGCTGCGCGACGGGCGTGTGCTGGTGCGGACAGCCGGCCGGAATCGTGCCCTGGCCGGCGACGAGATTCGCCACCTTGTCACCAGCAAGTCCAGCGGCGACTTTGAAGCCGAGCCTGTGCCCGGCGCTTCACCGGATGACTTCGACCCCGACATCGTGGACGAATATATTGCCAAACGCGCCTTGCGCACGCGACGGGCAAGCGAGCTGCCCGACCGTCTCACGTTGCTTCGGGACATCGGCGCACTCGATTATCGCGGCCAACCTACCGTGGCCGGCTTGCTGCTGTTCGGACGCAATCCACAAGCCTTTTTACCCCAGAGCGGACTGGTATTCGTTAAGTTTCCGGGCGTCGAGGCGCGCGGAGAGGGTGGCGCGTTCGGCTATGGCCGGCGCGAGGAGATCAACGGCCCCCTCGCGCGCGTGATCGAGCGCGCTTGGCAGGTGACGCTGGAAGAGATGCGCATCGGCGCAGTCGTCAAAGGGCTGGAGCGCGAAGAAGTGCTGGAATACCCAGAGTTCGCCGTGCGCGAAGCGTTGGTCAACGCCGTTTGCCATCGCGACTATCGTCTGCGCGGCCGGCGCATCGAAATTCGCAAATTCGCCGATCGGCTTGAGATCATTTCACCAGGTGGATTGGCCGGCTACATCACGCTGGATAACATCGTGGAAGAACACTTCTCACGCAACCCGCGCATCGTGCAAGGCCTGTTTCAATGGGGCTACATCGAGGAACTGGGGTTGGGTATCGATCGCATGATCGAGGAAATGACTGCAGCCGGCCACCCGATGCCGCGCTTTAACGCCACGCCGTATAGCTTCACCGTCGTGTTATCCAACCACCGCGAGCGACGCGCGAGTCAGCCGGCGAGCAGCTCGCTGCACGTCACGCCAAACGTCGCAGTGACCGAGCGCCAAGCACGCGCTTTGCACTATGTGCGCGAACATGGCCGCATCACCAACCGCGACTATCAAACGATTTGCCCCGATGTCAGCCCGGAAACATTGCGCAGTGACTTGAGTGACTTGGTCGAGAAAGGCATACTGATGCGAATCGGCGAGAAGAAGGGCACGTACTACATCCTCAAGCAGACGGGTTAGAGACTTGCCTGCTGAACCGTGCGCCGACACAGAGACCGGAGGAAGCGGCCTTAGCTTTGATTGCTCAGATCGATGAGGGCTTGGCCGGCGGCCCGCATATGCTCAGGCGGGAAGTCGCGCAACCGCATCGCCGCGCGTAAGTAGGGCAACGAACGCGGATCGGCCACAAAGGCGCGCACATCCGATGGGAGAGCATCGAACTGAGCGTGTTGATGATGGTAGAGTTGCGCTTCACCCAGCGGCCCGATGCCCACATCCAACAACTCATCCCACGTGAACCCCAAATGGGTCATCAGTGATTCCAGCTCGGTGATCGGGATGGGGCGCTCTCCTGCTTCGTAAGCGGTCAAGCGCGCCGGCGACAGGCCGGCAGCCTGGGCCGTTTGTTTGACCGTCTCCCCCTTTTGTTGGCGCGCCTGCCTGAGCCGCACACCGATGATGTGATCGCGCAGGCTCTGTATCTCGCCTACATCGATATTTGCGCGCCAGACCGTTTGAGTAACAGAGGTGGCTTCGTCAAGCAAAGCGGTAACAGGCGCCCTGAAATAGTATGCCAAGGCCTCAATTTGAGGTAAAGACAGCTCACGCTGGCCATCTTCAACGGCTGTGAGCGTCTTCTGGGTCACGCCAAGGAAGGCGGCTGCGTCTTTGCGCGTCTTGCCGGCCACTTCGCGCGCGCGGCGAATGAGCAAACCAATCGCGCGACGGCGGGTGGTGGAGTTGTTGTGTTCGGGCATAATCGGCTCCGATGATCGGGCATCTCGATTTGGAGAACTGGGCGCGTGCGCCTGTATTGTAACGCAAGGAATAACACAGGTGCGCCGGTCATATGTCTTTCGACCATCCCTCAATCTATGAAGATCGCTCTCAACGCCTGGTTTCAAGATATGCCGCACACCGGCAGCGGGCAATATGCGCGCCAACTTGAGGCAGCCCTGCGCGAGATCGCCCCGCATGTGGATATCGCAGCGGTGCGCCCGCGTGCGCGCGACAACGCCTCGAAAGTGTGGTTCGAGCAAGTCGGCTTTCCGCGCGCCGCCGACCGGATGCGCGCCGATGTTGCGTTGACGCCCTACTGGGCGCCGCCGTTGCATAGCCGCACACCGGCCGTTGTGACCGTGCACGACGTGATTCCTCTGGCGCTGCCCGACTATCGGGGCGGGCCGTTGCAGCGCGCCTACACCAGTCTGGTGCGGGCTGCCTCGGCCAACGCAGCGCACATCATCACCGACTCAGAGTTCAGCCGCAAGGATATTCTCAAGCATTTGCCGGTGCGCCCCGAATCGGTAAGCGCTATTCCGCTGGCCGCCGACGCGCGCTTCACCCCTTTTGTGCCGGCCGAGCAGATGCAAGCGGTACGCGAACGGTACAACCTGCCCGATTCCTATGTGTTGTATCTGAGCAACTTCGATCGACGCAAGAACATCGAAACATTGATGCAAGTCTATGTGTGGTGCGGCGAGCCGATCGGGCACGACTTCCCCCTCGTGATCGCCGGCGAACCGGATACGCCGGTGTTTGCACACAACGGCCGCAAGATGACCCTGGCGCAGATGGCGAAAGAGCTGGAAGTGGACGATGTGGTGCACTTCATCGGTCGCGTGGCAGAAGAGGACAAACCGGCAGTCTATGCGGGCGCGCGCTGCTTCCTGTTCACCTCACTGTACGAGGGCTTTGGCCTGCCGGCGCTCGAAGCCCTAGCCTGCGGCGTACCGGTGGTAGGCAGCAACGCCGCGAGCATACCCGAAGTGGTGGGCGACGCCGGCATGTTGGTGGACCCGATGGACGCGCGGCGCATGGCCGGCGCAGTGATCGCCGTGTGCACCGAAGACGTGCTGCATGATCAACTCAGCCGGCGCGCGCTGTTGCAAGCCGCCAAGTTCTCCTGGCAACGGACGGCCTTTGAAACGCTGGCCGTCCTCAAATCCGTTGTGCGCTCATGACACGCACACAGCATCGATTGACGCGACTCGGCTTATACAGCGTTTTGTTTGCCGGCGCGCTGATCCTGTATATGCTGACGCTCAACCCAGACGTGCAGCCGGCGGACAGCGGCGAGTTCCAAATCGCCGCCATCACCCTCGGCGTTGCCCATCCGCCCGGCTATCCGTTGTTTACGATGCTGGGGTGGCTGTTCGCTCAGATGCCGTTCGGATCGGCATTTACGCGCGTATCTGTCCTCTCTGCCGTGGTTTCGGCGTTTACCGTATTGATCACGGCCCGCGCAGCCGAGAGGATATCTGAAAGCGCGCCGACGAATGCGGCCAACGCTCCGGGGATGCTTGCCACAACACTGGGCGGCATCGTTGGGGCGCTGACGTTGGCAACCAGCACTACATTCTGGGCGCAAAGCACGACAACCAATATCCGCAGCTTGACAGCCTTCTTCACAGCGTTGTTGATTTTGGTTGCTGCGCGCACCTACGCCGACCACCAAAGAGGGCAAGTGCGCATGTCCTCGCCTGTTCTGTTCGCATTCGCGCTGGGACTAGGGATCGGTCACCATGCCTCACTGGCATTCCCGGGCGCTGTGCTAGGCGGTTTGGTGCTGTGGATCGCCGTGCGCCACAGGTTGCCCTGGTGGGGCTACGCTTTTGCCCTGATCGCATTTGCCCTGACACAAGTGGTCTGGCTCTATCTGCCGTGGCGCGATGCCGCCGGCGCGCGTTTTGCGCCCGGCAACCTAAACACCCTGAGCGGCGTGCTCTACCACATTTTGGCGCGCGGGTTTGCCGGCGACATGTTTGCCTTTGCAGCGCCGGAATTCCTCGGCGATCGCATCGCCATTTTGCCGGCGCTGCTCACCTTTCAATTCAGCGCGCCGATCCTGGCCTTGAGCGCGCTGGGATGCGCCTTGCTGGTATGGCGACGGCGGCCCATCGGTCTGGCTCTGCTCGGAGCATGTATACTGCATCTGTTTGTCACCCTCACCTACCGCGCGCCGCAAACGGTGGAATACGCGCTGCCGGCTTGGGTGACGCTGTGCGTCATGCTGGGGGGCGGCCTGGGTCTGGTCGGCGCCATCAGCCGATCGATCACCGGACAAGCGGTTCGGATTGGAGCAACGCTGGGCTTTGTATGCCTGATCGGCGCGTCGATCTTGTTCGTACTTCACGACGCCGGCGCGCGATTGCCCGGCTATCTCGCACTGGCGCAGGATCGATCCACACGGGCGCTGGCTGCCGGCGCGCTGGAACAGGCCGCGCCAAATTCCGTCATCCTGGCGATGTGGCATCAAGCCACGCCGATGTGGGCGTTGCAAGATGTGGAGAGTGTCCGGCGCGATGTGCGTGTGGAATACGTTTATCCACGCGGGGCGCAGCCTTACGCCCAAACATTTGCCGAAACCGCCCGCGCGTATGCCGTTACAGCCACCACTTACAGCACCAGTTTGTTTGAAGGGGAATTCGCGGCACAAGGCTTGCGCGCCATCCCAGTGGCCGGCCTAAACATGTGGCGCATCGAACTGATCGATGCAGCTACCCGCGCGCCCGAAACAGCGACCCACAGCAGAACGTTCGACCATGGACGCATTGCAGCAGGACTATTGCATGCTCCAATCGAGCCAGCGCGCGCGGGCAGTGTGCTGTATCTGGATGCCTTTTGGCAAATCACAGGAGAAGCACGAGCCGGCGAATCGCTCACCTTTCGCATCATGCGCCACGATGGGCGACTGGCTGCTAATGCCGACGTGCAAGTGAGCGCTGATTCCACCCCCCACTATCGCCGGCTCACACTGGCTTTGCCGCCTGACTTGTTGCCGGGGGAATATTTGGTGTTGGTCGGCGCGTATCGCGCTACTGAGCAAGGGTTCGCGCATTGGCCGGCGGACGACGGATCGGATTTTGCAACGTTTAGGTTGCGCGCAAACGGCGCGCCGGTGGTGGTGCGCGTTTTGCCTTCCAACGAGCCGCCGGCCACACGCCGCCCGTTGACGCGGCTGCGACTTCCGTTTGCGCCGTTACCCAGCACACCCCAGTTGGTGGGCGTGGACTACGACACAAGCATCCCCGGCCGTCTACGTATACATACCCACTGGCAACTCGCCGAATCAGAAGCGACCATCGAGGTACGCTCTGTCGAGGGCCACTCCGTTTCGCCGGCGCAGCGATTGCCGCCGGCTACCCAGTTGATCGCAGCGGAATACCTGACGCTGCGCTTCGACGCGCCCCAATGGAAGCCGCTGCGAGTGTACCTGCGCAGCGCAGCCGGCGCTGGAGAAGAACTCACCTTGCCGGACTTTGAAGCCGGCGAGCGCTACGTGCCATTTGGAGACCAGATGACGCTGATCGGCGTGCAGAGTTGGCGAGACGGCGATCAAGCACGCATCGAACTGCGCTGGCTGGCAAACCGCTCGATCACAGGCGATTACATCATATCGACCCGCTTAAGCAGCTCAGGGATCGTTGCAATACACGACAGCGTGCCGGCGCTGGGCGCGATCCCAACCTTAAAATGGATTCGCGGAGCGATGGTGACCGATCGACACGTGCTCGGGGTCACCGGTAGCAGCGGGGAATTGGCAGGCAGCGTGGTGGTCTATGACGGCTTCACCCGTCAGCCCCTACCCGCCCTGGATGAGCGCGATCCAAAGGGGGTGGTGTTTACTCTGCGCTGACCCGACGCGCGAGCGCGAGACGAATTGCCTCGACAATCAACTCGTGTTCAGCGGCGTGCATACGCGCTTCATAGGTCTCCAACGTATCGTCAGGTTGAAAGGGCACGATACGGCGCGCGATTACCGGGCCGGCATCGACCTCTGGAATCACGTCATGCACCATGCAGCCGCTGTAAGCAATCTGCCCGCTGCGCCAGGCTTCATAGGCGCGCGCGATCGCGTGAGCGCCGGGGAACATACCCGGCAAAGCAGGATGCAGGTTAATCACTTTGCCGGCAAAAGGCGCCAGGAAGGCAGGGCTGAACACGTGCATCCAACCGGCCAACACGATTAAGTCCGGGGCGAACGGAACGAGTCGATGGGCCAGATCGGCATCGTATTCGGCGCGGGTGCGGCCAGCGTCGGTGTACGGCTTGAGCGGAAAGTAAAACGTCGGCACGCCGGCCTGTTCGGCACGAACCAACCCATAGGCACCTTTGCGATTCGACACCACCAATACCACTTGCGCGGACAAGTGACCACCGGCGCAGGCGTCGAGGATGGCTTGCAGATTCGTGCCAGAACCGGAGATCAAGACAATCAGACGGGGTAAGGAGGAAGCCATGTGATGGGCAGACACCGGCAACGATCAGGCAGCGGAGAGAGCAGCTACGGCTTGAAGCGATACCCGATTCCGCGCGCGGTGAGAATATGCTGCGGCGCAGCCGGATCATCTTCTAGCTTTTCTCGCAAGTGACGAATATGCACATCAATCGTGCGATCATCTTCCAGATCGCTGGCATAGCCCCACACCGCCTCGACCAGCGCCTCGCGGGTCAGAGGGCGTTCGGCGTTTGCAATAAGGTGTTTGAGCAAGCGGAACTCGGTGGGTGTGAGATTGACGGGCAGGCCATTTTTGAACGCTAATAAGCGGTCCCAATCGATTTCAACGTTGCCGAAGCGCATGCGGCCGGCGCCGGTGGTGTCGGCCAGTTCGCCATAGGCGCGGCGCAGTTGGGCGCGCAGGCGGGTAATGACCTCACGCACTGAGAAAGGCTTCACCACGTAATCATCTGCGCCCAACTCCAGGCCGACGATCTTATCGACCTCTTCATCGCGCGCGGTGAGCATGATGATGGGCATCCGCAAGCCTTCGGCGCGCATCTGCCGGCACACGTCAAAGCCGCTCATGCCGGGCAGACGAATGTCGAGCAGCACAGCGTGCGCTTCGCCTTGGCGCGCGATATCCAAAGCGCGCTGGCCGTTGTCGGCCCAAATCGGCTCGAAGCCCTCGGCTTTCAGGGCATATGTCAAACCCCGCGCTACAGCAGGCTCGTCTTCGACAACCAGAATGTGTTCCCCGGCCATGACGGTAGAAGTATAAGCAGATTCGCACAGCAAGCCGGCAAGAATAGACACGTGCAGCGCCGGCTGCGCTTTCATGCACGCCTTCTGAGGCCGGTCGGCCATCGCCGAGCTAGACCGTCGAGCCGCTGCTCAGTTCCTGATACGCCGAGGACAAGTCACGCAGTTTGCTGTTCGTCTCATTCAGATCAGAGGATAATTGCTCGAGCTGCCGAGCATCTCTGGACAGCTCGATCTGCATCATGCTCGCCGGCATCGCAGCCAGCAAATCGAGGGAACGCCGAATGCCGGACAGCAACTGGCTTTCAAGCCCATCGATCTGTTGAACCGTTTCGCGGCCCTGATCGGTTTTGGGATCGGCAGCGCGTTTGATGCGGCGTAGGCGGGCCAACCGCCACAGCGCAGCAGCGATGTTAGCAGGCACCGCTTCGGCTTGTTCAACCAGCAGCGCGCGCTGGGTTTCTGGTACAGTGCGCTGACGCAGCGCTACGCGCACTTCCTCAGCAAGCTTGACGGCGCGCTTGACCAACAGACGCTCTTCGGTGCTCACGCCGAGCTGCGGCACAACATGAATGGCCGGCTTGCCGATCCAACTGCGAAGCCTGGTGAGTGTCGCCGCGTGCCAGGCCGTCAAACCGCCGGGTTTGTCAGCGGCAAGATAAGCGTCATCGCGCAGAATATCGGCCAAAGCCAACAAGACCACCAAAAGCGCCGGCGCAGCCAATAACACCCAGACCGCCTGAGTAGCCAGCCAGTACACCAGCACAGCGCTGCCGGCGCACACCCCGATCAGCGCAACAATCGCGCACCCTGCGCCGCCCTTTTCCTGCATCACACATTCTCCGCAGCCGAGTCGCTCGCACTCGGCTTGCATTGACATTGTACCGAGACGACGGAGGGACACGTAGAGAGGGTGCAACTTCTGTTGGGAGCAGCATGAGCCATTGCGCGGCGAATGAATCTCCTCGCAAAACTTGCCAACGAGCAAACTGTAAGTCAAACTGATGGCCGAGGGAATGCTGCTGCGTTCTGCATCGATTCAGCCATCATAGCCGCGCGCCAAAACCGGCAAGTAAACGCGCACCGGCCAGGTACGCTCCACTTTGACCGCCAGCGTGCTCGTAAGTGGAGCCGGCAACCTCAGCGTCAACGCCTGTCCATCAGCTAGCGCAGTCGTGACACTCATGGGTCGCCCACGCCAGGCATCCCACCACGTCACACGATACATGCCGTTAGTCATATCGGGCACAGTGATTGTGGCAGAGATCGGCGCGATCGGCCGGCTGTTCAGCACGTTCCACCAGGTGAAGTCGCGATGGCGCAACCACAGATGCCCGCGCGCGGCGATGCGATCGACTTGGCCGAGCGGGATCAGATCTGCATGTGAAGTTACAGCGCGTGCATCTTCATAGCGCCCATTATTTAGCGGCACATCATCCATGAAGTCACGGAACGCCTTGAAGTGGAAATACAGGTTGTACCGCACGATATTGGTTTGATCCCAGTAGAGTTCGTACAGGCCACCAGGATTGATCTGCGCCCATACGAAATTGTGTAGCCACACACCCTGGGTATCGTTAGCCTGCGCGTGCTCCGCGTCGCCGCGATAGTCGTTGTCGTCACCAACAGCCACCTCCCCACGCGTGACGGGCTTGCGAGGACCGGTCACGACGCGCCCACCGATTTGTCTGCTCAGCGCGGCGGTCAAGTGCGCCGTGTCAGACAGAATCGAAGTGGGATTAAATTCACCGTTGAGGTAAGCAAGACGCCCGTCGGGCGCAATCAGTTCGACATTGTCGATCCACGCTGTGCCGCTCGTACCAAAGCCGTTCTGAAAAGCGATAATCAAGTGGTGCACAGCATCATCGGTGATAATCAGCCGAGCGGTGAGCGGCGCCTCGGCTCCACTTTCGGTGTAGCGGCTGTCAAAGGTACGCCAGTTATACGTGCCGGCCGGCGCGCTGCAGACAAAGTTCTGCCCAGAGGCAGCCGGCGGGACGACATTAGCTCGTCCGCCAGGTAGGCCGTTGTCCAGTATCCAAATCAAACGCGGGCCAGCCAACGAAGAAGGGGCGCCATAGGGGCAACTGCCGGTGAAATTATTCGCCTTCATCTGGAAACGGATCACCCACTCGCCCTGCCCACGAATCGCCAAGCTGCGCGGCGTGTCGCCGGCATTGTTGAATTGCGTTGCGCCAGAGATGCGCACCGAAGCGCCACGCCCTCCCACCACATGCTCCGGCTGCGTCTCGAGCGTCAATGGGCCTCCGATTGTCTGGGCCCAACCAGCGTAGCGATTACCACAGCAAGCATATTCGTGAATATCGGCATAGTCCACGCCATCGTACTGCGGGTTAGACCAGAACTCAAGCATCGGGAAGCTGTGCCAATTAGAAGTAGTGACAAGGGAGCGCTGAGGATTGTGCTGGCGCATGAAACGTCCAAAGGCATCGGCCATCGCATAGTGGCTTCCGTTGTAAGGGTCGCCCTCGTTCAACAATTCCCAGGAGTGCACAGCACGAGAATAGCCCCAGCGGGCGATCAGATAACGCCAAAAGTACTCGTGAAAGCGACGCACGGCAGTGTTTGGCGCAGCGTAGAAGCGATTGTTATCCAACTCGTAG
>JANWVJ010000078.1 GCA_025056895.1 Thermoflexales bacterium
ACGCGCTGACTGCGCTTCAACACCTCAACGACGTTGTCGGCAATCGCATCGAGTTGTCGATCGACCTGGCCTGTGGCGATGACAAAGTAATCGGCCACCGGAGATAGATTGCGCAAATCAAGCAGCACGATGTCATCACCCTTTTTATCCGCTGCTGCGGCTACAGCCAGCCGTGCCATATTCAAGCTATCGGGCACACTAGTTGCCCTCGAACGAGGACGCCGCGTCCTGTTTGCACTGCTTCCCCTCGTCGTCGATCGTGCCTTCTCTCTGATTTCGCCGTCTATGGCTTATGCTCCTTCCTTACAGGGTCTTAAATCCAGGCGCACGCCACCGGTTTGCGCATCGCCATTGTTGGCCGGCCGGTGCGTTTCGATTTCATTATATACTTGCCCCAGTTATGGGCGTCAACATTACCCCGCTCTTGCTGCCGCTTGGCATATGGCTGATGCTGTCAGCAGCAGCCCCCCGCAGATCGGAAGGACGCATCGCTGCTTCTGGCATGCTTGCTTTTGGCTTGGCTGCCTGTGCTTTCTTCGCGATTGGCTTTGGGTTGATGTTTGGTGGGATCGGCGCCGTTCTGAATGATCCAGGTCTCAGTCGCTTTGTCACGTACTACACATTCCCAGTGGCCGGCCGCACCTGGGGATTGCTCGGTCTGCGCGGCTTCTTGCTCCAAGATGCCGGCACACCTGAGGCGCTCAACCTCTTCATCGCCTACTTGCCTCTTGTCGCAGCAAATGCCATGCTGATTGCCGGCCTCATGGCGCATCGCACCGGTTTCATCGCCCAGACAATCGTGATCGCCCTGGTCAGCGGTATCATCTTTCCCATCGTCGGATTTTGGATATGGGGCGGCGGTTGGTTGGCCAAGACGGGGCTGAACCTCAGCCTGGGTCATGGCGTGGTGGACGTAGGCGGCTTAGCGACAGCCAGTTTGATCGCCGGCGTCGCCGGCGCCATCTGGCTAATGCTGTTACCCAAACGCCAAGCCGTTGTGGCGCCTAACCTGCCCCCCAATCACTTCCCATTTCGCGCTCTCAGCGGTGCTGTTCTAACGCTCATTGGCGCCGGCGCCTTTATAGCGGGCAATCCAATCTATGCCGCACATGGCATCAATACCGCCTCGGCAGCCAGCTCGTTTGCCGTTAACCTAACGCTGGCCTCCACTGTTGCAGCACTGCTGGCCCTAGGGTACAGCTTTCTCGTCACTCGGCGCGCCGACACGCTGTGCGCGGCGCGGGCAGCGTTGGCGGCTGTGATTATTGTCAGCGCCGGCGGGCCGTTGTTTGACACTGCGCTGATTGTGGCGCTGGGCGTTGTGGCTACCGGGGTAGCCATCCTCGGCATGTACCTTGTCCGCGAAGTGCTGCACTGGGCCGATGACCACGCGATTGTCAGCACAGCCGGCTTGTCCGGTGTGATCGGATTGTTGGCCGTGGGCTTGTTTGCAAACGGCCGATTCGGCGCCGGCTGGAACGGCGTTGGAGCGGTCTCGTTCTTGGGGCAGAACGGCCTCGGCGTGGTTGGAGCGCTGACCTTTGGCAACGCGCCGGCCGATCCGGGCCAACTAACCGCACAACTCACGGCGATCAGCGCCATCGTTACATTGACCGCCGCAGTCTTTAGCCTGCCGGCTCTCCTTCTACGTAGATTGGCCGTCGCCCGTCAAGCTTTCGAGATCGAGGAAATCGAGAGCCAGGCCACTTCGACCAGCGGCGCTCTATCCGACCTCTTGCATCACCATCCGCCGGCGCAGGCTCAAGCCGGCCGCGTGGACGCCGAGCCACAGTCGCTTGTCTCAGACAGCCCGCCTGCCATCCCAGAGCCGGCCACACTAGGCGAGCTACCTTTCCACTTGAATCCTGCTCACAGCAACGTCCAACAACCCGAAACCGACCAGCCGACAGAAAACATCCCAGCCGATCACCAAGCGCCTCCTAAGCTGACTCTGCTGGATCGCATTCGCGCCGCGCGCAATAAGGATGAGGCCGGGAAACCTCTACGGGCGCGCCACGTAGCTTACCCAAACCGTGCCGGGGGACGGCGCGTGGTAATACAACCGCTGCCTGACGATCAGATGCCTGCTCCGCCAGCCCCTGAAGGGAGCTAAACCTTCATTCGCCCGCTCAGAGCGACGTGCTCAGTGAACCCCTTTGCGACGCGTCGCCTTGCGTTTGCCACATCTGCGCCAGTTGGCGATACATGAACCAGGTGTAATACGCCATCAACACGCTCAGACGCAGCCCATGCAAGCCGTCCACATAGCCCCGCAGCGCAAAAAAGCGCCGGCGAAACTCACGGGCCGGTTGCAAAAAAAAGTTGCGCACTTTGGGGCGCACTCCCTGCTTGAATAAGATGCCGGCCTCCAAAGCTGCGTAGCGACGCTGCTTGGCGTGGAATTGCGCTACCGTCTCATAGTTGTAGTGCAGCAACACATTCTGAAGCCGCCCCATCTCGCCGGCAAAGCGCGCCACCTCATGCACAGCGCGCGAGGGTTCAAAATCAGCCTTGCCCACCCGGAACAGCCGCGCTTGGTAGTCCGGATACCACCCTGCTCCTAGCGTCAGGCGGCCAAACAAATAGTTGTGGCGTGGCACCGCCCACACATCATGCCCTGCACCCTCTTGTCGCACAATGTGCTGCACTTCTTCTGCTAAGGGCGGCGTGCAACGCTCATCGGCGTCCACAAAGAAGACCCAGGCCGCGCCTGCTTCGCGTGCGCAAGCCAGTGCTGCATTGCGCTGCTGCGCGTAATTCTCAAACGGGTGTTGAATCACTTCTGCGCCGCAGGCGCGCGCAATCTCAACTGTCCCATCGTTACTGAACGAATCGAACACGATGCGCCGGTCAGCCCAGCCTAGCGTCTCAAGACAAGCTGCTATGTGCTGGTGCTCGTTCAAGGTGAGCACTACCGCTGCCACATACGACGGCGAGGAGTGAATACTCATCGCTGCCTATTCTACGAAGCCTTGCTGCCGGCGTGGCCGGCTCCGCGCTTCGCCGGCAGGTGGAAAGGGTCTTCTGGCCACGCATGTTTGGGATAGCGACCCCGCAGTTCTTTGCGCACATGAGGGTAGGTGTTGCGCCAAAAGCTGTGTAAGTCCTGTGTTACCTGTACCGGACGCTGCGCCGGCGAAAGTAGGTGAACCAGCACTTTCATTTGGCCATCGTTCACAGTTGGCGTGTCTTGTAACCCAAATAGCTCTTGGATGCGCGCGGCCAGAACCGGCGGCGAGCCATCCAAAGCGTAGCGCAAGCGAATGCGCGACCCGCTCGGAATGGCAATGCGCTCCGGCGCCAAGGCATCGAGCTGGGGGCGCAAAGACGCCGGCATCCACTGTTGCAACGCAGCCAGCACGTCCAGCCGCCCAAAATCCTCTCGTCGTGTCACGTCGCCCAGCCATGCTCCCAGCCACGCTTCGACCTGCGCCAGCAATGCTGAATCGGAGAAGTCCGGCCATGGGGCGCCGCGCCAGATGTGGAGACTTTGGGCGCGCGCTCGCCACTGTTGGGCGGCTTCTGTCCAGTTGAGCACGCTCAATCCCTCTTGCCGCACCACGTCGCACAGCGTGCGTAGGCGTTCCGCCGGCGGCGGTTGAGGGAGTGGGCGCGTTTCGATCGCCAAAGCCCCGATGCGACGCTCCCGTTGTGCGATCAACACACCCTGGCGCCCATCCCAGCCTACTACATCATGTTCAGTTGCCAACGGCATTACATCACGTACCTCCAGCGGGGCAGCCAAGAAGATGCGTCCTTCGGCCTGTTGACCGCTATCGACCTGCGCGACGGCCAGCCATTCGTGTGTGTGCATCGGATCGTGCTCCGGCAAGCGGGCAGCCCGTCCCAGCGCCAACTTATAGCGTCCGGCAGCGTCGCCACGACGTTGGGCAATCCGATCGGGATAAGCCAGGGCAATTAAGTGCCCGACGGCAACCGGCGCAGGGATGGAGTTGTCGATCGTTGTTTTGAGCATCCTACGCCACCGCGCGGCCAACTGTTCTATCCGTCCCAGCGCACGCACGTCGGCCTGGGCCGGCGCACGGCCGGTCGGCGAGGCCCGCCAGTGGCGCAGTGCCTCCAGTCGAAGAGTGAAGTCGGCGCTGCTCTCTTCGGGCAGCGGATCACGCTCCTCCAGCAGCGCCGCGATGTCGGCAGCCAAGGACGCTTCAACGTCTCCCAGTTGGGCAGCTTCATCGAGCAAGTGGGCCAGACGCGGATGCGTACCCCACTCCAACAAGCGCCGGCCGCGATCGGTGATGCGCGGTGGATCGCTCGCATCCAGCGCGCCGAGCATCTTAAGCAGTGCCGTCGCCTGGGCTAATGCGCCGGCTGGTGGCGAAGTGATCCAAGGCAAAGCGTCAGCCGAATGGGCTCCCCACTGCGCCATCTCCAAGCGTACAGCAGCCAAGTCGGCTTCCAAGATTTCCGGCTCGCGCGCCGGTTTCAATCGCCGCTGGGTCTGTTCAGTCCACAAGCGATAACACACGCCGGGCGCCAAACGTCCGGCGCGGCCCGCCCGCTGATCGGCTGAATCGCGGCTAACGCGCACCGTCTCTAAGCGCGTTAGACCGGTGCGCGGGTCAAAGCGTGGAACGCGGGCAAAACCGGTGTCGATCACGACGCGCACACCTTCGATGGTGAGCGACGTTTCGGCGATTGAGGTCGCCAGCACGACCTTGCGCCGGCCGGCCCGATCAGGCGTAATTGCCGTTTGTTGTGCGGCGAGGGGCAGGTCGCCATACAAAGGGCAGATCACCAGATCGAGTTGTTGCGCGGCCAGCGCGGCCTGGGTGCGATGAATCTCAGCCGCGCCGGGCAAAAATACCAGAATATCGCCGGCATGTTCGCCTGCTGCTCGCAGGACGGCCTGGGTTGCCTGTTCGTGTAAAGGCGCGCGGCTCTCGCGATCAACGTAGCGCATGGTCACCGGAAACATCGCTCCTTCCAGGCGCAAGAGGGGCGCTTCGCTCAGCGCAGCGCGCACAGATGGATCGTCGAGTGTGGCAGACATGATGAGCAGACGGAGATCGGGCCGCACGGTTGCCTGCACATCTCGGCACAACGCAAGCGCCAAATCGGCGTCTAGGCTGCGTTCGTGGAACTCATCAAAAATGACTAAGCCGACGCCTTCCAAAATCGGATCGTGTTGAAGGCGGCGGGTCAGGATGCCTTCGGTCAGCACCTCCACGCGGGATCGCGGGCCGACGCGATGCTCAAATCGCACCCGATAGCCCACCCTTTCACCGAGCGGCTCGCCCAACAGATCGGCCATCCTGCCGGCAATCGCGCGCGCCGCCAGGCGACGCGGCTCCAGCATCAGGATGCGCCGCCCATTTAACCAGTTCTCGTCCAGCAGCGCAAGCGGCACGACTGTGCTCTTGCCGGCGCCGGGCGGGGCTTGCACCATCACTATCGGCTGCGTTTGCAAGCACGCTTTGAGGTCAGGCAGGATGGCATCGATCAACATACCGCCGAATTCAGGATGAATGTCACGCGCTTGCTTGGATAAACATCACATCACGAAAGGGGGGCCACTTGTTAGAATGCCGCCTGCTTTCGGGCAACACAAGCCCTAAAGCCTGCGCGCACGGCGCGTAGACGATTGACGCGTTGGGTTGGTTGTGTTTTTAGTATAAGGTGAGCCGGCATGTTAGTGCCTCCGGTATCGCATGATGCTAGATTGATAGACGAGCTTTTTCGAGTCGTCTATGTCCTCTCGTTCATCGTTTTCATCATCGTCGAAGGTCTGATTATCTACGCGGTGATCAAGTTCCGCCGTCGGCGCGCCGATGAGATGCCTGAACAAGTCCACGGCAACACTGCCGCCGAGATCGGCTGGACCGTTGTGCCGGCGTTAGCGGTCGGCGTTGTGTTTGGCTTTTCTGTTGACACGTTGAACCGCATGACGGCGCGCGGTTCGCCCACTGCACCGCTTGCACATGTGCACAGTTTGAACGACACCGAAGCCAGGCGGCGCATTGAAGAAGCAAAGCAGGTCGATCTGGTCATCGAGGTGGTGGGCCGGCAGTGGGTGTGGCAATATACATACCCCGATGGCAAACTAACCACCAACGAGACCCTTGTGGTGCCGGCTGGCAAAACGATTCGCCTCGACTTGACGACTCCAGATGTGATCCATGCCTGGTGGATGCCGGCATTTGGGCCGATGATCTATGTCAATCCAGGCGAAGTATCCTATGTCTGGTTTAATGTCCCGCCGGGCGAGTACATCGGCCAGTGCAATGTGTTTTGTGGCGTCGCGCACGCCCAGATGATCTCCAAGGTGCGTGCCCTGCCGCAGGACGAATACGAGCGTTGGTATCAGGAGCAACTCGCTGCACTCTCCGGCCCCACGGCCACCGGCGACCCACAGCGCGGCCAGGACATCTTCATGAACCAGAACATTTGCTGGTCGTGCCACTCGATCGAGGGTACAAAAGCGCAGGGCAAAGTCGCGCCGCGCACGCTGACCGGCTTTGCCAACTACGATACGATCGCTGAAGTCGTCCCGAACACGGCAGACAATCTGCGCGCTTGGCTGCACGATCCGCAAGCAATTAAGCCCGGCACAACGATGCCCAACCTCAATTTGAGCGCACAGGACATCGAAGACTTAGTGGCCTATCTGCAAACCTTAAAATGACTGACTGACTCACTGTTGACGAACGATCCGTTTCCTGCGTAATCAAAGAAGTCGGTCATGTATGGTCTGGTATCACTAAAAAGACGGAGTGACAATGGCAAGTGTCAGCATCCCTGCTCGCACAGAGTACCTCAGGCATGGTCTGGTTAGTTGGTTGGCGACCGTCGATCACAAACGCATCGGGATCATGTATTTGGCCTCGACGTTTGTGTTCTTTCTGTTGTCCGGCCTGATGGCGCTGGTCATTCGCCTACAACTGACAGCGCCTGGGCTACAGATTGTCAATCAGGACTTGTACAACCAGCTCTTCACCATGCACGGCACGGGCATGATCTTTCTGTTCACTATCCCGTGCCTGGTCGGTTTCGCAAACTATTTTCTGCCCTTGCAAATTGGGGCGCGCGATGTGGCCTTTCCTCGGCTGAACGCGCTCAGCCTGTGGCTTTTGATCTTTGCCGGCGTGGTGATGGAAGGCGGCTTTCTGCTAGGCATCCTCGGCTTGCTGCCGGGCGGCGCCTCGAACGCGGCCTGGACGGCCTATGTCCCGCTCTCAAACAAGCAGTTTTCCCCTCAGATCGGCATGGATATTTGGCTGTTGGGCGTGGTGCTGTTGGGTATTTCGTCCACGCTCGGCGCAGTCAACTTCCTGGTGACTGCCTACACCATGCGCGCACAGGGCATGACCATCTGGCGCATCCCGATGTTCGTCTGGGCCATGATTGTGACGGCAGCCATGGTGCTCATCGCGACGCCGGTGCTGACCGCTGCCCTGGCGATGTTGATTGCCGACCGCAACTTTGCGACTCAGTTCTTCAACACGGCCAACGCTCGGTTGTGGCAGCACATGTTCTGGTTCTACTCGCATCCGGCGGTGTACATCATGATTCTGCCGGCCATGGGGATTGTCTCAGAGATTCTGCCGGTGTTTGCGCGCAAACCGTTGTTTGGCCTGAAAGCAGTGGTGGTCTCCACCATCCTGATCGGCGTGTTGGGATTCACCACTTGGGTGCATCACATGTTTGTGTCCGGTGTGGACCCCATCGTCGAGCGGTTCTTCATGCTGACCACGATGATTATCGCCGTGCCGACCGGTGTCAAGATGTTTAACTGGTTGTTCACGATGTTGGGCGGCTCGCTGAACTTGAAGACCCCGCTCCTGATGTGTCTCGGCTTTCTGAGCACGTTTGTGATCGGCGGCCTGACCGGCGTGATCCAGGCCCTCATCCCGTTGGACATGCAGTTACACAACACCTACTGGGTGGTGGCGCACTTCCACTACGTGCTGTTTGGCGGCAGCGTGTTCGGTATCTTCGCCGGCTTTTACTACTGGCTGCCCAAAATCACCGGCCGCCTGTTAGACGACAAGCTGGGCAAGCTCCATTTCGCCCTGATGTGGGTCGGTTTTAACCTGACCTTCTTCCCGATGCACTTCTTAGGCTTGATGGGGATGCCCCGCCGCATTGCGACATACACCGCCGATCGCGGCTGGGAGCTTGGCAACTTGATCGCGACGATCGGCGCGTTCATGGTAGCTGTCTCGGTGTTGATCTTCATGGTCAACTTTGTGCGTTCGTTGCGACACGGCGCGCGCGCCGGCAATGACCCCTGGGAAGGCAACACGTTGGAATGGACGGTTACCTCGCCGCCGCCCGAGCACAACTTTGACACCCTGCCTACGGTAGAGAGCGAACGGCCGGCGCGAGACCTGCGCCTGGCGGCGAGCAATCCAACTGTGCCGGCTCATTAAATGCTTGCTACTCTGAACAGGGAACGCTCCTATGATCGACGTGCACTCCGCCTCACAGCCGCAGCGCCTACTTTCGGCGCCGGCGGCCAGTCCGCCCGCACGTGTATCAGATGGCGGTCGGACACGTGCATGGCAATACGTCATCGGCGATTACATTGCACTGACTAAACCGCGCGTGATTTCCTTGTTGTTGCTGACAACAGCGGCAGCCATGTTCATCACCCCGGCCGGTGCGCCGGCCTGGTATTTGGTGCTGTGGACGATGATCGGCGGCTATCTGATGGCCGGCGGCGCCAATGCCGTCAACATGGCTTACGACAGCGACATCGACCGCGTGATGGGTCGTACCAGTCTGCGCCCGACCTCACAAGGGCGCATCTCCGCGCGTCGTGCTTACGTGTTCGGTTTCGCGTTGGCAAGTCTCTCACTTGTTGTCTTTGTGCTGTTTGTGAACGTATTGACCGCTGCCTTGGCATTAGCCGGCTTTGTGTACTACACCGTCATCTACACGGCCTGGCTCAAGCGACGCACCTGGCACAATATCGTGATCGGCGGCGGCGCCGGCGCCATTCCTGCCCTGGTCGGCTGGGCCGCAGCGAGCAGCCAGATCACCTGGCCTTCTTTGCTGTTGTTTGCGATTGTGTTTTACTGGACCCCGCCGCACTTCTGGGCGTTGGCGTTAATGAAGCGCCAAGACTATGCGCGCGCTCGCGTGCCGATGTTGCCGGTTATAGCCGGCGAAGCCGAGACCGCCCGCCAAATCGGGTCGTATTCCATTCTTTTGGTGATTCTCTCGCTGGCCCCGTCTGCGTTTGGATTGATGGGCTGGCTGTATCTGATCGGTGCGTTGGCCCTGGGCGGTGTCTTACTGGCGCGGGCGTGGCGGCTCTGGCTGCAGTTCCGTGCGACATCCTCTGAGCCGGTCAGCGCTCGGCCAACTGCGGCCCGGCTCTACAAGTATTCGTTGTTTTACTTGGCGTCGTTGTTCGTCTGCATGGTGGTCGATCGGGCCACAGCCTGGCTGTAATTCAATCGGAGGCGAATCCAGATGTCGAACGCAGCAATCATTCATCGGGCGCGCAGACGCGCAGCCTTGATCGTGTCTGCGATGTTATTTCTTGCCGGCGTTGCGTTAGGGCTGTCGTGGGTCAATACGTATATGATTCGGTGAGCAGGAAACATGCTATGAGTGAACGGTCTTCTGATACCCCCTTCTCCGATCAACCGGTTGATCACCCCGCAGAGCACATCCATATGCCGTCGCCCAGCCTTTCGCCGATCGTGCTGGCGCTCGGTTTAACGGTGCTGGGCTTTGGCCTAGCCTTTGGAGTAATCCCGATTGTGTTGGGCGCGATCCTCACCACAATCGGTCTAGGCACATGGATTGCGGATGACATCCGCAGCGCCGCACACTCTGATGCAGCTCATTAAACGCCATTTCTCGAATGCCTAAGGCTTGGCAACTGAGATTCTTGTTATGAGTGCGTGGACCAAAGTAGGCGCTGCACGCTCTGCCGACGCCTCGCCGGCCCGTCGTCCCAACGTTGGCTTGATCGGCGCAGTGTTCTTCATCGTGTCCGAGTCGATGTTCTTTCTAGGGCTGTTCCTGGCGTACTTCTATCTGCGCGCCTTGAGCAAAACCTGGCCGCCGCCGGATACACCGCCCCTCTCGACCGTCCTGCCCACCCTCAACACGGGGGTTTTGCTGATCAGCACTCTCTTCATGGCTTGGGCAGAGCGGGGGATTGCGCGCGGCGATGCGCGCCGGCTGCAAATCGGAACCGGCGTTGCTGCGGTGCTTGGTCTGATCTTCCTAACGATCCAGGCTTTTGAAATCGCCGACCTGGGCTTCGCGCCGCACAGCAGCGCGTATGGCTCGGCCTTCTTTTTCTTGATGGGCTTCCATGTAGTGCGCGTATTCGGCGGGGTCGTGTTCATGGTCATTATTCTGGCCCGCGCCTTAATCGGTCAGTTCAGCGCACGCCGCCGCGCCGCTGTGCAAGCTTGCGCGCTGTATTGGTATTTTCTGGCCGGCGTGTGGTTGGTCGTCTTTTGGGTGTTGTACTGGCTCAAATAATTCCGCTCGTGGTGTGATGCACAGGTGATCTGTGCATCCGACCACGCTGGCTTTGTTCGCTCGCTAGAATGGGCGTGCTGCTGATCTAACACAACTTGCCCTGCGCATGAACAAGAGGCAAGGGAGGGGCGTAGCCATGCAACCCGTCTGTTTTGACGAGCAAGATATCGCTTGGTTGACCGAGGCCGCGCGGCAACAAATCGCCGGCTGCCGCAAGCGCGCGTTTGATGGCACGGTCTTGTTTACCCCCGATGGCATCGGCAACTATGACGCCCACTGGACGCGCGACTTCTATTACATGACCCAGGCGCTTGATCTGATGGATGCGCGTGAAGTGCGCGCCGGCATCCAGTACCTATTGCAAGGACAGCGCGCTGACGGCGTCATTCCCGATCGTCGGCAAGCCGACGGGACAAGCGTGTATTGCGCCGGCCCACCCGATCACCCCATCGCCGACTTTCCGTTGGACAACGCCGCGTTCATGGTGTTGTTGGTCGCCGACTTTGTGCGACACACCGGCCAAATCGATCTCTTTCGCGACAATGCCCAACGCCTCGAGCGTGCGATGGCTTCTGTGCCGTTGAGCGAGGCCGGCCTGGTGTTCAACGATCCAGAACATCCTCACTCGCCCTACGGCTTTACAGATTGCATTGCTAAAACGGGGGAAGAACTGTTCTGCTCGCTGTTGGACTGGCGCGCTGCGAATGAAATGGCCCGCCTATATGCGCAGATCAGCGACTTGCGGCGCGCCGGTATCTTTCAAGCTCGCGCTCAACAAACCGCTGCTGCATTGACTCGCCTGTGGGATGAACGGAGCGGGATGTTCTTGGCTGCTTCATGTGAGTGCCGGCAGATCGATATCTGGGGCAATGCATTGTGCGTCTATCTCGACTTTCCTCTTGCCCCTAGCCGTCGCGCTGCAATCGTGGACTATCTGGTTGCCCACGCCGATGAGGTGACTCAGCGCGGCCAAGTGCGCCATTTGCCGGCCGGCGAGCACTGGCAGCGCCTGCTCATTGCCGTTCCCGAAGGCGTTTACCAAAATGGCGGCTTTTGGGGCACGGCGTCGGGGTGGTACCTCGATGCTGTGGCGCAGAAAGACGCCGTGCTGGCGGCACGGTTATTTCGGGAGTTGGTGCAAGACTATCGTGCGCGCGGCATTCACGAATGGGTGAACGGTGAAACCGCTCATTTACCGAATTACGTCGCCAGCGCGGTCAATCCTCTAGTTGCCGTGCGCCGGCTAGTGGAGCGTCCACCCTACCAGGGATGCCGATGACGGGGCGTGCTCCAGACAACTCGTGCTGTTGCGGATGGCGATGAACGCCGCTTGTCTGTGAGGATTGTCTATGACCTTGTGCCCATCGAAGCCTTACACACGCTGGTGGTGGTTTTCCGGCCCGATAGCAGAGCCGGCCATCCGCCGCCAACTGGACTGGGCCAAGATGAACGGCTTTGGGGGTGTGGAGATCGCCTGGCTGTATCCCCTCGACGGCAAGCCCGGCCCAAAGTGGCTGAGCGCCGAGTGGGCTGCGCCGGTTGCGTATGCCAAACACTACTGCGATCACATCGGTCTGGGCTGTGACTTCACCATCGGCAGCGCTTGGCCGTTCGGCGGCTCAGAGGTCACGCTCGACGATGCCAGCCTGACCTACAATGGCCTGTCGTCTCAGCGCTTGGAGAAGTCATGGGACTATCCGTTGGGTGAGGAAGGGGGGTACATCCTGAACCACCTGGATCGCGATGCCGTGGCGCGTTTTTTGCATCGTTTCACGTCTGCCCTGGGCGAGGCGCTGCGCGCATCGCCGGTTGCTACGCCGGCTTTGTTCTGCGATTCGTGGGAGGTGTGGCCCGAAGGCTTATGGGCGCGTCATTTCCGCGAGCATTTCCAAGCGCGATTGGGCTATGACATCTTGCCCTTCATGTCGGATTTAGACGCGCACCCGGCCGAACGCTACGACTATCGCAAATTGATTGCCGACTACGTCCTAGACGAGTTTTACCGCCCGCTGAGTGCGTTGTGTCATCAGGTTGGCGTATTGGCGCGTGTACAAGCACATGGCGCGCCGACCGATCTGCTGGCTGCTTACGCCGCTGCCGATATTCCTGAAACCGAGGCATTGTTATTCGACCCGGATTTCGCGCGCTTTGCGGCATCGGCGGCCGTATTGGCCGGCCGGCCTATCGTATCGTCGGAGACGTTTACGTGCCTCTACGGTTGGCAACCTGCGCCCGGCCCCAGCCCCTTTCAAGGACAGGAGCAGCTCGGCGATCTGAAGCTCTTGGCCGACGCGGTGGTGGCTAACGGCGTCAACCATATTGTCTGGCACGGTATGCCCTACAATCCGCCTGGCGGTCACCATCGCTTCTATACAACCACTCATGTCGGAGCGGATAGCCCATTTGCCGATCGCTTGCCGGCCTTCAATGCTTACTTGGCGACCGTCTGTGAGTACATGCGCCGGGGCCGGCCGTATACCGATGGAGCGGTGTATCTGCCGCTCGAAGATGCTTGGATGGCCGGCGAGCTGCCCGCCGACTTGCAAAAGCCCAGCTCCAAATATGTTTGGGAATTGCAGGAAACCAAACTCCCGCCTCTCCTGCGTGGACGGCAGCCGTTCTGGATTTCCGCTTCCTTTCTGCGCACGGCGCAGGTCATCGACGGTCGATTGTGCGCCGGCCAGGCCGCCTTCAATTGGTTGTATGTGGATGCAGGTTGGCTGGATGCAGAGACGCTCGCCGATGTCTTGCGGGTGGCGCAGGCCGGGTTGCCGATCTATTTGTGCAGGCGCCCACAGCAGCCGGGCTGCTTGAAGTCAGCCCACTATGACACGCATGTAGCGGCTTTGTGCCGATTGCCCAACGTATACATCGACAAGAGGGTAATTCCATCTCCGCCGCTGGTTGCCGGCGAGGACTTACCCGATTACTTCTGCCGCGTTGACGACGACGCATATCTCTTCTTCTTCGCGCACCCCGATGCGCAGGGCTTGCGCTATCCAATGCGCTATGGACACTGGCGGCGCGCTGATGTGCTCCAACGAACCATTTGGCTGAACACCCACGGCGTTGCCCGCCGCATCACGCTCTCTTTTGCCCCCGCTCAATCCATCTTGCTGCGTGTCACAGCACGTGACATCGAGCAGATTCGGTTGGGCGCAGATCGACTGACATGGGACTAGGCGCCGGCGATGGGCGGTCGGACAGGGGCACCCAGCGCCGGTCGAGCGGGCCGGTGTACACCGTGCGCGGCTGGAGCAGAAAATCGGCGCGTTGCTGTTCAAGGCAGTGAGCCACCCAGCCGGCTGCGCGCGCCACCGCGAAAGTGGGCGTGAATAGATCGATCGGCAGCCCAACGCCGTACAACAGCAGGCCGGCGTAGAACTCCACATTCGCATACAGGTTGCGCCCGGGCTTGTGTTCTGCCAGCAGACGCACGGCAACTTCTTCAACGCGCCGGGCCAGGGCGTACAAGTCTGCCTTTCCTT
>JANWVJ010000079.1 GCA_025056895.1 Thermoflexales bacterium
GCCGGCACGCTGCCGGTGAACGTGAAGTTTTTGATCGAAGGCGAAGAAGAGATCGGCAGCAGCCACCTCAGCGCATTCATCGCCGAACATGCCGATCTGTTGGCGTGTGACGCAATTGTGATCAGCGACTCGGCGTTGATTTCGCCCACTCAGCCGGCATTAGTTTACGGCCTGCGTGGGCTGATTTACCTTGAAGTCGAAGCGCGCTGCGCAGAGCATGATTTGCACTCGGGAAGCTATGGCGGGAACATCCAGAACCCGATCATGGCGCTCGCGCAGATTCTGGCACGCCTGAAGGACGACCAAGGGCACATTCTGGTGCCGGGTTTTTACGATGACGTTCGGACACTGGACAAAATAGAACGGGAGGCGCTGGCGCGTGTGCCGCTCTCAGAAGCGACCATGCTGGCCGAAACAGGCGCAAGCGCCTTGTTCGGAGAACCCGGCTTCTCGATCGCCGAGCGCATGGGTGCACGACCGACGCTGGAGATCAACGGGATGTGGGGCGGCTACACTGGGCCGGGATCGAAGACGGTGTTGCCGGCAGCAGCCTACGCCAAAATCAGTTGCCGGCTGGTTCCCCATCAAGACCCCCAGCGTGTGTTGCAGGCGGTAATCGATTACATGCGTCAGATCACGCCACCGGCCACTCAGTTACGCTTCAGCACACTACAGGGCGGGCATCGCGCTGCGCTCATCGAGCGCGAATCGCCCTATTTGCAAGCTGCGGCCCGCGCCGCACAAGCCGCCTATGGGAATGAACCGGTGTGGATGTTAGAGGGCGGCTCGCTGCCGGTTGTGAACGATTTTCAGTCAGTGCTGGGCAAACCGGTGATCCTACTGGGATTTGGGTTGGAAGGAGACCGGCTGCATGCGCCCAACGAGCGCTTTGCGCTGCACTGTTACGAGAAAGGTATTGAAGTCAGCATTCGCCTGATGCGCGAATGCCAAGCCGTATGAGCACAGGCGGGAAACAGGGGCGAGGTGACCAGCCGCGTACTCGCCCCATTTTCTATCCCCTTCAAGCTGCCAGCCGCCTTGCTTCTTCAACTTGATACTTAGCGACATGACATGCCACCAAGTGATTCGGTCGCAGCTCCTCAAAAGGCGGGTCTTCAACTTTACAGCGATCTATGGCAACCGGGCAGCGCGGATGGAAGCGACAGCCGCTGGGTGGATTGATCGGGCTGGGCACCTCGCCTTGCAGGATAATCCGCTCGCGCTTCAAGGTGGGATCGGGAATCGGGATGGCAGACAACAACGCTTTGGTATAGGGATGCAATGGCTCGCGGAACAACGTTTCGCGGTCGGTTAGCTCGACCAGCTTGCCCAGATACATCACGCCCACTCGGTCACTGATGTGCTCGACCACGCTCAGGTTGTGGGCGATAAACAAATATGTTAGACCGAACTCGCGTTGCAAATCCTTGAGCAGGTTAAGCACCTGAGACTGAATCGACACGTCCAGTGCAGACACCGGCTCGTCGCACACAATGAACTTAGGCCGCAACGCTAGCGCACGGGCAATGCCGATGCGCTGACGCTGACCACCGGAGAATTCATGGGGGTAGCGCCGGGCGTGATAGTCTTCCAAGCCCACTTTCTTGAGCATCTCCATCACGATTTCGTTGCGCTTTTTGCCGTCACGCATACCGTGCACCAGCAGTCCTTCGGCAACGCTCTCACCGATGGGCATGCGTGGGTCGAGAGACGAATAGGGGTCCTGGAAGATGATCTGCATGTCACGGCGCAGGGCCTTGAGTTCGCTGCCGGACAGACTGAACACATCGCGGCCTTCGAAGATGACTTTGCCGCTGGTAGCTGGAATCAGGCGCAGGATCGTGCGTCCGACCGTGGTTTTGCCGCAACCCGATTCACCGACCAGCCCAAGCGTTTCGCCGCGCTTGATGGTGAAAGAAACATTGTCTACTGCTTTGACTTGAGCAACCGTTCTTTGCAAAATACCGCCGCGTATAGGGAAGTATTTCACCAAACTCTGCACTTGGAGCAAATCGGGCTGGAGGCCGGAAGCCTTTCCGTTGGCAGAAGCGGATGTAACGGTTGTCGGAATGCTTGTTGCCATGCTCATCTTGTCTGACTCAATTCTGGGTTTATTTTGAGAGAGGCCAAGGGACGGGCTGGCGCTACTCGTACAGCCAGCAGCGCACCCAGTGATTTGGCTCTATTTGGCGCAGAGGCGGTGTCTCGACTTTGCATCGTTCGCGGGCTGCGCCTTGGCAGACCTGACAACGCGGCTCGAAGCGGCAGCCGGGCGGAGGGTCGAGCAGGTTCGGCACGGTGCCGGGAATGACATCCAGTCGGTCACGCACTTTGCCCAACACGGGAATCGAACCGATTAAGCCCTGGGTATAGGGGTGGAGCGGCCTGGCAAAGAGGGTGTACACATCGGCTTCTTCAACCACCTGGCCGGCGTACATGACGATCACACGCTCACACATCTCGGCAATTACACCTAGATCATGGGTGATGAGCATGATGGATGTGCCGGTCTTGTCGCGCAGGTCGCGCATCAGGTCGAGAATCTGGGCTTGAATCGTCACGTCGAGCGCAGTGGTCGGTTCGTCGGCAATCAACAGTTCAGGAGCGCACGCCAGGGCCATAGCAATCATGACGCGCTGGGCTTGGCCGCCGGAGATTTCGTGAGGGTAGGAGTGCACGCGCTTCTGCGGCTCTGGAATGCCGACCATGCGCAGCAGTTCTACGGCGCGCTTCCAGCCGGCTTCCTTGCCCAGGCTTTGATGGATGTTCAGCACCTCGGCAATCTGATCGCCAATTTTGAAGACGGGGTTGAGACACGTGGTCGGCTGCTGGAAGATCATCGAGATGCGGTTGCCGCGAATGTGGGTCATCTCCTTTTCAGGCAAATCGAGCAGATTCACGCCGTCGAAGATGATCTCACCTTCAATGATTTTGCCGGGCGCGCCAACCAGGCGCATGATCGACAGGGAGGTGACGCTCTTGCCGCAGCCGGATTCGCCGACGATGCCCACTGTCTCACCGCGTCGGACTTTTAAATCGACGCCGTCAACGGCTTTGACCACACCGTCTTCAGTGAAGAAGTAGGTCTTAAGGCCATGGACATCCAACATCAGATCGCTGCGGTCTGCACCGGCTTTGGCGGAGCCGGCTGCATTGGCGCTTGGGGCAGCCGCAGGTGCTACAGAACTCATGAATCCTCCGATTTACTCCTTTCGCAGATTTTGGCAACAGTTTACCGCTGAATGCGCGGCATCTATTCTGGTTCTACATCTTGAGACGAGGATCGAGGGCATCGCGCAGCCCATCGCCGATGAAGTTAAAGCCAAGCGAACACAAGACCACCGGGATGCCGGGAATCAGCGGCACCCAGGGATTAGTCAGCATGAAGTTTGTAGCAAACTGAAGCATGTTGCCCCAGGTGGGGGTAGGATCGGTAATGCCGACGCCGAGAAAGCTAAGCGCGGTCTCTGCGGTCAACGCGCCGGCTAGGCTGAGTGTATAAGCCACTACCAGCGGCGGGAAAGCGTTCGGCACAACATGGCGCAGGATGATGCGCGTGTTGCTGGCGCCGAGTGAACGGGCCGACTCGATGAAATCGCGCTCGCGTACCGAGAGCACCATGCCACGCATCAAACGTGCCGAGCCTGTCCAACCGAACAGGGTCAGTACCACAATCATGGTCAATACCTGTTCGCGTTCAATGCCGACCGGATTCAGCAACATCAGCCCGCCGACAAGCTGCAGCAGGACCGGCGGATAGGGCAGCAGCTTGGGGTCGGTGATCAGAATTGAAGCAATGATGAGCAGAATCGGGAAGTCCGGGATCGAGGCCATAAACTCTAGGACGCGCATGACGATGCTATCAACAATGCCTCGAAAGTAACCGGCCAACGCACCCAGCGTCATGCCGAGCAACGTGGAGGCCGTGGCCACTGCAAACGCTACGCTCAGGGTAATGCGTGCGGCATAGAGTAGGCGGGTAAAGAAGTCCCGCCCGACATGATCGGTTCCCAGAAAGTGAAGAGTGCCGGTTTGTGGATTGGTGGTCAGAGGAGGGGAGAAACGCGGCGCCAGACCAGTCGCATCGCGGGCAAAGGGAGCTAGAACCGGGGCCAACAACGAGGCAATGAAAATCACCAGCAGGACAAACAACGAAATCATTGCCAGGCGATGGCGACGGAAGCGGCGCAAGACAATGGCCCACTGACCCTCAGATTTGCGTAGTGCAAGGCCGGCGCCGGTGGCGGGCAGGTTTGCTGTGGTACTAGTCATGAAGCCTTCTCATGTTTAGACGCAGACTTTCAGATGCAGACTCCGCTGTTAAGTCATGCGAATGCGCGGATCGACAATGGTGTACAGCACATCAGATAGGAGAAAGCCAACCAATGTCAAGAAAGTTGAAATCAGCAAGTAAGCGATTGCAACCGGATAATCGCTCGCAGTCAGCGAGTTAATAAACAGCTTGCCGATGCCCGGCCAACTGAAAACACTCTCTGTGATAATTGCGCCGCCGAAGAGTGTGGGCAACACGCCGGCCAACAAGGTCACGAACGGAATAAGTGCGTTGCGCAGGGCATGTTTCATGATGACCACCCGCTCGATTAATCCCTTGGCGCGGGCGGTGCGAACATAGTCTTGTCGTAACACTTCCAGCATCGAGGAACGGATGAAACGAGTCCACCCGGCCAAGCTGAAGAACGTCAACACCGAGACAGGCAGAATCAAATGCCAGATACGGTCGGCAACCGAACCGGCCCGAATGAGACCGAAGATCGGAATGGTGACATCGCGGTTAGATTCAGCCAAGCCGGCCGGCAAATAAGGCAGCCCAAGCCCTTTAAAGATGAGTGCAAAGAGCAAAATGCCCATCACGCCTGTGAACAGCGTGGGCATACCGGAACCAAAGAACGCTATCGTCGTGAAGAAGTAGTCGAAGCGAGAGTACTGTTTGACTGCCGAATAAACGCCGATGGGAATAGCAATCGCGATGGCAAGGAAGGTGGACACCCCCATCAACAGCAGCGTGTGACCCAGGCGGGTGTTAATCAGATTCGAGACGGGTTGCTCACGAGCCAGTTGTTGAGAACGGCCAAAATCAAGTGCAACCACGCCATTGCTGACCGGTCTGCCGTTCAGGTCACGCAAATAGACCGGCTTGGCGCAATTGATCTCTTCGATACGCCCATCGGGATAAACAAGTTGGGCTTTGCCCGGCTTGAGGCAGCCGATTTGAAACGTGGGCGCAATATCCTGTCCGTTAATCGTGATCGCCCCGCGCGGATGGCCGATCAGCCAGCGCAGAAAGCGAATGCCGATGTCTAGGTCGAGATCGTAACGCTTCATGATGCGCTCGATCTCGTCTGGGTCGGGTCGGCGCGTGGTGCTTTGCAATGAGGCGAGTTGCTCAAGAGGGCCGCCGGGGGCGGAGTAGAGCAACGTGAAAGAGGCGAACGAAATGATGAACGCCATTGCAATAATCAGCACAAACCGGCGCAGTAGGTAGTTCAACATGCGACGCTCTGCCTATAAGACGGCGAGTAGCTCGCGTCGGCGCGAGCTACTCGCCTGTTTCTCATAGCCTTACCCGCTGTTTCAACCCCTGAATCAGTAGCGTGTGTTCAGGTTGAAGTCAGCGTGCTCCCAGGTGGGGCTGGCAACGGGTTCGGCCACGATCGTGCCTTTGGCGTTCTCTTCGATCACGGTCTGCAGCTCTTGGCCGGCGCCGAGAGTTTCCTTGCCGACCACGTCCACCGTGCCCTGCAACAGGGCGGCGACGGCGCCGGCCGGATTGGCGTCGAAGATCTGCACAACGATGTTCTTGACCTTCGGCTCACCCTTGAAGTAGTTGGGGTTGGCTTCCAGCGTGATACGCTGACCGCGCTCCCAGCTCTTGACGACGTAGGGGCCGGTGCCCAGCGGGGTGTCGGTCACTTCCGGCAGGTTCTTGAAGTCCTTCGGCTCGACCTCGCCCAGCGTGCGGCCGTCGGACAACTTCTGGTGAGAAGGATAGTAGCCAAAGGGAGCCAGATAGTATGTCGGCGGCTGATAGCCGGGTGCATAGACGACCTTGTAGCTGTTGTCGTCCAGCACTTCAAAGGACACGACGCGGTCGCAGGTGAAGAAGCTGGTTGCGCCGGATTCGCGGTCGCAGGCCACCTTGTAGCCTAACTCCCAGTCAGCCTTCTTGACCGGCTCGCCATCGCTCCAGGTGTGCGGCTTAAACTTGTAGGTGACAGTGAGTTGCGGGAGCTTAGCGCCGGCCTTGATTTCCACATCGTTGCCGTTGATATCTTTGGCGGTCAAGCTCAGCTCCTTGCCTTCCATGTCAACCAGCTTGCCGTCCTTGAAGGTGCCGACATCACCATCACCGTTCACCACCAAGTCGCCGTCCTTGATCTCGACTTCGGCGTTGACCGCGCCACCGTTCTCGATAGTCGGGAACTGGTCGCCCTCATACAGCACCGGCTGGAAGCCATAGCTGTACTGGGTGCTAAATGTGCCGAACACCATTTGGCCGACAATGACGGCCACTGCGGCGCTTTCCTGCAACAGGAAGAGCGACGCGGGTTCCTGACCGAGCGCCACTACCACCGTGTCCTTGCCGGGCAGCTCCCAGTCGGCCACGCTGGCGGAGAGGTATTCGGTCGGGTCAGCCTTCAAACCCTTGAGGTCTTTGTTGTGGGCAGCAGCTTCAAGACGCTGGAAGAGCGGCAGGGAGATCATGTCCTTGCTGAACTCTTCTTGGACAATCACATACAAGCGCTTGCGCTCGGCGTCATTGAGGGTGTTGTTGGCTTGCTTAATCGCCTGGCTGGCCTTCTCGTTGCACCAGCCCATGTAGTTCTGGCCGTTCCAGTTGTTGGCCGGGGTTGGGATCTGATCGCAGGCGTACACCGTCACGCCGGGCGGCTCGGTCTCGCCCACCCAAGCAAACGCGCCGATGTCGAAGTCGCGCCGGCGTAGACCGGAGTTGCCACCGAACCAGATCGAGCCGGGGATGTAGGAGGGCAAGAGCTGGATGCCGCACTGCTGCAGGGAGCTGACAAACACGGCGCCCCACGTCTGGCGGAAGGGAGCGTTGGTCGTTGTGAAGCGCAGCGCCAAAGGCTCACCCTTGTCGTTTACGCGGATGCGGGCGCCCTCGGGCAGCTTCCAGCCGGCCTCATCCAGCAACTGGCCGCCCTTGGCTACATCGAACGGGTAGTCCACAATGTTGGCGTTCGGGTCAACATTCTTGGCATACCAAACGGAATCCTTCGGGATGAAGGTGTCCATAAACAGCTTGGAGCGCTGTTCTTCGGGCAAGTAGCCATATACTGACCCGATCAAGGCGTTGCGATCGGTGCAGTGTGCGATGGCCTGGCGCACGCGAATGTCACTGAGAATGGGGTGCGGAGCGGTCCATTCAGCCGGAGCAGCCGCAGTGACCTCAACGACTTTCTCGACGACCTTCTCGACTTCTTTTGTCTCAACGACGACTGCTGTTTCCTTGACGACGACGGTTTGGACGATGGGTGTGCCGGCAGTGGGAGCGCACGCAGCCAGCGCAATGCTGGTCGCAGCAGCTAGCCCCAGAACGGCAGACAATTTCTTGTGATTCATATGTGGTTGTCTCCTCCTTAAAGAGAATAAACGAATCATACAACGCTCAATTTTGGGAATTCGATTATGCGTCGTGGGTTGAGCAGAAATTGGGTTTGACCTAGTCTCCCGGCCTCACCTCCTTAACTCAAATCACCCTGGGAAAGCGGACTGCCGCATTCGTGCGCACAGCCAAGGGCGTAGACACACACGGATTGTGCCAGTCTTGTGGCGAAATCACCGACGGGGCAATTATCGTTGACCGGCACATCTTGTCAAGCACAACTGCCTTGCGGGGTGCTGTCGATCCAGTCGGCCATTACGGCTGGTGTGCCTCAGTTCAGATGGGGCTTGATCTTAGCCATTAGTCGCTCTTTGGGCATATAGCCTACCAGTCGCTCAACTGGCTGGCCGTTCTTGAACAGAATGAGCGTGGGAATGCTCATCACGCCATATTTCATCGCCGTGTTGGTGTTGTGGTCCACGTCGAGTTTGCCTACGGTGAGCTTGCCGCTATTCTCCTCGGCGATTTGCTCGACGATTGGCGCGATCATTTTGCATGGACCGCACCACTCAGCCCAGAAATCGACCAACACAACACCTTGCGCCTTTTCCACTTTAACTTCGAAATCTGCATCGGTTACAACAATTGGTTTTGCCATGTCTCTATTCACTCCTTCGCTTGCACACATCTATCGCCGCCACCTCCCTGACCGTTCAGCCGGCGGGTGCGAGGATAGCGGCCGCATAGTGTTTCGTCAAGATGAGTCTCGATCGGCCCTATTGTGCTGTAGGCCGCACGGCTCGCGCAAGCTGCTCCGCTTGGTCAATCAGGCGGTGCAACTCGTCAAACCCGATCTGCCAAAAGCCGGCGTCGTGAATATCGACCCCTACCAAGGCGAGTTGCTCTGCCGGCGACAGACTGCCGCCCGATTCAAGCAAGGCCGTGTAGTGTGGCACGAAGGCGGCAGCTTGGCGTCGATATTTGCCATACAAGGCCAACACTAGCAACTCGCCGAACGCATACGCATAACAGTAGAAAGGGGTGTTGATAAAGTGCGGAATGTATGACCAACCCCACTCATAGCCCGGTGTGAGGCGAACAGCATCGCCATAGTAAGGGGCGTTCGCTTTCAGCCACAGCTCGCCAATCTGTGCGCCGCTCAGCCGGCCGTTGGCGCGCGCTTGATAGACCAGTTGTTCGAAGCGTGTCAGCACGGTTTGGCGGAAGAGCGTGGCAAAACTGTCTTCCAGCTTAGCGGCAATCAGCGCCAGGCGCTTGCGCGGGTCTCCCAAGCCGGCCAGCAAGTCATCAAACACCAACATCTCGGCAAACACGCTGGCCGTCTCGGCCACCGGCAAGCTCATGTAAAAGTTGAACAGAGTTTGCTTGCGGCTCAAGTAGAAGTGAATCCCGTGCCCTAGTTCATGGGCTACGGTCATCACGTCGCGCAGGTCGTCGTTGTAGTTGCACAAGATATACGGATGCACTGCCGGCGATACACCGGCGCAAAACGCCCCACCCCGCTTGCCGTTGCGCGGGTCGGCGTCAATCCAGCGTTCATCGAAGAAACGCGCAGCAATGTCGGCAAAAGCCGGCGAGAAGCGCCGCAATGCTGTCAGGATCATCTGACGGGCATCGGTGAACGCGATTTTCTCTTTAGACTCGAACAGCGGCGCATACTGATCGTACAGTTCGAGTTTGGGCAAGCCCAGCAGCTCCGCCTTTAGCGCAAAGTAACGATGTGCCAAGGGATAGTTGCGCTCGACCACGCTCATCATGGTCTCCACCGCCTGAGCATCGATTTCATTTGCCAGATGGCGAGGGGCCATTGGATCGGAATAGTTGCGCAAGCGGGCTGTCACCAGATGATCGTGGAAGCGCGTGTCATACACAAAGGCGAGCACATGACTGTCCTGGCGTAAGCCGTCGTAGAACGACTCGAATGCAGCCTGGCGTGTGGCGCGGTCGGCGTCGCGCAGCAGCGCCAATGCCTGGCTTTGATTCAACTCGCGGGTTTGGCCGTTAATCTGGGCCGTGAAACGCTGGGCTGCGCTGAACTCGGTGAAGAACCGTCGCCAGGCGTTAATGCCGGTCAGGTCTTTGTCGTTCATCAAACGTTCCTCAGCCTCACTGAGCGTATGGGGCTTGAATCGCCGCTCACTGCTCAGGTAGTGCCGATAGGGCGCCAAGAGCGGATCGGCGATCAATGCGTGCGCATGCGCATCCGGCACATCAAGCCATTCCAAGTCGAAGAAAAGTAACCGGTTGCGCAGCGCCGTCATGTGTTCTTCTACGCGCTGCATCAGAGCGCGATGGGATTCCTGAGTGGTGTCGGCAGCAAAGAGCAGAGAGGCATAAGCACTCAGGCGGGCCATTTCCTCTTGCAGGGCTTCGGCTTCGCGCAACGCCGTCAACAGATGGGCCGGCGCGACGCCGCTTGGGGTATGAATCGTTCCACGATATCGCTCGGCGAACGCCTCAGCCGATGCGGCCGTTTGGCGGAACACTTGTTCCAGAGCCGGGTCATCCGGCGCAGCGAACAGCTCGCTCAGGTCCCAAGCGATGCCGGCAGCGCTCTTTGCTTCCGAAGCGCTGCCCTGGGGCGTTTCTGGGCCCAATCCGTGTGCCCCCCTCTCAATCCACATCCTGAATTGATCTCTCACCGGCTGTGACATAGGCGTGCATTGTACCGTCTGGCAACACCTGCTTAGATGCAAGCGAATGGATTTAGTTGCGCCTGTTGGTTGCGTTTATTTTGGGATGGTTAAAATACGCAGGGCATATAGGCCGGCAATCATCACGCCCCACACTGCATAGCCGGCTGCCACAGCGCCGATCAGCGACCAGCCTAGCCGCAGCGTCAGGTACACCACGCCCAACCAGATCAGGCCCGGGATGAGGGCGATGAAAAATCCGCGCGCATACTCGGCCAGTTGTAGACCGGTCGCTTCTGATCCGCTGGCCAGCACCCACAACGCCAGCGGCATGTTGATAGGCATGGTGGCGAAAAGCGTTGCCAACAGTTTCGAGCGATCGCGCAGGACGGCAACGGCCAGAATGATCAGAATCGAGGCAACGACGGGAAAGGTTCTCTGCCAGTTCATCCCTACCGATCATACCGGCAAAAGTAGGTTACTCAAACCAGGTTGTGCCGGGGTACTGGTGGGCGCGCGCCACAGCCTCATCCAGATCAAGACCGATGCCGGGACGGTCAGTCAAGGTGATGTAGCCGTCTTTGATGATGTTTTCTTTGTCTGTAATGATGGTGGTCCAGTAATCGCGTTTGCTCCAGTGGAACTCCAGCACCAGAAAGTTGGGCACACTGGCGCAGACATGGCAGGAGGCCATCGTGCCGATCGGCGAAGAGACATTGTGGGGTGCGAAGGGAATAGAGTACAGCTCAGCCAGGTTAGCGATCTTGCGGCATTCGGAGAGACCGCCGCATTTAGGAATATCGGGCATGATGATGTCCACGGCCTGCTTTTCGATCAGCTCGCGGAAACCATGCCGCAGATAGAGATTCTCGCCGGCGCAAATGGGAATGCGGCTGACGCGCTTGACTTCGCGTATGGCATCCACATTCTCCGGCGGGATCGGCTCCTCTAACCACATCAAGTGATAGGGCTCTAGATCGCGCACCAAGCGGATCGCGCTGGGCACATCCAGGCGGGTGTGGACATCGGCAGCGACGGCGACACCCTTGCCGGCAGCGCGTGTCACCATATCCACCAGCTCAACCATGCGCTCATGCTCCAGTTGGCTGGCGGTGTAGTTGAATTCGTCGCGCAAGAGCGTGCGGTCATGGATGCGCCCGCCGGTGTAGGCGCCGATGTCGAGGTCGATTTTCAGGGCCGTGAAGCCGCGCGCCAACACCTCATCCACCACGCGCCGAGTGGCGTCGAAGTCCATGCCTGGTTCCACTTCGCAATCGCAATACACACGAATGCGGTCGCGGAACTTGCCGCCGAGCAGTTCGTAAATCGGTACGCCCAGGGCGCGACCTTTTAAATCCCACAGAGCAATCTCGATGCCGGTGAGCGCCGTGATGAGCGCGCCGGCAAAGCCGCCGTCGAATACATGGGCGCGCCGCAACGCTTCAAAGATGGCATCAATTTGGAAAGGATCGCGCCCGATCAGGTGCGGACGCAACTCATGGATGATGGCAATAGCCTGCTTGCCGCCATGTACACACTCGCCGAGGCCGGTCACGCCGGCGTCGGTTTCCACTTTGACCCACAGGTGCATGCCATGCCCCATCGTCGCAGCCGTCTTAACGGCGGTTATTTTCATCTGTCGCTTGCTCCGGTTTGAAGAGATGCGCCGATTGTACAAAAAGGCAGCCAGACCGCCTTGGGCGATCTGGCTGCGAACAATCAGCGCCGAAATAGTCGGCTCTAGGGCCTGATGAGGATTGGCGTCCAGACCCAGTAATGCCACGCCAAGAACGGCACGTGCGCCACGTTGCTAGACGGCGACAAAGTGACCACTTGAGTAGCATTCGCCGGCACATAGCGCCAGTTCACCACTCCTTGATAGGGGGGCAACAAAGAGAGCACAGTGACAGTGAACGCCCGCTGGCAGTTGCCGCTGGCCGGCTCAACGCTGACCGTCGGCACGAAGATCATCTGGGTGGTGCTGAAGAAGTTGACATTCTGCGTTTGCGTGCTGCTGTAGCTGCCGTCGCTGCTCTGCACGCGATAGGTCACTGTAGAGAAATTGCCGATGCCGTTTGATCGCGCCGGAGGGGCAATGACAGGGTTGGTTGGAATTGCATCGGGGAGGAAAATGGCTTCGGTAAGCTGTACTGTGATTGTGACAGGGAATGGTACAAAGCTAGCAATGAAATTCACGTTACTGATCACCGCGCCATCCGACATATACACTGTTTGGGTGAGCGGCGTCACACTGTAGCAGGGGGCGAGTGGAACAGCCGAGACAGTATAAGTCACGATGCTGCTGCCGTAACCAAAGCCGAGATTGTTGCCGGCCGGAACGTTTGAGAAGGTATATACGCCGCCACTATTGATAACAGTCGAGGTAGTGTACTGGGTCACATTATCTGAGTAGATACCCGTTGCGGTAACGATGAATTGCGCATTCGGGGACACTCCACCGACCGAGCCGGAGAGCGTGCCGTTATTCACTTCAGCCGGCGCCAATGGGGCGAAACTGGTCTTGGCAAATAAAACTGTTGCTGCACCAACGACAACCACGATTGTAGTCAATAATGAAAAGCGGGCGATTATACGGGATACGTTCATCGAGACCTCCTGGAGGGAAGCAAACTACATACGTGCAACCATTCAAACTGCTCTTAAGCTGTCTGATCATATCACAAAACACAGAATAGAGATTGAGAGGATAGCCGCTCGATCAACAGATAATTAATACAACTAAGGATAAAACCACTAACTTTGATCAACTTGGTACTCAAATGTATGCGATGTATCAGGGCAAGTTGGAGAACGAGGCGTCAAGTTGAGCACAACGGGACCACCCTGTTGTCCCGCGGGTTGACCCTGAACGGTCTGCACTAAGAAACATCGTTCCAGGCTGGCAATCAGAGCATTCAAAGAGAGTCGGCCTGTTTGAGAGGCATATGCCAATTGGGTTGTGCCCGCCGCGTAAAGATTGCTGGTGAGAATGGGGAGCATATCTGGATTCTCAACCAGGAGATAAGCCAGGGTGGGACGGGCAGCGCACTCAGGCGCCAGCCACCAATCGTCTGTGACCAGAACGGGTGCTTCTGTGCGCCACACAGCCTGACAACCCGCCCAGACAATGCTTTTGTCGGTAATCATGCGGGCCAAGCCGACTCCGTTCACCAGGAAACTACCGATCAGCGACACACTGATTCCCGCGCCCAGCGCAACAGCGCCGGCCGTCCGCCATCGGCGCTGGACGGATGACGCGTCGCCGTGCTGGACTGCACGCAGCCACGCTGTGACATGAGTCAGTGCTACCAAAGCTAGCAGTGGGTATAGCATCAAGAAATAGCGACTGCCCCATGTGCTGCCGATCTGGACCATGACGCCGCCTGCCCGAGATGCCAGACGGGGCATCAGGAATGCGCCCACCACGAACCCAACCAAGATCACCGCGATGGCAGGGCGCAGAAAGCGCAAGGATGGGGTTTTAACAGTCACTATGCCGGCAGGCAAAACAGCCAGAACTGCCAACGGGGAGCCACCCAGCAATCCTGGGTTGGTCATGCGAAAAGGCTCGACGCGCAAAATCGAAAGCGCTGTGACAGCAGTGACCGCGATCAGAATACCGGCGCCGATGCCGGCGCGCGCGATCACATTGCCTCGCGCTGCCAACAGCGCCGCTCCTCCGATGCCCAGCACACCAAACAAAGCCAAAGTG
>JANWVJ010000007.1 GCA_025056895.1 Thermoflexales bacterium
ACTGAAACACATCCACAACTACAGTGATCGGGGAGCGCCATTCTCCGCCTGGCTGTATCGCATCGCGCATAACGTTGTGGCCAACTTTCATCGCGACAATCGTCGTCATCCTGCCGTTTCGCTCGATGACGCCCGCATGGAGCTGCACAGCGCCCCTTACGACGATCCTGATGCGCGAATTGACGTAGACCGCCAGCGTGATCGGTTGATCCGGGCCATTCGACAGTTGCCGGAAGAGCGCCAGCAACTGGTCGTGTTGAAGTTCGTCGAGCAGATGCCAAACGCAGAAATCGGACAGATTATGAATCGCAGTGAGGGCGCGATTAAGTCACTTTATCATCGCACGTTGGCCCAACTGCGCGAAGTGCTGGATAGAATGGAATGACACCGAGCAAGCTCACTGCCGAAGACATTGCCTGGCTGGAACAGCGGATTCAGGCGGCTGTCGGCTCAGTCTCCCCACGTCCGCAGTTTGTGCGCGAAGCTAAAGCAGCCTTACTGCGTGAGGCTACGCGTGCGCAAGGAGGGCGCAAAGGGTGGCATCGGGCAGCTTGGTTCATGCTGTGGCTGGCTGCTTTGTTGCTGCTTGCATTGGCAATTCGACGCACACTCAAATGACACGCCCGCTTCATCGGCGCACTCGGCGAGGGAAGAAGCGCGCGCCGGCCCGTGCGCGGATAGAAGCAATCACCGCCCAGAGCTGGTCGGCTGTCATATGAGCGCGGATCAACGGCTCAACAATCCGGTTCGAGACCGTGTGAGTGGTTCGCGCAGCTTGGGCCGTAAATCCTTGTGCTTTGGGCAACGCCTGGGCAAGCCCTTGTCGCGCCTTGCGCAGGCCATAGACCAGACCGATCAGAATGCCGAGCGGCGCAAGGGTGCAGATCAGCGCTTCGATCATCAAGAGAATTAGGGCAATGCTTGCTGCGGTGCTCATGGCGCTCCACCGCTTAATCTTGATGCGGCGCCGGCTTTTCATACAACTCGATCAAAACGCCAAACGCGCTTTTAGGGTGGATGAAGGCGTACCGTGTGCCGTCTGATCGTTGAGCCGGCTGCGGATTGATCAGCTCGACGCCGTGCGCAGCCAAGCGCGCCAGGGCCGCTTGAATGTCGTTGACTTGGATGCACACATGATGCATGCCGGGGCCGTGCTTGGCCAGCCACTTAGCCACACCGGTGTCATCGCGTGTCGGTTGAATGATCTCGATGTCATGGCTGCCATCGCCAAGCGGCAGAAAAGCCACCTTAACTGCCTCACGCTCGACTTCTTCAATGCGTTCGACTTGTAAGCCGAGCGCATCTCGATAGAACACCAGCGCCGCATCGATATCAGCAACAGCGATGGCTAAGTGATTGAAGTTGGGTCTTTTGGACATACGATTAGTCTGCTTGGACACCGATGCTTTGGCCGCTGCGAATCATCTCGCCGGTAAAGTAGTCATCGTTCAAGTCGCTGCCGATGACCACGTTATGCCCCACTTTGAGGTTCGGCGGGATAAGGGTGTTCTTGCCGATCACGCTGAGGCCGGTGCTAAGATTGAAGTCGCGATTCTCGGTAAAGTCGGCGCCGAATCCGATATGCGCCCCGCGCCCGATCACAACCCGCTTGTCGATGATGGCGTGATCGACCATCGCGCCGGCCTCAATGACTGCATCGGTCATGATGATCGAATAGCGCACGGCTGCCCCACGCTGCACACGCACGCCCGGGGACAAGACCGAATACTCCACCGACCCTTCGATCACGCAGCCATCGGTAATCAGACTGTGATTAACGGTGGCGCCGGTGCGGATGTTGACCGGCGGACGCTCTTCGCTGCGGGTGTGGATGACCCATTCGCGGTCGAGCAGATCGAGGCTGGGAGTGTCGGCCAGCAAGTCCACGTGCGCCTCCCAGTACGCCTGGATCGTTCCCACATCGACCCAGTAGCCGCCGTAGGGAAAGGCAAACACGCGATACTTGCTCTCGATCATCTTCGGGATGATGTTGTGACCGAAGTCGTGGGCCGACGACTCATCATGGGCATCCTCGCGCAACACCCGCTCCAGCGCCTCATAGCTAAACACATAGATGCCCATTGAGGCCAGCGTGCCTTTGGGTTGCTTGGGCTTCTCCTCGAAGTGAATCACGCGCAGGTCTTTGTCGGTTTGCAAAATGCCAAAGCGGCTGGCCTCCTCTGGAGTAACCTGCAAGGTAGCGATCGTCACATCGGCCTGTTTGTCCTGGTGAAAGCTGACCAGGATGCTGTAGTCCATCTTGTACACGTGATCGCCGGCCAAGATCAGCACATAGTCGGGTCGGTGATTATGGATAAAGTCCAGATTCTGATAGATGGCATCGGCAGTGTTGGCGTACCAATCCGAATCTTTACGACCTTGGTAAGGTGACAGAATGAATACGCCGCCGTTCAGCCGGTCGAGGTCCCACGGCGCGCCATTGCGGATGTGATCCATCAGCGAACGCGGGCGATATTGCGTCAAGATACCCACAGTGGTGATGCCACTGTTGACGCAGTTCGACAGCGGGAAGTCAATGATGCGGTATTTGCCCGCAAAAGGAACGGCAGGTTTGGCGCGTTTGTCAGAAAGCACACCCAGGCGACTCCCTCGGCCACCGGCCAGAATCATGGCGATCGTTCGCATAATTAACCTTTGCCCCGCTCTTAGATTTCGATTGTAGATTTTGGATCAGCCGTCAAGGCACTAACATGGCATCGTCAGCAGACTTAATTATCCGATACTTTGTCCGGTGTTTTGCTCAGCCAGTGCCTGACCGCTCTGCCCAATTCGCTGACGGGGCCGCGCTGAATGGTTGGGTCGGGTAAGCTGTTCAGAAACGCCGGCCCATACCCTTTTGTGATCACGCGCTTGTCCAACACAACCACCACACCGCGATCGGTCTTCGAGCGGATCAGCCGGCCGAATCCTTGACGAAAGCGCAGCACAGTCTCAGGCACCGAGTACTCATTGAATGGATCGCTGAACATTTCACCGCGCGCCTCGAAAATCGGATCGTTGGGCACGTCGAACGGCAGCTTACAGATGGCGACCGCGCTCAGCTTCTCACCTTGGATATCGACGCCTTCCCAGAAACTGCGCGTGCCGAGTAAAACAGCCTTGTCTGCGGCGCGGAACTGCTCCAAGAGAACGCGCCGCGAAACGCCGTCCGATTGGTCATACACCAGGATACCGTCTTGCATCAATATCGGCGTGATGGCGCGCGCCGTAGCGCGCAACTGAGAGTAACTGGTGAACAGCGCAAGTCCGCGCCCTTGCGAGGCGCGAAACAGCTCCACCAGCGCGCGATCCAGGATGCGCTGGTAGTCAGTTTGGTTCGGCTCCGGGATATCGGTGACGATGTACATCAAGGTGGAGGCGGTGTAATCAAAAGGTGAGCCAACGGCCAGCGTCGTAGCATCAGCAGCGTTTAGGCGCTCTTGGATGTAGTCAAAGGTGGGCCGGTTCTTCGTGGCCGGCGTGGCCGTGCGCAACGTGGCCGAGGTGAGCACCACTGCTTTTTTGGCCTCCCACACGTGTTTGCGCAGCAATGGCCCAATCCGCAACGGCGCTGTGTGCAGCGTCAAACGGGGCGACGCAGCGCGGAAGCGGCCGGCGCGTTCCGCCTCCATCTCTGCCCAGTAGATCATTTGGTCGTTGGGCTTGCTGATCATACCGGTCATGTTTTCGATGGCTTCGGTGAAATAACGCATTGCGTCTTTGATGCGCGCCAGTAACACGTCTAGGTCGCCTTGGCCGGCTGCATCCAGTTCATTTACAGAACGGAACAAATTGTCCAAGCTGCGCAGCAGCGCATTCAGCTCACGTTGCAGGGCATCGAAGGCCAGCTCGACGCGCGTCCAGCCGGGTCTGTTGCGCAATGCGCGCGTGATGCGGATGCGCCGCGCGTATTCGGATGCATCGTCCTTGACTTCATCGCTGAGAAAGGCCACAAACTCATCAAAGAAGAGATCGAGCTGAACGGTTGCGTGCGTAACGGTTTGCGCTGCGGAGTCGGTGAGATGGATCAACAAACCGCTTTGATTCGCCGGCAAACTATGTTTGGCCTGAGTCGCTATATCGGCCAGCAAGCCGGTGGGTCGCCGGCCAGATGGCTTGTGCAAATCCTCCAACTGCCGAATCATTTCCAGGCGGTCGATGCTGAAGGACAACGAGTCGGTGGCTGCCATCTCCAAATGGTGTGCCTCGTCAATGATCAGGTAGCGGTATTCGGGCAGCGCGCGGTTCTCGACGGCAATATCGGCCAGCAATAAGGCATGGTTAATGATGACAACATGGGCGCTTTCGGCCAGCCGGCGCGCTTGGTGAAAGTAACAATCCGCAGCGCTGCACATGTTGAAATTGCAGGCCGGGTTTTGGGCCGATAGATTGTTAAAAGCAGCGCGCTCGCCGGCGGCAGGCATGAACAACTCGTCGCCGTCGCCAGTCAACGTGTTCGGCAGCCAAATGAGAATCTTGGCCAACAGGCGCGCCTCGTCCAACGTCTTCGGACCGTTCCGCCGCAGCTCTTGTAATCGCAAGGGGCATAGATAGCGCGCGCGCCCTTTCATGACTGCGACGCGCGCTTCCAGCCCAAGCGCACGGATGACAGCCGGCACGTCCTTCTCGAAAAGCTGCTCTTGCAAATTGATGGTGTTCGTGCTGACGACGACGCGCTCCCCGTTCTGCACAGCCCACAGCATGGCAGGGATCAAGTAGGCCACCGATTTGCCGGTTCCTGTGCCGGCCTCAATCAGCGCATGACCCGACTCATTGAAGGCAGTGGTCACCAACTTCAGCATGTCGATCTGCTGAGGACGCATCTCATAGCCCTGGAAACTACGCGCGAACGCACCACCTTCATTCAGCGTGGCCGCAACGTATTCGATATCTAACGGACGAATCTCTTCACGCGGCTCCAGGGGTTTGGCGGCCAGTTGGGCTTTCAGCGCGGCTTTGCGCGCCAGCACGGTTTGGCCCGATTTGGTGCGCTTAAGCTGTGCGCCGATGGTAGTGGTGAACACGCCTCGCGCGTGCTGCTCGAGCGCATCACGCCAGAACTCGACCAGCGTCCATCCACTGCGCTCGGCAAAGGCAACGATTTCCTCCAGAGTGTCTTTGGGCAACTCAATCGCGCGTTCGAACATCTTCATGTACAGACGATGGGCCACCCGCGCATCATCCAGCGCGCGATGGGTCGCCGGCGACTCGATACCCAGCTCTTTACCGAGCGCCCCAAGACCGTAGCGCCCGGCATGCGGAACCAGAATGCCGGCCAGATCAAACGTGTCGATGGAAGGGTTGCTCAAAAACTGATCCTGCTTTCGCAGAAAGCTCAAATCGAAAGCAATGTTGTGGCCGATAATCGGAGCCTGGCCGACGATGCGCTGCGCTGTACGCAGGGCATCCCATAACGAAACGCCCTCTGCTTCGACCATGTGCTGAGTGATGCCGGTCAATTCGGTGATCTTTTGCGGAATGGGCCGGCGGGGATTGACCAGACTGCTCCATTCTTCCAGCACCTCGGAACCGCGAAAGCGCACAATGCCGATTTCGATAATCGCATCGCGTTCGGGATCAAGGCCAGTCGTTTCTAGGTCTAGGGAGGCCAGAATGCGCATGGTTTTATTTCATCAGCGATTGTACATGCAGACGGGCGTTATATACTGTGTCCGCCGGCGAGGTTGCACAACACCTATGGAACTCAAGCAGGTCATCGATTTGGTCGAAGGCGAGGTGCTGACCAGCGGGTTTGATATCAACCGCGACGTCAAGGGCGGCTGTGGCGCAGACCTGATGAGCGACGTGCTGGCCTACATCGGGCCGGGAGCGTTGCTGTTGACCGGCCTGTGCAGTGCTCAGGTCGTGCGAACTGCCCAAATGGCCGACGTAGCCGCTATCGTATTTGTGCGCGGCAAGCGCCCTTCCCTCGAAACCATTCAGCTTGCCAATCAAGAGCGCATCCCATTGATCACCAGCGTGCACGGCATGTTCGAGCTGTGCGGCCGCCTGCACGAAGCCGGCCTGCCCAGCTTGGAGACGCCGGCTTCATGAACGGCGCCATGAGCGAAGGCCCCATCCGAACCGACCGTGTGATCACTGACGGCGCAGCCGGCCTGATCACCCGCGTCGAAGAGCTGGCTTATGAACTCAAAGTCCATGAGGTCATGACCAGCCCGGTCAAAACCGTCACGCCGGACATGCGCATGTCCGAAGTGCTGGTGCTATTCCGCGACGCAAAGGTGTCCGGCGCGCCGGTTGTAGCGCATGGCGATCTGGTGGGCATCGTCAGCATCGCTGATCTGATCCGCGCCCTGCAAGAGAACAACACCGATGCAGCGGTCAGCGAATACATGACCATGCAGGTGACGACGCTGGAGGCATCCAGCCCGGTGATCGAGGCGCTGAAGCTGTTCAAAACCACGCGTGTAGGCCGGCTGCCCGTAGTAGACCAGGCCGGCAAGCTGGTGGGGATCATCACCAAAGGTGATATTACACGCGGGGTGTTGCGCGCACTGGAGAACGACTATCAAGAAGAAGAAGTGCGCAAGTATCGCGCCAGCCACCTGTTTGAGGATATCGTCTCCGACCGCACCAGCTTGATCTTGCGTTATCGGATCAAGCAGGGTGACTTTGCACATGGCGGCAATGCCTCCAGCCATATCAAGCGCGCCCTGCTGCGCTTGGGTGCATCACCGCAGATCGCCCGCCGCTGTGGCATCGCCATCTATGAAGCCGAGATGAACCTGATCATCCACACCACCAACGGGGGGACAATCCGTGTCGAAATCGAGCCGCATCAGATTCTGATGGAGACCATCGATGACGGGCCGGGCATTGAAGACATCGACCTGGCCATGACACCTGGCTACTCGACAGCGCCCGATTCGGTGCGCGAGTTGGGCTTTGGCGCCGGCATGGGCTTGAAAAACATTCAACGGTGCGTCGATGACATGTACATTGACTCGACGGTGGGGCGCGGCACGCGACTGGAGATGCGGATTTTCATGAAGCCGGAGGAGCAACTGGGAGATGCCAACTCCACAGGAGAGTGGGCCGCCCGCGCCGGAGCGGCGCGGGCGGCGGCGCGTGAGGCGGCGCGCGAGAAGGAGACAATCCCATGACGCTACAAGACATCATCCAGCAACTCGATTTGACCGTGTTGACTCAGCAGAAAGACTTCAGCGCAATTGCGCCGGCCTCCGGTTATGCTTCTGACTTGCTCAGTTGCGTGATGGCCGGCGCCAAGCGCAAATCGATCTGGGTCACCCTCCAGGCCCACGCCAACATCGTGGCGGTTGCCGCTTTGCTCGACCTGAGCGCCGTGATCGTCACCGAAGGCGCTTTGCCGGACCCTTCGGCCATCGTTAAAGCCAACGAGGAAGGCATTGTGCTGTTGTCCACTCCCAGGCCCACGTTTGAGATCGTGGGCCGGCTGTGGGAGATGGGGCTGAGAACCGAGTAAGAGAAGAACACGGAATACAGATGACAGAGCATAGAGAAAGTCTGCCGGCGGCTAATCGTCTGTGTTCTGTGTTCTGACATCTGCAATCTGATGAAATCCTACATCGCCGAGTTGCACGTGCACACCTGTTTGTCGCCGTGCGCCGAGGTGGAGATGATCCCTCCCCTCATCGTGCAAGCCGCGCATGAGCAGGGCATTAACCTGATTGCCATCACTGACCACAATGCCAGCGCGAATGCCGAAGCAGTCATGCGCGCCGCAGCCGAGGTGGGCGTGACCGTCCTGCCCGGCATGGAATTACAGACTGTCGAAGAGGTGCACCTGTTGTGCCTGTTCGACACCCTCGACCAGACACGCGCCTGGCAGAGCTATGTGGACAACCGCTTGCCGGCGTTGGAGAACGATGCCGAACATTTCGGAGACCAGTTCATCGTGGATGAAAGCGGCGATTTCGTGCGCCGTGAAACCCGCCTGTTGCTGGTCTCGGCAGAGATCGCCCTGGGTGAAGCTGTGACAGTCGTACACGAGTTGGGCGGCTTGGCCATACCTGCCCACGTGGATCGCAAGGCATACAGCCTCATTCAAAACCTTGGCCTGATTCCCGAAGACGTGCCCTTTGACGCACTGGAAATCTCACGCCACCTGACGCCGGAACAGGCGCGCCAGAAATATCCTCAACTCAAGCTGTTTCCGTTAATTCAGAGCGGCGACGCCCATCGCCTCGATGAATTGTTGGGCAAGAATCTGTTTCGTCTGCAAAAGCCGACCATAGCCGAGCTGAAGCTGGCCCTGCACGGCCAAGAGGGGAGATCATTTCGATTGCGCTCGACACGCACCGAATGATCAAATTGAGCCTGCCTGCCGCGCTGACAAACTGCCGGATGAAACGGTGACATTTGACAGATGACTTTTTGCAGCGCAGCGATACAATCCTCGTGAAAATTTTCACCATGCCGAGCGACGCTGACACACGATCCAGCCCGCCGGCACCGGTCGAACAGCAGGCAAACCATGGTAGTGTCAGTTCAGGAGATTCCCAAAAATGATCCGCTTGCCGTGCCGGAGCAAAAGGCCATCATCGACCGCATCCTGGCCGAAAACAAGAATCTGCCCGGCGCAGTGATGGTGGTGCTCAACGAGTTGCAAGCGCAAATCGGATTTGTGTCGCCGGCCATGCAAGCGTACGTCGCGCGACAACTGCGCGCTCCGTTACAGCAAGTGCGCGGTGTGATCTCGTTCTACTCCTTCTTCACCACTATGCCGCGCGGGAAACACACTGTGAAGTTCTGCATGGGCACGGCGTGTTATGTGGGCGGGATGCCCCAGTTGATCGAGAAAGCCAAGCAAGTGCTGAACTGCGACATCGGCAAGACCACTGCCGACGGCATGGCGACGTTGGAAGTGTGCCGTTGTGTGGGCGCATGCAGCCAGGCGCCGGTCATCGTGATCGACGAAGAATTGCACGGTCGCGTGCGCCCCAACAAGTTGCCGCAGATTTTGAAGAAAGCGCAGCAGTGAAGGTCGATTTAGTACCAGGTTGATGACTCAACAGCCGAAGGGCTGAGTGGCCAACTTCCATGCGTGAGCTTGCCCTGCACATTCTGGACATTGCTGAGAACAGCGTAGCGGCCCAAGCCCGGCGCGTGGAAATCGGCGTCGAGGAGGACTTGCACCGCGACCGACTGCGCATTTGGGTTAAGGATGATGGACACGGCATGGATGAAGAGATGGTAGCGCGAGTGACCGACCCGTTTGTCACATCGCGCACGACGCGCAAAGTCGGTCTGGGCATCCCACTGCTCAAGGCGGCTGCCGAGAGCTGTAACGGCCATTTGCGGATTAGCTCGGCAATTGGGCGAGGCACGTGCCTGGAAGCCGAGTTTCAGCACAGTCACATTGACCGTATGCCGTTGGGCGACCTGGCCGGCACGCTGTACGCGCTGGTTGTGGGTTGGCCCGATGTGCGTTGGACGCTGCGGTACCGCGTAAACGACGCCACTTACGAGTTCGACAGCGGGCCGATCAAACAGGAACTCGGAGATGTGCCGCTGAGCGAGCCGGCAGTGTTAGCTTTCATCCGCGAGTCCTTACAACAAGGCATCGCCGAATGCCAACAAAACGGTGCTGAGTTCTATGGGATAGCGCAGTCGGCATGAAATTCGTTCGCTATAGACACAGCCACAGGAGGAACAGCCATGCCAGCAGTGAAGTCTCTTGAAGAATTGAGAAAGCTGCGCGAAGAAGCGATTCAAAAGCGCAAGGCGAAGACAACCAGCGGCGACGTTCAAATCACCGTGGCGATGGGCACATGCGGCATCGCCGCCGGCGCGCGCGACACCATGCGCGCTGTGCTGGACGAGATCGAGGCTAACAACCTAACCGGCGTGATCGTCAAACAGACCGGCTGCATCGGCTTGTGCGAACTCGAGCCGATTGTGATGGTCGAAATCGGCGGTCAACCGAAAGTCACTTACGGCAAAGTCAACGTTGAGCGGGCGCGCCAGATCATGAAAGAGCACGTCGTCGGCGGCAAAGTCTTGTCGGAATATGTGATCCAGAGCGCTTAGGGCAACCCGGACTACCGGTTCCGAATGCCGGACTGAAGCCGGCATCGGGCCGGCAATCCAAAGTTGGACCGTCTAAATCCAAACCCGTCAATTGCCATGAAATACTTCCGCAGTCACGTCCTTGTGTGCGTCGATCCGGAGTGCTTGTCTAAAGGGGCGCATGATGTGATGGATGCGCTCAACGACGAGCTGGTTGCTCAGGGGCTGATCGACGAAGTGCAAGTTTTGGAAACTTCACGCATTGGTGACTGTGCCATTGGGCCAGAACTGATGGTGTACCCCGAAGGCGTTCATTACGCCGGCCTATCTGTCGATGACATTCCGTTCCTGGTGGAAGAGCACTTCCTCAAGGGCCGCATCGCCAAAAAGTTCGTTGCACCGCCTAAAGTCGTCACCGACGAAGAGCTGGGGGCGCCGATGGCGAAAGAGGTGCGCGTGGTGTTGCGCAATTGCGGCAAGATCGACCCGGAAAACATCGACGATTACATCGCCGAAGACGGCTATGCTGCGCTGGAGAAGGTGCTGGGCAGCATGACGCCGGAGCAAGTGATCGAAGAGATTCTGGCCTCCGGCTTGCGTGGGCGCGGCGGCGCCGGCTTTCCAACCGGTCGCAAGTGGCAGTTTGCCCGCGCCTCCAAAGCGACGCCCAAATACATGATCTGCAACGCCGATGAAGGCGACCCGGGCGCATTCATGAACCGGCGTGTGCTGGAAGGCGATCCGCACTCCGTTTTAGAAGGCATGATCATCGGCGGGTATGCTGTCGGCGCCAGCCGAGGCTATATCTATTGCCGCGCCGAATATCCCGTTGCTGTGCGTACCCTGCGCATCGCGATCGATCAAGCGCGTGCATATGGCTTGCTGGGCGAGAACATCTTGGGCAGCGGTTTCTCGTTCGACATCGAAGTGCGCGTGGGCGCCGGCGCGTTTGTATGTGGTGAAGAGACGGCGCTAATGGCCTCGATCGAAGGCCGGCGCGGTGAACCACGCCCCCGTCCCCCCTTCCCCGCCGTGAGCGGCCTGTGGGGCAAGCCCACCAACATCAACAATGTTGAGACCTATGCCAACGTGCCGCAAATCATCCTGAAAGGTGCGCACTGGTTCGCCGGCATGGGCACCGAAAAGAGCAAGGGCACCAAGACGTTTGCCTTGGCCGGTGATGTGAATCACACCGGCCTGATCGAAGTGCCGCTGGGCATCAACCTGCGTGAAGTGATCTACGACGTAGCGCAGGGCATCAAGAACGGCAAGAAACTCAAGGCCGTGCAGATCGGCGGGCCGATGGGCGGTTGCTTGCCTGAAGAGTATCTCGATCGGCCGATCGACTACGAGTCGCTGGCAGCAGCCGGCACCATCATGGGTTCGGGCGGCTTCGTCGTGATGGATGAAGACACCTGCATGGTCGATATTGCCCGCTTCTTCATGGAGTTCACCCAGGACGAAAGCTGCGGCAAGTGTACGCCTTGTCGGGTAGGCACCCGACGCATGTTGGAAATCCTCCAGCGCATCTGCGACGGCGACGGACGCGACGGCGATATCGAGACCCTCGAATACCTGTGCAAGTGGATCAAAACCACCAGCCTATGCGGTTTAGGCCAAGGCGCGCCGAATCCGGTAGAAAGCACGCTCAAGCACTTCCGCCACGAGTACGAGGCGCACATCTACGAGAAGCGCTGTCCGGCTAAAGTGTGCAAGGGCCTGATTCGTTACGAGATCGTGGATGCTTGCACTGGCTGCACCGTGTGCGCGCGGAATTGCCCGGTCAACGCCATCACCGGCCAGCGCCGCCAGTTGCACGTGATCGACCCGAATATCTGCATTCGCTGCGGCATCTGCCAGCAGGTGTGTAACTTTAACGCCGTCGTCATCCGTTGATGCCGGTCCCGAAGATGGAAAAGATCGGGAGACGTTCGAGCAACTTGTTTATGGGCTTCGTGCCCTGGTGGTGAACGAGATGGAGGTCATCGATGTCTGTGGAGACGACCGAAGTCGAAGGGATTGAGCCGGCTGTCGTTCATCCGCCGCGCCATGCTTGGAGCGAAGAAGAAGTGCGCGCCGCCGTGCAGGCAGCGATCGCGCGCCGCGCCGGCGCCGCTTCGGACCCACTTCAGATGCGCGAGGAGCTGATCCCGATCCTCAGCGACATCAACCAAACTCTGGGTTACCTGCCGCCGGAGGCATTCGTCGAGGTCGGTAAACAGTTGCGCATGCCGGTCAGCCAGTTGTTTTCGGTGGCCAGCTTCTACCAGATGCTGTCCACCAAGCCCCGCGGCCGGCATGTCGTTCAGTTTTGCGAAAGCGCGCCCTGCCATGTGGTTGGGGGACGGCAAGTTTGGGCGGCATTACAGGAGGCGCTCAAACTCGGCCCGGGCGAGACCAGCCCCGATGGCAAATGGACGTTGCAGACCACCAGTTGCATCGGCATTTGCGCCGTCGGGCCGGTGTTGATTGTGGATGCAGACATCTACGGCAACGTGACGCCAGCGCAAGTGACGGAAATCCTGGCCAAGTATCGCTAAGGAGGCGACCATGAAAGCAGTTCGCTCGCTTGTCCTGGTCTCGAACGATCCCGATAGCGTCGCGCGTGGGGCGCAGGAAGTGTACCGACGCATTCAGGAGGAAGTGAAAGCGTTCGGCTTGCAGGATGAGGTGGCCGTCACGATGGTGGCCGACATCGGGCGGCATGACGCCGTTCCGATGGTGATGGTGTATCCAGAGGCCGTCGTGTACGGTCCGATCAGGCCGGATGATGTCAAAACGCTGGTCGAAGAACATCTCTACAAAGGTCGTATCGCGCCCGGCTTGATGGCGCCGACGCGCGAGCTAACCGGCCGCATCGCTTGGCTGTCGGCGCGCAAAGGCACGCTGCCGGCCGAACAGCGCATCGTTCTAGAGCGCGCCGGTGTGATCGATCCAGAAGATATCGAGGACTACATCGCCCACGAGGGCTATGTGGCGCTGGGCAAGGCCCTGACCGAAATGCAGCCGGCCGATGTAATCGAAGAGATCGCCCGCTCCGGCTTGCGGGGGCGTGGTGGCGCGGGGTTCCCCACCGGCACCAAGATGAAAATGGTGGCCCGCGAGCAGCACCCCAAAAAATACGTGATCTGCAATGCAGACGAAAGTGAGCCGGGCACGTTCAAAGATCGTCTGATTCTGGAAGGCGACCCTCACAGCATCATCGAGGCGATGGTGCTGGCCGCATACGCTGTGGGCGCGGATGAAGGCTTCGTCTATGTGCGCGGCGAGTATGTGTTGGCTCAGGCGCGGTTGAAGAAAGCCATCGCCCAAGCCGAGGAAATGGGCTTTCTGGGACAAGATATCTTCGGCAGCGGCTTCAATTTCAAACTGCACATCCACTCAGGCGCCGGCGCGTATGTGTGCGGCGAAGAGACTGCGCTGATCGAATCGATTGAAGGCAAGCGCGGCGAACCGCGCCCACGTCCACCTTATCCCACCCAAGTTGGCTTATGGGGCAAGCCGACGCTGGTCAATAACGTCGAAACGCTGGCCAATCTGCCACCGATTATTCGCAACGGCGCATCTTGGTTCAAACAGTTCGGCACGCCGAACAGCACCGGCACGAAGGTCTACACCATCCTAGGCAATGTCAACATGACCGGCCTGGTGGAAGTGCCGATGGGCATCACCTTGCGCGAGGTGATCTCTATCTATGCCAAAGGTATGCGCGATGGGCGCACCTTCAAGCTGGCCCAAACCGGCGGATCAAGCGGTTCGATCATTCCGGCTGCGTTGCAAGACACGCCGATGGATTTCGACTCCTACGCCAAAGCCGGCGTGTCGCTGGGTTCCGGCGCATTGCTTATATGCGATGAGGATACCTGCGTTGTGGACTTGGCCAAGGTATTGATGAATTTCTTCAGGAGCGAAAGCTGCGGGAGGTGTGGCCCATGCCGTATCGGCACCGAACGCGCCCACCAGATTTTGGATGCGATGTCGCAGGGCGTTGGCAAACTGAGCGACCTGAACGACCTAGAGATGTTGGCAAACGGCCTGAATCAATTCTCGAACTGCGGCCTAGGGCAAACGGCAGCCGTGCCAATCCGCGATATGTTGCGCCATTTCCGCGCTGAAGTAGAGGCCCATATCAAGCTCAAGGTGTGCCCGGCGGGTGCGTGCGCCATGTCCGGTATTGCCGGCCGCCATTGATGGCAGATCACAGACGACGGATCATAGATGACAGACAGTCATCTCCGATTTCTGACTACTGACTACCGGCCACTGACTACTCATAAAGAGGATTTGCAAGATGGTCAACCTCAAAATTGACGGACAAGAGATCAGCGCACCCGAAGGGACGACTGTGCTGCGCGCTGCCGAGGCCGCCGGCATTGCGATCCCCAAGCTGTGCGACCACAAAGAGTTGACGCCGTATGGCGGTTGCCGGCTGTGCCTGGTGGAAGTGGAAGGCGCGCGCACGTTGCAGCCTTCGTGCACGCTGCCGGTCAGCGACAAGATGGTGGTATGGACGAACACGCCCCAAGTGCGCGAGGCGCGCCGGTTTGTGCTGTCGCTCATCTTTAGCGAGCGCAACCACTTTTGTATGTACTGCCCGGTGAGCGGCGGGGACTGCGAGCTGCAAAATGCGGCCTACGCCGAAGGCATGACGCACTGGCCGTTGCAGCCCAACTGGCAGCCCTATCCGGTAGATGCCTCGCACAAAGATTTTGTGCTGGACAACAACCGCTGCATCCTGTGCCGGCGGTGCATCCGCGCATGCGGCGAGCTGGTGGGCAACTTCACCCTCGGCGTTGAGGAGCGCGGCGCGCGCACCATGGTCATCGCCGACCTGGGCGTGCCCCTGGGCGAAAGCACCTGTATCGCCTGTGGCACGTGCATCCAAGTCTGCCCGACCGGCGCTCTGATCGACCGCGCCGGCGCCTATCGCGGCCGCGAAAAGGACAGCCAGAAGACGGCTTCGATCTGCGCCGGCTGTAGCATCGGGTGTGGCGTCGTCTTGATCACACGCGACAACAACCTGTTGCGCATCGAGGGCGACTGGGACGCGCCGGTGAATCAAGGGCTGTTATGCGAACTGGGCCGCTTCAGACCGTTAGATGACCCTGGACAGCGCATTTTGACGCCGCTGGTCAGGAAAGACGGTGCATTAAAAGCAGCAACCTGGGAAGAGGCCATCGGCGTGACAGCAGCAAAATTGCAACCGCTGGCCGGCAAGAACGGCAGCGGAATGGCAGCAATTGCCTCGCCGCGCCTGACCGCCGAAACGTTGTGTGCATTCAGCGAGTTGTTTGCGACCAAACTGGGCAGCGCCCAGCTCGCCACAACGGACGACCCAGCGCCGGCTCCGGTTCCTTCTACCGGAACGTTGGCCGACCTGCACCAGGCAGATTGTGTGGTGGTGGCCGGCGCAGATTTAGTCGCCAATCATCAGGTGGCCGGATTCTTTATCAAGCGCGCCGTGCCGAAGGGGACCCGACTGATCGTGATCGACGCCGGCGAGAGCCAGATGAAAGCGCTTGCCGACTGCGCGATCACACCCAATAAAGGCGGTGAGCCGAGCGCCATCGCCGGCATTGTGGCGGCGCTGAAGAATCAGGCCGTTGACGTTCTCGCGGCGCACAGCGGCGCGCCGGCAGACGCGCTGGCCAAAGCGGCCTCCATGCTGGCAGCAGCTAAAACGCCCGTGATCGTAGCCGGCCCGCATAAGCACTTGGCGGGGGCGCTGTCCGAACTGGCCGACACAGTCGCGGCGAAGATTGTAAGCGTCTACGGGAAAGCCAACACCCGAGCCGCCCTGGCTTACAAGATAGATGGCGCGTTTGATCCAAAAGGAAAGCAAGCCGTATTCGTTGCTCTGGGCGACGAAAAGCCCACTCAGAAGCTGATCCAGCAAGTGGAGCATGTGCCGTTCGTGGTGGTCCAGGCAGCTTACACGTCGCAACTAACGGCCGTCGCCGACGTCGTCTTTCCGGTCGAGACATGGGCCGAACAGGAGGGTCACTTTGTCAACGTCGAGGGCGCCGTTCAGCGTGTACAGCGCGGCTTGATTCCGCCGGATGAGGTGTGGTCGAGCGCTCGGGTCCTGCACGTCTTGGCGCAGAAGATGGGTTATGAGCTAACTGCCGATTGGCAGAGATCGCTTTAGATGCAGGATTTTAAATAGCATCCTGCACGTCGAAAGCGGAAGAGAGGTTGGTATGGCAAAACCAAAAGTGTGCGATGACTGGCTGGCCGGATGCGCCGGCTGTGAAATGTCGCTGCTCGATATCGACGAGCGGATTCTGCAACTGGTCGATCTGGTCGATCTGCGCTCGACGCCGATCACCGATTTAAAAGTGCCGGATGAAAGCGGCGTGGATGTCGGCATCCTTACCGGCGCAATCAACAACACCTACAACGAAGAAGTGGCCCACACCATGCGCAAGCGCGCCAAAATCTTGGTGGCGTTGGGCGACTGCGCGGTGTTTGGGGGGGTGGTGGCCATGCGCAATTTCTTCAAACTAGAAGATGCGCTGAAAAGAGCCTACGTGGACACGGAAAGCACCGAGCCGGGCAGCAAAGTCCCGTCTGATCCAGAACTGGCGCGCCCGACAGTGGTGAAAGCGGTGGGCGAAGTAGTTAAGGTGGACGTGAATGTGCCAGGTTGTCCGCCGGATGCGGATGTCATCTTCTACGTGCTGAGCGAGTTGGCGCAAGGGCGCATGCCGGAATTGAAGGGCGAATTGTTGCACTGGCATTAGTTGAGATTGGGGAGTGCGTTTTGGGTGTTCGACTGCGCTGCACCATCGCCGAATCCGAAATCGCACAGCTTCCATTTACACGGGAGAAGAAATGAGCGCGCAAAAGATCACTATTGAGCCGGTCACCCGCATCGAAGGGCACGCCAAGGTGACCATTCATCTTGATGAAGCCGGCAATGTCAAGCGGGCCTACTTGCACATCAACGAATTTCGCGGCTTCGAGAAATTCTGTGAAGGTCGCATGTACTTCGAGATGCCCAGCATCACGCCTCGCATCTGCGGCATCTGCCCGGTCAGCCACCACCTGGCTTCGGCCAAAGCGTGCGATCAGATCGTGGGGGCTGAGCCGCCGCGTCCGGCCAACTTGCTGCGCGAGCTGATGCACATGGGCCAGATCATCCAGAGCCACGGCATGCATTTCTTCGAGCTGGCCGGTCCGGACTTGTTGCTCGGCTTTGACGCCGATCCGGCCACCCGCAACGTCGTCGGCCTGATTCAAGCCAACCCAGAACTGGCCGTGAAAGCGGTGCGCCTGCGCAAGTACGGCCAGGAAATTATCAACACGCTGGGCGGGCGCAAAGTACATCCGAACTTTGCCATCCCCGGCGGCGTGAATAAGGCGTTGAAGCCGGCCGAACGCGACCAGATTCTGGCCGGCTGGCAAGAGGCCCTGGAAACCACTCAACTTGGCATTGCCATTATCAAAGACTGGGCAGCGAAAAACAAAGAAGACATCGACAAGTTTGCCGTCTTCCCGACCGGTTATTTCGGTTTGGTCACGCCGCGCGGCAGCCTAGAGCTGTATCAGGGCGATTGCCGGCTGATCGACCAGAAGGGCAATCTGCTAGAGCAATTCCCGGCCAGCAATTACCTCGACTACATCCAGGAGCATGTGGAAGACTGGTCTTATCTCAAGTTCCCGTTTTACAAAAAGCTGGGCTGGCCAAAAGGCGTGTATCGTGTCGGGCCACTGGGTCGGTTGAATGTGGCCGACCGCATCGATACGCCTCTGGCCCATGAAGAATGGAAACTGTTTCGCAGCCTCAACGGCGGCAAGCCGGTCGAGAACACCCTGCACTATCACTACGCTCGTCTGATCGAGACGCTGTTTGCCATCGAGAAGGTTCAACGGTTGCTAGACGATCCAGACATCTTCAGCACCGACATCCAAAACACCAAGCGAGAGTTTCACCCTGAAGCAGTCGGCGTTATTGAAGCCCCACGCGGCACACTGTTCCACCACTACTGGGTGAGAGAGAACGGACAAATCGAGCGCGTGAATTTGATCGTTTCGACCGGCCACAACAACTACGCGATGAGCACGGCCGTCGATAGCGTGGCCAAGACCTATATCAGCGGCCGGCAGGTGCGAGAGGGGTTGCTCAACCGCGTCGAGGCAGCCGTGCGCGCCTATGATCCGTGTCTGTCCTGCTCTACACATGCGCTAGGCCAGATGCCGATGATCATCGATATCGTCGGGCCGGACGGGCAGCTTGTGGAAACGTTGCGCCGCGATGGCTGACGGCGTCAGCAGCCTGCTGACGGCGTCAGCAGTTTGAAGGTACACCAAACAACAAGAGGGAGCAGGTATGGAAACGCTCCCTCTTGTTTTGAGCGATTGAGGCAGTTAACGTGCGTCTAGCAGGTTGTTGCGGCGGAACTCTTGGACGGCATTGCGAACAGCAGCCGGCACCAGCGTGCTCGGATCGATCAAACGCTGTACGCGAGACGAATCATTCTGAGCACTGCGCAACCAGTCTGTGTAAGCTTGTTGGCGGGCGCTGGCCAGCTCGCTTGGTGAGCGGTCGCGAATCTCTCGACCGGCTGGCAACAGCAAGTATGCGCCGCCCAAGCTTGAGGTGATGACAGGAGACGGTTGATTGAGGGGCAAGCGATCCAGCGCGCCCAGCACATCCACACCGAACTCTTGCTCCACGGCAGAGGCGCTGCGCCAATCGCGGAAGCCGCCTGAACCGACCACTGCCGGCTGAGTGATCGCATTCGTCTGACTGATCAGCGCTTCGAATGTGATGGCGCCGGAAGTCAATTGCTGCAACCCTTGTGTAGCCGATTCGACCGTGTTAAAGCGGATGTAGCTGAATTGGTAGTGCATTGTGCGCGTTGGCACCTCGCTGCCGATGGCTTCTTGCAAGCGCTGAGCAAAGAGGTTGCTTTCATAGGCGCGTTCGAATTGCGATTCAGGATAACCCATCGAGGTATAGAACTCACGTCCGCGCTGCTTAATCTGATCTAGCTCAGCCTGACTGATCGAAGTCGGTTGAGCCGGCGGGGCCAACGTCGGAATCACAACGGGGGTTGCATCTGTCTGAGTCAGGACAGCCGTATCGGTCGGGGTCGGGGAAGGCGTGGGTGTAGGCGCAGGTGTGTAGGTAGGGAACGGCGTCAATGTGACACGGAAGAAACCGTTCTGGCGTTCAATTTCAACTTGCACTTCATCCGGGGTGACGACAATTCCGCGCCGTTGCGCTTCCTGGCGGATCAACGCATCTTGAATCAGGGAGTCGAGCGCCGCGTTTGCGATTTGGGCTGCGTCGATGGTGTTCGCAATCTGTTGCAACTGCTGCTGATAGAACTGGATCAGGAAGTCATTTCCGCCTTCTGTGTTTTGTTGTTGAGCGGCTTGTATTTCCTGTGCCAGTTGGCTGTAGCTGAACGTTGCCTGCGCCAGCTCAATGCGCATGCGTGTCTGCACGTCTGACACTGTGATCGTTTGCCCACCCACAATCGCCACAGGCCGCGACGGATTGATCACAAACTCTTGCACCACAAAAGCTGCCACCAGCAAGGTGACTAAAACGGCGACAACCATAACGCCGATGACGACCCCTCGGCGGATTCTTTGCTCGCGCTGGTAGCGCGAGTCACGCGCTTGAACCAGGTCAGAGATGTTGGATTGGGAAACTTTGGGCTTGTACGGCATGAGGTTTTGAAGCAGGTAAGCTGTCAGAAATCAACCACCGGCACGGCAACGAGAACAACCAGAGCGGGCTGGCCTAGAACGGAAAGCGATCTTCGTTATTGGAGGCTACGCCGGCGTCGTCTTCTTCGTATTCGTCGAAGTCATCATGCGTCGAGGGCAGCCGGCGCTCGCCCAACAAGATCATCTCGCTGGCGACAATTTCTGTGCGGTAGTGGCGTTTGCCCTCGGCGTCCTCCCAGCCACGCGTTTGCAAGCGCCCCTCGATATACACTTGCTGGCCGCGCGTGAGATGCTGTTTGCAAATCTCGGCCAGGGCACCCCAAGCAACCACATTAAACCATTCGCTGTCCTCGCGGCGCTCGCCTTCTGGGGTCACCCAAGTGCGGCGTGTTTCGACAGCGAAAGAGGCAACGGCCTTGCCACCGGGGGTATATCGCAGCTCTGGGTCGCGCCCGAGTTGGCCGATAATCAAGACCTTGTTCAGACCGCGCATGATGTTCTCCAAATGGTGCGCAGGTGGACACAAGCACATTCCGCGCACACATGTACGACCCGACCTGACAGATTCATTGCGCGGCAGTCACCCGCTCGCCGGCCTCTTCAGCAGAACTCGGCTCTGCAACTTCCGTTTCCTGCCCTCCAGTGGGAGCAGCTTCAGCGACCGGCTGGGATTCTGTCTCCAGCAAACGGGCCACATCTAGATCATCATCGGCGCGGATCAACAGAAATCGGATGACGTCTTCCATGAGCTTCAGGCGACTCTCAAGACGCGAGACAGCTTTAGCCTCTAGGTCAAGCACACTGAACACATAGCGCCCTTCGCGGTATTTGCGAATGGGATACATCAGCCGGCGCATGCCCCAGGAAGTGGTCTTGAGCACCTTCCCGCCCTCGGCGGCGACAAACCCGGCGACGCGCTCCACCAACGCGCCGGTAGCGGCTTCGTCGATATCAGGCTTGATGATAATCGTCAACTCGTAGTAGCGAGACATGATGTTATTGAACTCCTTTCCTCGGTATATTTGCCCCTGTTTCTCACTCAGCGGGCGCCTGAGGCGCCAAAAAAGCGGACACGCTCAACGGCGCGCCCGCGCTGAGTCGCAGGAGCGGAAAGCTTTATTGCTGCCTCGGTGTACCTCGGCAAGGCCTCAATCATATCACGATCAGGACACTTTCAAAACCGTTTTAGAATGGACTGCATGAGCACATCGCCCGACATCATGTCTCCTGCGCAGGCCGAGGCGAACGAAGTTGCCGGCGCATCGTCTGAACCTGTACAGATTGCCGAGTGTCGCACACGCGCAGAACGGCGACAGTTCATCGAGTTTCAGTGGGAAATCTATCGCGACGATGCCTACTGGGTGCCACCGCTGGTCAGCGAACGTGAAGCGTTCTACGACCCGGCCAAAAATCCCTTCTTCGAGCACGCCGAGGTTGGCATGTTTGTCGCTCGGCGCAAGGGCAGAATAGTCGGTACCATTTTGGCCATCCTCAATCATCGCCATAACGAGTTTCATCAGGAAAGAACCGGCTTCTTTGGCGGCTTTGAGTGCATCAACGACTTCTCTGTGGCCAAGGCCCTGTTCGACACAGCCCGCGATTGGCTGCGTGGGCGGGGCATGACCGTGATGCGCGGGCCGGCGACGATGAGCAGCAATGACGAATGGGGCCTGCTCATAGAGGGCTTCGATTCGGAGCCGGTCGTGCTCATGCCGTACAACCCGCGCTATTACATCGATCTAATCGAACAGTATGGCTTCCACAAGGCCATGGACTTGCTGGCGTGGTGGGTGCCGATCGATGTCGCCCAAGACAAAGTATTGAAAGGCAAGTTCGAGCGCGTTGTCAACGCTGTGCTCAAGCGCGGCAAGTTCACCGTGCGCAACGCCGTCCTAAAAGACTTCAACACAGAGATCGAGCGACTCAAGAAGATTTACAACGGCGCGTGGGAGAAAAACTGGGGCTTTGTCCCGCTCACCGATCACGAGCTGCAACACCTGGCAAACAACCTGAAACAGTTTGCCGACGAGGACTTTATCTTTGTTGCAGAAGTAAACGGCGAACCAGTTGGCTTTTCGGTGTCATTGCCGAACGTCAACCGCCCGTTACGCAAAGCCTACCCAAATCCCAAAACACCGGAATGGTGGACGTTGCTCAAGTTCTTGTGGTATCGCCGCACCATGGTCAACAGTGTGCGCGTCATCCTACTGGGTTTGCTGCCACAATACCGCGCCAGCGGCATGGACGCTGTGATGATCTACAAGACCCTGGAGACCGGGATGCGCAAAGGCGTTATCGGCGGGGAGATGTCGTGGATTCTCGAAACCAACGAGGATATGAACCGCATCAACAAACTGGTGGGGGGCAAGATATATAAAAGGTATCGCGTGTATGACATACCAATCGTCTAGCGCCGGCCTGGATCAGCTCAGGACAAACCCACGTCCAGTTGGTCGGAACCGGGCCAGAAATGGTGTGACTCAACGCATGGTTACCAGAAGCCGGCCTCTCAACCTACTGATCGATGCCATTGTCATCAACGTCAGCTTTGTGATCGGCTACATCATGCGCTATGAATGGCAGTGGTTCCGAGAGGTAGGCTTTGAGGCTCGCCTGAGCGACTACTGGCCGATCCAAGTGGCTTTCACTTTGACCCTGCTCATCCTGTACCAGCTCGACGGAGTCTATGCCAACCGCCGCGCACCTTCTTGGCTGGATCAAATGTACGCCATTATCAACGGCACAGCCAAAGGCATCATTATCGTGTTGGCTTTGATCTTCATCTTCCGACCATTAACGTACTCGCGCTTGTTGATCTTGCAGGCCGGGATCATCACTATCGTTTTATTGGGGGCCACTCGTTGGGTGCGTGGGCTGATTGAGGCTCGCTTGCGGCGACAGGGAGTGGGCGTCGCGCGTGTACTGATCGTCGGCGCAGGGGAACTCGGTCGAGCGGTCATGCGCGTCATTGTTGCTCGTCCTGAGCTGGGCTATCAATGCGTCGGCTTTGTGGATGATGATCCAGAGCGCGGCGCAACCAACATCGGGCGGTTTGCCGCGCTTGGCTCACTGAGTTGCCTGCCCGATATCCTAGAACGTCGCCCAGTTGATGAGGTGGTGGTCACCCTACCCTGGTCGGCTCAACCCAAGATCATGCAAGTAGTTCGTTTGTGCGAAGCGCGCGGGGTGCGCGTCCGCGTTGCGCCGTCGTTGCTCCAACTCAACCTGAATCGCATAGACGTGGACGACTTCGGCGGCATTCCCTTGCTAACCGCCGGCGGACGAACAATGGGCAGCGCCGATCTGTTGGCCAAACGGTTGTTTGATCTGTTCGGCGCAAGCTTGGCGCTGTTGCTCACGTGGCCGATCATTCTGCTGACGGCGATCTTGGTGCGCTTGGAGTCACCTGGCTCGCCGATCTTTTCTCAAGTGCGGGTCGGGCAGGATGGCCGGCGCTTCAAGATTTACAAGTTGCGCTCGATGCGCGCCGACGCCGATGCGTTGAAGAACGAGTTATTGCAATTCAATGAGGCGGATGGCCCGCTGTTCAAGATGCGCAATGATCCTCGTTTGACCAAAATCGGGCGCATTATCCGCCGGCTGAGCATCGATGAGCTGCTGCAATTTTGGAATGTACTGCGCGGCGACATGAGCATTGTCGGGCCGCGTCCTAATCTACCGGAAGAAGTGGCGCGTTACGCCGACTGGCAGCGCGAACGCCTGCGCGTCAAGCCGGGCATCACGGGTCTCTCGCAGATCAGCGGGCGCAGCGAGTTGACGTTTGACGAAACGTGCCTGCTTGACATCTACTACATCGAAAACTGGTCGTTGTCGTTGGACATCAAAATTGCCCTCAAGACCATTCCGTACTTGTTGTCGGCGCGCGGCGCGTATTGAGTGTTTGCAAGACAGATTTTATCTACCCGAGCAATTCGGCTTCGACAGTCTCCTCGCTCATTCCCTGTCTTTCTCCTTTTTGAAGAGCAGCCCATTGGGTGCGCCGTTATAATCCGCGCGGCGAATTAGAACAGGTGTGCAAATGGCGTCCAAATCAACCACAACTCGAACAACTAAAGCGGCAAAAGTGACCAAATCGGCGCCGGCGGCTCAGGAAAACAGCAACACACCACCCAAGAACGGCAAATCCGGGCCGGCGCAATTAGCGTTGGAGATCAGCCCCTTCGGACGAATCCGCGCAGTGGACATCGACGCGCAGATGAAGGACGCTTATCTGTCCTACTCGATGAGCGTGATCGTCTCGCGCGCGCTGCCCGACGCTCGCGATGGTCTGAAGCCGGTGCAACGGCGCATTCTGTATGTCATGCACGACACCGGTCTGCGCGCTGACTCGCCTTACCGTAAAAGCGCGCGCATCGTGGGCGACGTGCTGGGCAAATACCACCCGCATGGCGATCAGTCGGTCTATGACGCCATGGCACGTATGGCGCAGGACTTCTCAATGCGCTATCCGTTGGTGGACGGCCAGGGCAACTTCGGCAGTGTGGACGGCGACCCGCCGGCGGCCATGCGCTACACCGAGGCGCGCCTGAGCCGGCTGGCGATGGAGATGTTGGCCGACATCGACAAGAATACGGTTGATTTCCAAGAGAATTTCGACGGCACATTGCAAGAGCCAACCGTATTGCCGGCTGCCGTTCCGAATCTGATCATCAACGGCGCAACGGGCATTGCCGTCGGCATGGCCACCAACATCCCGCCGCACAATTTGGCGGAGATTTGCGACGCTACGGCATTCGTGATCGACCGGATGCTCGCAACCAAAAAGCGTTGGGCTGCCGACGATCCACTGCCGGATGTAGAAGTCGATGTCGATGAGTTGATGAAGTTCGTCAAAGGCCCGGATTTCCCCACCGGAGGCATTGTCTTCCGCTACAACGATAAGATCGAAGGGGGCGATGCCCTGCGCATGATGTATGCCACCGGTCGCAGCAAGTTTATCGTGCAGGCCAAAGCACACATCGAAGAAGGCCAACGCGGCAAGACGCATATCATCGTCACCGAGCTACCCTACGAAGTGAATAAGTCGGCGCTGATTGAGCGGATTGCCGAGCTGGCGCGGGATGAAAAGATCACCGGCATCACCGACATCCGCGACGAAAGCGACCGGCGCGGGATGCGCATTGTGATTGACGTCGGCAAGGGCGAAGACCCGCGCAAAACCCTGGCCGGCCTGTACAAATACACGGCTATGAAAGGCACCTTCGGCGCGACCATGCTGGCGCTGGTCGAGGGCGAGCCGCGCGTGTTGCCGTTGCGCCGGCTGCTCCATGTATTTATCGGCCATCGCCGCGAGATCGTTCGCCGGCGCAGCGAGTACAATCTGGCGCGCGCTAAAGAACGCGCTCACATCCTTGAAGGGCTGGTCAAAGCCCTCGACATCATCGATGAGATCATCAAGTTGATTCGTGGTTCGCGCGACACGGATGCTGCGCGGCACGGCCTGATCCACAAGTTCAAGTTCACCGAGCTGCAAGCCAACGCCATCCTGGACATGCAATTGCGCCGGCTGGCCGCCCTAGAACGCAAAAAGCTGGAAGAGGAGCTGGCCGAGAAGCGCAAGTTGATTCACTATCTGGAAGACTTGTTGGCGCATCCGAACAAAATGCTCGGCGTCATCCGTGAGGAATTGATGGCGCTCAAAGAGCGTTTCGGGGACGCGCGGCGCACGGTCATCATCGGCGACAAGAAGCGCAAAGGCGCCAGCGCCGATGCCGTGTTGACTACGCACGAATTACTGCCGAATGAAAAGGTGACAGTAATCGTAGGGCAAAACGGGAAGATCGGCCGTGTGAGCGACTCGATGCGCGTGACGGCCTCGGCGCAGGTTTTGCCGGCGGCAGTGGTGAAGTGCACAACGAAAGATTTGGTGTACGTGGTCGGCTCGTCGGGCAAGGCAGCAGTCATCTCGGTGGCCAATCTGCCGGCAGAAGATGTGACTGCCGGCGGCGGCGCAGCGCTCACGGCGATGGCCTCCTCGTTCCCCTCCCAGGATGACATTGTCGGCGCGTTTGCGTTGGGGCGAACCGACAGCGCCGGCTTCGTGATCTTAGCAACCGGCAACGGCATGGTCAAACGCAGTGAACTGGCAGCGCTGCCGGGCGCAAGCGGTGTGGTGTTCCCGATCATCGGCGTTAGCGAGGGCGATTCTGTCGTGAGCGTAGCCGTGACGCAAGGTCACGAAGACATTGCACTGTTCACCCAGCAAGGGATGGCCATTCGCTTCAAGCAAGATGAAGTGCGCCCGATGGGCTTGCCGGCAGGCGGCGTTGTGGGCATCAAACTGGTCGAGGGAGACCTGGTGATTGCTATGGCCGCTCTCGATCCGAAGGATAAAGAGCACGAGGTTGTGCTGGCTACGACCGACGGCAAAGCTAAGCGCTTGGCCGTGAAAGAATACCCCGTGCAAGGGCGGGCCGGAAAGGGTGTTGTGACGGCCAAGTTGACGCGCGATGTCACGGTGGCGGATGCCGTAATGGCGACCGGCGAGGACACGATCGTGTACGTCACGCTCAAAGGTGCAGCCAAATCGCTGAAAGCCAAGAACCTCACGCGGCGCGGCCGGCCGGCCGGCGGCGACGAAGCGATTGCCCTCAGCGGCAGCGATCGACTCACAAAGATGTTGGTGATGAAAGCGCTGTAGAGCGACGGCTATAATCCTGCGCATGGCCTCCGATCCTCGCATTGCCCTACAAGTCGGCCCATTTGCCGTGCATTGGTATGGTTTGATCATCACCGCCGGCATGTTAGTCGCCATCTACATGGCCGGCCTGGAAGCCAGACGGCGCGGCGAAGACCCAACTGTCGTCTGGGATGGGGCGCTGCTGGTGATTGTCCTGGGGTTGATCGGGGCGCGTTTATATCACGTATTCTCTTCGCCTAACGACGGGAGCGGCAGCGGTTGGGCCTATTACTCACAAAACCCGCTCGAAATCATTGCCATTTGGCGAGGAGGGCTGGGCATCTTCGGCGGATTGGTCGGCGGGCTGATTGCGATTGCCTGGGTCGTGTGGCGCAAACGGCTGCCGTTGTTGCGCTGGCTCGACATTGTGACGCCGGGCGTGTTGATTGCACAAGCAATCGGGCGCTGGGGCAACTATGCCAATCAAGAGCTGTACGGCGGACCAACCGGCTCTTCGTGGTGGGGGATCACCATCGCGCCAGAGTACCGCATTCGCAGCGGCAAGATCGACTTCACCGATCTCAGCATCTATCCGCCGGAAACACGCTTTCACCCCACCTTCTTCTACGAATCGGCGTGGAACGTGATCGGCTTCATTCTTTTGTTGTGGATCGGACGGCGATTCGAACATCGGCTGCGCGACGGCGACATCCTAGCCGGTTATCTGTTCTGGTACGGCCTCGGCCGAGGCTGGATCGAGTTGCTGTTCCGCCCAGACGCTTGGACGCTTGGCGCGCTGCCTACCGCAGTATGGGTGTCGCTTGGGTTTATCGGCGCAGCGGCGGTCATCGCGCTGATCAATCACGCTGTACTGCCTCGGCTCCAGCCGATGGACGCGCGCGCGTCGTCCTCCGTCCAACCCTGATGCACCCACAACCGCTTGCAGAGCAATTGCCTGACGCTCTGTTTAAACCATGAGACGGATCGCCGATCAGTATGAATTGCCCGACTACGATGAGCCGGATGAAGGTTACATCGGCGCTCTGTTGCGCCGACCTCGGCGACCGTGGGGACGCATCTGGGCCGTCGTTGGCATTGTTCTGGCGCTGGCCGGCTTACTCACCAGCCTGATCTACGTAGATCGCGCCGAACGTGAGGATGCGTTTTGCATCGGCTGCCATACCGTGCCGGAACAGACCTACTTTGATCGCGCCGGCGCGGCCATGGCCGGCGCGCTGGCAGTTGATCTATCCAGCTATCACTATCAACAGATTCGGGGGGCCGGCGGCGTCATCCATTGCATCAACTGCCACGAAGGCGACGGCAGCGCCGGTCACGTCCTGGACAAGCGGCTGTTGGGCCTGCGTAATCTGATCGAATGGTTTATCGGCCGCAATGACCCAAGCGTGGAAAAGCTGCGCGTCCGCGCGCCCCATTTATCGAACGACGGCTGCGTTGCCTGCCATCAAGAGACAATCCTGGTGGCCGGCTTAGACAATCACTATCACAACATGCTGCCGATCAGCTATGTCTTGTGGAAGAACGGCGCGCGTCTCATCCCGCCCCGCAGTGCTGAAGATGTGCAAGCCATCATCGCTGCCGGCTTGGTCAGTTACAACACCGATGTTCAGTGCTCAGACTGCCACCAAACTCATCGCACCTTGGAAACGACGCTATACCTGGACGTGGGCGTGGTACAGCGCAGTTGTGTGCAGTGTCACCTTCAGGTCGGGCAAGGGCCGCTCGAAGTGACCGTAACACTGGAAGAATAGAGGGGACACAACAGGCATAGGCAGCACTTTCGTCTACGCTTGCCCGTTTGATGAATGATTGACCTCCGGCGACCGGTGCAGTGTACTTGGTGATGACGCCGCGCAGGCTGCTGAAGCACCTGGCAGGCGGTGGCGGTTGCGCGCTACCCAGCGATAGGCAGCGTCCTCTAGGTGTCGAATGCCGGGCATCCTGTAGAACAACGCGAGCAAGCGCCACATGCCGCCCAGTTCGTGCAGGGCGCGATTGATGGCGGCAGCAGCTCGATACTGCCGGCCATCCGGGTATACAAACCAGGCCGCTTCGGCGCACTGGGCAGCCGTCAGGCCGGTGCGTTCGAGCAGCCCCGGCGTCTGGTAGGGCAACACCTCTATGCGCGCATGCCGATCCCAGCGCAACACGGCGCCGGCTGCGCGCTGTCAAAATCCGCAATCGCCGTCGTATATCAGCACAGGTTTCAGATCGGTCATCGTTCGTTGTTTACCCGGCCAGAATGCGCTCGATCTCCGCGAGGTGCTCCGCCGACAACACCAAGTCGCTGGCTTGCGCCGTCTCGTTCACCTGGGCTGCATTGCGAGCGCCAACGATGGCCGAAGTCACTTCAGGCCGGCGCAACACCCAAGCGATCGCCAGTTGTCCAACCGTGCAACCGTGCTTCTGCGCGATGGGGCGCAGCCTGTCCACAATCGCTAGGTTGGCCGACAACTGCGGCTCGATGAAGCGGAGGTCGTTGCGGCGATGATCGTTGGCCGGCAGCGCCTCGGTTCGCTCGCGGGTCCATTTGCCACTCAATAGACCTTTGACCATCGGGCTATAGACCACCACGCCGATATTGTGCGCAGCACAGAACGGCAGAAGGTCACACTCTATGTCACGGTTTAACAAATTGTAGGGCGGCTGCACGGACGCCACTGGATGAATGGGCATGATGCGCTGAAGTTGTGCCACGTTGAAGTTGCACACACCGGCATAGCGCACTTTGCCGGCTTTCACTGCGTCGGCAATCGCGCCCCACCCTTCTTCGATATCCTCTTCCGGCTGTGGCCAGTGAATCTGATACAGATCAATCACATCCACGCCCAGCCGCTTTAGGCTGGCATCCAGCTCGGCCAGCACACTGGCGCGTTTCAAGTGCGCCATCGGCGCGCCATCCGGCCCTTTCACACGCCCGCATTTGGTAGCAATGAAGGGACGTTGACTGAGACCCTTGAGGGCGCGCCCAACTACTTCCTCGGAGTGGCCGAAGCCGTACACTGCTGCCGTATCAATCCAGTTGACACCCAAATCCACGGCGCGGTGAATCGCTGCGATTGAGTCGTTGTCATCCTGAGGTCCCCAGCCAAACTTCCAGTCACCGCCGCCGATCGCCCATGCGCCGAAACCGATTGCGCTGAACTGGAGGTCGGTATGGCCAAGCGTCCGTGTGCGCATGTCTCCCTCTAATACACAGGCAGATAGCGTTCCAACTCCCACTCGCTCACGTACAGGCGATATTCGTCCCATTCTTGGGTCTTGGCGTCCACATAGCGTTCGAAGAGGTGATCACCGAGCGTTTGGCGCATCAGCTCACTGCGTTTGAGTTCATCGATGGCTTCGCCAAGCGAGCCAGGCATGGCAACCATTTGCTGGCGCGCCTGATGATCGAGATGATACAAGTCTTCCTCGGCTGCCGGCGGCACAGGCAAATCGCGTTTGATACCATCCAGACCGGCCATCAAAATCGCAGCAAACACCAAATACGGATTGGCCGACGGATCCGGGCAACGCAATTCGATGCGCGTAGCCGTTGCAACACGGCCGGGACTGACTTTGGGAACGCGGATCAGCGCCGAGCGATTGGTGCGCGCCCAACTGAGGTACACCGGCGCTTCATAGCCGGGCACCAGCCGTTTGTAGCTGTTGACCAATGGGGCAATGATCGCCGACATAGCCCGCGCGTGATGCAACTGGCCGGCGATGAATTTCTTCGCCACCGCACTCAGGCCATACGCATCGCTGGGATCGGCGAAAGCGTTCTTGCCATCACTCCACAAGCTCTGATGGGTGTGCATGCCACTGCCATTGATGCCGGCGATCGGCTTGGGCATGAAGGTAGCATACAGGCCGTTGCGCTGCGCCACAGCCTTCAAAGTTTGCCGCAAGGTCACCGCATTGTCCGCCGTGCGCAAGGCGCGGTCATATTTGAAATCAATCTCATGCTGGCCGGTGGCGACTTCGTGATGCAGGGCCTCTACACGAATGCCCAGCGCAGTAAGCGCCATCACCATCTGCCGGCGCACGGCATGTCCCAGATCGGTGCCATCGTCAAAATAGCCGGCCTGATCGTGCGGCTCCAGCGGCAACAATGTCGGCACGCTGCCGTTGCCAACTCCATGTGGTCGGAACAGAAAGAACTCTAGCTCCGGTCCGGTGAAATATTCGTAACCCATCTCAGCCGCTGCTTTCAGCGCCCGCTTCAACACATTGCGCGGGTCGCTGTCGAACGGTTCGCCGTTCGGTGTATACACATCGCAGATCACACGTGCCGTCGGTGCGTCGGTCACCCACGGCAGAACGGCAAATGTGTCAAGGTCGGGATACAGCAGCATATCGCTTTCGGCAATCCGCGCGAACCCCTGGATTGACGAACCGTCGAACCACTGGCCGTGCTCTAACACGTCCGGCCACATCTCAACAGGCACGCTGACCGTCTTGACGATGCCCATGATGTCGGTGAACTGAAGGTTAATGAATTGAACGCCGGCGGACACAATACGCTCTTGGACGCGCTCGACGTTGACAGGGTTGTGATCCATTGTTGTCTCCTCAATGTTAGTTCGAAGGAACGGTCTGCAACATGTGAAGACGGACGACAACAAGGAGAAATGACCGGTTTGGCCGTAGTCGCCCGTCTTGGTGATGACATGGCGGGTATTCTACGCCGATCCATCGCCGTCGAAACGTTTATCGTTACGTTGTCACACAGCCCCTCGCATTATCGCTAACCGCTACGACACATTGTGCTACAATCCTCTTGCTTCTGATCCGACTGTCGGGGCGTAGCGCAGCCTGGTAGCGCACTTGCATGGGGTGCAAGGGGTCCCGAGTTCAAATCTCGGCGCCCCGACTGGCAACGACACAACCGAAGGGAAAAGCCACCCTTCGGTTTTGTTTTGGGCATTTGGGTACTTGACGTGCGATCGACAAAGCGCTTGTGGGTTTGGGTTGCTGGGTTCTCCTGTGATGAGGGCTTGTGCGCCGCTCACAAGCCCTCACGGTCAGGAGGAGTTAAGGAGGAGAAGTCCCATCGGACTGATCATTAGGATACCAAGCGCCCGATCATGCGCATGACGATCGCCTGCGTTTTGACCAACGGTTGCCCAATGACTCACCGAAACATATCTGACGGTTGCCCAACGATGAACTATGCCCACGCACGTTAGTATCGGCGCGCTGTCAATCAACACTTACACATTCTGGATCGGCCTGTGCGCGATTGTGGGCGTTGCACGGATCATGTGGCAAGGCGATCTAGTCTGGCGTGACCGAGTGCGCACGTTGGACGGCGCGCTGCTGATCGGCCTGTGCGCGCTGGCAGCCGGACGGGTTGGCTACTTAGCATTGAATGCATCGTACTTCGTCGAGCGCCCAAGTGACATCACTTTGGCGCCGGCAGCGGGTGTGTCTGAACAAACGGCTATTCTGGGTATGTTGGCCGGCTGGCGCCTGACCGGCCGACTATCCTGGGCAGTTAGAAGGCCCTCTGCACTTCAGCTCATCGCATTCGCGTCGCTGATCGGCATCGGCGCATCGATCGGTTGCGTGTCGAATGCGTGCGCGTATGGGCACGAGGTGTTCTGGAGAGATGGGGTGGTATGGCATCTGCGAGTGGACTGGCCGGATGCATATTGGAGAAGCAATCCACGCTTGCCGACCCAGGTGTTCATGGTCGTGTGGCTGGTTATCTGCGTCGGATTGACGAAGTGGCTCACTCGGGGCGCTCAGCGCGCAAACAGCATTTTAGGGCACTGGTTGCTTTGGTTGAGCGCCGGCGACTTCGTCCTTCAATTCGCCCGCGCCGACGCGATGCCCACCCTACTCGGTCTGCGCGCAGCACAGGCGCTAGATATCGTGCTATTCGTTATAGGCTATCTGGCCGTTCGGCTTGACAGGCGCGCCGGCGCCCTCAGCCCATCCTACCGGTCGGAAATCCTGTAAAATCTTCACCCTACCGGCAACTCTTCCAGCCTGGCAGAGCACACCGCGCTCTGCGTTATGGTAAATCTCTGTGCGCCACACTCGCCAGCTTTTATATCAAAGAGAAACGCTGAAGCTCGAGGCGCTGAATACGCCGATCAACGAGCTGGGGCTGTCTATCGAGGGCAGCTACCTGGAAGAAGCGATCGCGATTGTGCGCGCCGATCTGAAACGCGCCGGCATTCGACGCTTAGAGCCGGTGTTTTATCTATCAACCGGGTATGGTTGCATTGCCGGCTCGCCGATCATCTCGCTCGGCTTCTATGACGCCGATCCCTTACTGCAGGAACTCAACGCCGAATTTCGCGGTTGGCGCTACAGCGAGCAACAGATTGTGGATGTGCTGCGCCACGAAGTGGGCCATGCGTTTTGCTACGCATACAAGCTGTATCGCACGCCAGAGTTCCGCCGGTTATTTGAAGTGCAAGGCAACTTCTTCGGCACCTACCCCGATGGCGACGACTTCGAGTACAACCCTTGGAGCCGCAGCTATGTGAATCCCAACGGCGACCACTACGCCCAGAAACACCCCGACGAAGATTTTGCCGAGACGTTTTGCGTGTGGCTCACGCCGCGTTCAGGGTGGCGACGCAAATACAAGAACCGCCCACTGGCGCTGGAGAAATTGACCTATGCAGACCGAATCATCAAAGAATTAGGCCGCCAAGCGCCTTTGGTCGAAGCCAAGCTATCGTGGATGTACGAGCGCGTCGAAGACGTTAAAGAGACGGTAGCGCAATTTATGCGGGCCAAGCCGGCGCGCTACTATCGCAAGGCAACCGGCTACATCGATCCCGATCTAAAGGCGCTCTTTCGCAAGCAGCCGCGCATCACCAGCCGGCGCGCCTTGTTCCGCGACTACGAGCGAGCAGAGCATTTCATCCGCGCTCAGAAAATATCGTTGACCAATCGCGTAGCGCAGTGGGTGGGCGTGGATCCTGTCGTACCGCACGACTTGATCGACAAATGCATCCACCGCGCTAAGGCGTTGAACCTGTGGGTGGAGCGGGCGCAATCAGACAAGAAGTTGATGGAACTGACTGCATACGTAACCACCTTGTGCGTCAACTACAAAAACACCGGCTATTACATGCGGCCTGGACGATCCAACCAGGGCTGACCACCAGCCGGCACGTCATCTCGTGACCATTCAGCCTGTTCCGTAAGAAAAGCGCAGTTACCGCACTGCCGCATAGCGCTCGAAATCGCTGAAGAGGAGACCATTCTCAAGGTACCTCCGTTAACGGCGCTGGTGCTCGGTCAGGCACCGGCTCTGATGGCGCCGGCTCCGATGATGTTGGAACGCTCTCTTCATCCAGCCAATCTTGGCGACGCGCTTCCTGATCACGGTATTGCAGCTCGTACAGGCGCGCATACTCGCCGCCCAACGCCAGCAGTTCGGCATGTGTGCCTTCTTCCGCCACGCGCCCGTCTTTCAACACCACGATGCGATCGGCGTTCTTCATCGTACTCAGGCGTTGGGCAACGACAATAGCCGTTCGGCCGCGCATGACTTCGGCCAGCGCTGATTGGATGGCGTGCTCGGTGGCAGTATCCACTGCTGAAGTAGCCTCATCCAAAATCAGGATGCGGGGATTCATCAGGACAGCGCGCGCTAACGCAACGCGCTGACGCTGACCACCGCTAAGTCCTACCCCGCGCTCGCCTATTTTGGTGGCATAGCCCTGCGGCAGGGTGCGGGCAAATTCATCCACTTGTGCAATCCGCGCTGCGGCAATCACTTCTTCGTCGGTTGCATCCGGCTTACCAAACACGATGTTATCGCGCAACGAGGCAGAGAAGAGAAAGGTTTCCTGCGGCACGATGCCGATCTGCGCGCGGAGCTGTTTCAGGGGGATATCGCGCACATCGACGCCGTCGATCAACACCCGTCCACCGGTCACGTCATAGAAGCGCGGCACCAGACTGATCACCGATGACTTGCCGGAGCCGGTGCCGCCCAGAATGGCAACCGTCTCGCCCGGCTTGATCGATAAGGTAAAGCCGTTCAAGACCGGTGTTGAAGGGTCGTCGGGGAATGCAAACCGGACATTCTCAAAATCGACCTGCGCCGGCGTGTTCGAATGCGCCGGCAAGGCAGCCGGCGTCGCCGGGTCACGAATGGTCTCTTCAGCCTGCAAAATGGCCCACAGACGCGGAATCGATGCCACCGCTTGACGCATGATGCTGACCAGCCAACCGGTGATGCGCACCGGCCAGATGATCGACCAGATATACCAGGTAAATGAGAAGAACACACCTAGGCTGAGTGAGCCTTCTACCAAGCGCACTGCGCCGACGGCCAACATGACCAGAAAGGACAGGCCGGACACAAAATCCATCATCGGGAAAGCGCCGGCCTCCAGGCGGGCGCGTTCGACATTCCGGATGCGGTTCAGGGCATTTTGCTCGTCGAAGCGGCGCATGGCATATGGCTCGCGGCTAAACGCCTTGACCACCCGCACGCCGGCGATGTTCTCTTGCAAGACCGTGGTCAGCCGGCCCATTTGCTCGCGTACGGCCGCCCAGGCCGGGTCGATTTTCAGGCGAAAGCGCACGATGGCGATCGCCATGAGTGGCATGGGCAGCAGTGCCGCAAGCGTCAACGGCCAGTCCAGCATGAGCAGAATCACGAATGTCAAAAAGAATGTGGCGCCCTCGGTCAGCATCGTTGTGAATCCCCACGCCACGAATTGTTCCACAGCATCCATGTCACTGAGCATTCGCGACATAATTTGACCGGTTGGCATGGTGCTGTACCAGCTAAAGGGCAGATATTGCAATTTGCGATAGAGCGCATTGCGCAGATCGCGCACCACATCAGCCGCCACAATGCCTTGCAACAACGACTTCACGTAGTTGCCCACGCTGAACAGAACGGCAGAAGCAACCAACAGGCCGCTGTAGAGCACGACTGCGTTCAAGTCCTGCTTTGCAACGCCTTGATCGATCGCCAAACCGAAGAAGTAAGGTTCGAGCAATACGCCGATCAGACCGATGATGGACACGATGGCCAACAGGACCAGCCGGCCGTGATAGGGCTTGACAAACGGCAACAGTCTTTTGAGTTCATTCATAGCGCGCTCAGAAATCAGCAAATACAGATGGGAAATCGGCCCAACCGCGCAAAAGCAGCTTGAAACACACAAATAAAAAGGCCACGAGCCGCGGATGCTGCTCATGGCCTCTCTGCGCTGGTGCACTGATGCGTGTTCGGGCTTTCAGCCGAGGCGATCTAGTTTGCTCCTTGTCCCGCCGAGGTGAGAGACAGCAGCCGCATCGCTATCGGGCGGCCGTTTCGGTACAAGATAGAAGCTCTGTCTGATCATGCCTCTCGCCTCCTGCGACAGCCGCATTTTAGTCTGCCGGCATTTGGCTGTCAAACGAGCGCAAACCCTACCTTCGCCGGACGGCAACACGATCGTCAATCTGCTCCAGCAAGCAGTGCGCTAAGCGTCATCGCCGAATAAATCTTTTAGTCCGCGTTCCCACACATCGAGCGGCATGAAGGGTTGCTCGGTGAAGTCGGCGCTGATGCGGGCCATAAAGTCACGAATCCCCAGTTGAGGCAGCCGTTTGTCAATCTCGTCGATCTTCTGGGCGATGGATGCAGTCAGTTTGCTGCTTTCGCGCTCCAGCTCGGACAAATCCAGACCCAACTTGAACATGTGATTGATGCGGCGCATCAAGTCATGCCAGGCTTTAAAGTCACTTTCCACACGCAGGCCCTGCAACTGGTCACTGAGCTGTGAGAAATCGTAAGCCGGCACGAAGGCATACATCACCACCACCTCAACGCCGGCTGCTTCCGCATGGTGGGCGATATACGTGCCGATGCTGACGCCGCCTTCATAATTCGAGAAGGTGACGGCATAGCGTTCCAGCTCTGCCTTCATGCTCGGCAAGCTATACACGCAGGACACGGCGCGCTCTCGATCATAGGGAATGGCGCCGTACACGCCCCCCACAATGACCACGCGCTTGACATTCAACGCCTTGGCCGCGTCGAGGAAAGCAGCAGCATACCGCTCACCGTTCATGTGCGGCTCTTGCCCCAAAAAGATGACCAAGCCGCGTTCGTCATCGCCGCTGTAATAGAACTCATTCGTGTGGGATGACATGCTCTTGCGATAGCCCTCTTCCAGCTTGACCTCTGGCCTCAGAAAGCCGTGCGTTCCGGGGAGCTGGAACAAGTAGAAACCGTGCGGGGCGATGTCGGCAATCTTTTTGGCTTCGGTGAGGTTAATCAGGTACAAGGGCAGCATCGACGATACGGCGCCAGCATCGGCCCATTGCTGCCAGCCGGCCACCATGTAGATTTCGTGGGCGGACGGCTTGTCGTAGATGGTGACCAACTCATCCATGGCACACTCCTTATACGCATCTTCACAGGAATTGCCCGGCAGAGATCACAGCCGGCGCAGTCAACGCCCCCATTCCCAGGCATTCCACGAGAGAATGCCGAAGCCGGCGTAGCGCAGGCCGGTGATGCCGCGCACGGGCATCGCCCACACCGGCGTGTAGAGCGGTATCAGCGGCACAGCGTTCGAGATCGTCGCCAGCGCAGCTTGAACGGCTTGTACCCGTCCTGCGGCGGAGATCACGCTTTCTCCTTCGGCAGCTTCGATCATCAGGGCATCGGCCGACGGGTCGCAGTAACCGGCAGCATTGCCTTGCGCAGGGCTGTGGTTCTGCTGATCCGGGATGGCGGCACAATCGAAGACGCCGAAGAAATCTGTCAGGGCCGGCATCTGATATAAGGCTGCATCAAAGTTGCGGGTCAGCAAAATGCCGCCTGCTTCATATGGGGCAAACAACTTGCCGGCTTTGCCCACGCCGCTCACAATCAGCAGATCGACGCCAAAGCCAACTTGGGCGAGTTGCTTTTGAAGGATTTGACCAAGCGCATTGCGCGGGACGCGCTCGTTCGTCACCAGGGTAAAAGACAGGGTTTGGGTGAGGATGCTGCCGTTCGGCTGACGCAGCGGCCTCACACAGGGCGACACATCACACTGCCAGCCGGCTTGTTGCAACAGCGCCCGCGCTTGAGCCGGATCGTAGTGCGCAGCCAGTGCATTGTCTGCCACGCCGTAGAACAGGCCGGTTAGGTCAAGGGGGATCGCGGCCGTCACAACGCCCACCGCCGGGTCGGTGAGGATGGCCGGCACGTCAACGGCCAGCCGCAGCGCCTGGCGCACTCGCACATCGTCGAAAGGCGGCCGGTTGAGATTGAGGGTAATTTGCTCAAAGCTGGGCATCGGCAAAACGAGCGCCTCAACGTCGGGGGTGCCGTTCAACCAGTGTAAGACATCGAGTGAGAGCGGCTGAGCGAGATGGGCCTCACCCTGGCGCACCCATTCGCTTGCCGTGCCGGGGTCAGGCGCGAATTTGAAGATGAGACCGAGTGCATTGCCGGCGGGGGTCAACGGGAACGGTTGCGCTGAACGGACGAGAATCATCTCACGGCCTTTGCGCCACTCGACCATCTCAAACGCGCCATCGCCGACAGGACGCTCGGCAAACGAGCTGCGCCAGTGCTCGCGGGGTGGGATGTCAGCCAAGAGGTGAGCCGGCAGCCAACGCACAACGGCCCAGTAGCGGGCGTCTGAGAGCGGGTCAGACTGGCGAGCATAACGCGCATAGCTCCCTTGTTGACTGAAATACTCAAAGGCGACGGCGCCTTGCAGCGCGCCGGCAGCGGCAGCGCGCGCTTGCGCCGCGCTCATAAACCGGACAACAATCGTGCGCTCGTCGGGGGCCTCCATGGCATAGACTTTCTGAATCAGGGGGTCGTTCACTTGGGCTTCGGGGGCCATCAGCAGTTGCCAAGCAAACAAGGCATCTTCAGCAGTCACAGGCTGCCCATCCGTCCAGCGCCAGCCGGCGCGAATGCGAAAGGTCACTTCAAGATGGCGGGCATCCCCCTCACCGACGAAGCGCGCATCGCCATTTTCCAGCGTCGGCACACGTTCACACCCCAGCGCAACCGGCGCGCCGGTTTCATCTTGGCCGATGCAGCCCACGAACAAGGGAGCAAGTGCGATGCGGGCAGCTTGGCCGGTTGCGTATAGCGGGTGAAGCGTCTGCGGCTCGCCCACGATCGCCATCACAATCGGCGACGGCGGAACGGGTGAAGCGGTAGGCGTGGCGACGGCCGCGGTCGGTTGAGGGACGGCTGTGGACGTCGGAGGAATCGGCGACGGGATGGGCAAAGTCGCAGGTTGGATCGTTTCAGTCAGGGCCGGCGATGGAGAAGACGCGGCGTTGGCGCAGCCGGCTGTGACCAGCAGCAACCCACCTACCAGACCCATCAGAAGAAACCGATCCAGCGGCGCTGCAAGGAAGGAGCGCAGGATCAGGGCAGGGAGTGGTCGTTTCATGAGCTGATCTTCCGGCGGTGACGGGTGCGCAGTTCAGATTGCAGCCGGCGCCACTCTGCAATAGCTGCATGGTTGCCGCTCAACAGCACATCGGGCACGCGCCAGCCACGAAACTCGGCCGGCCGGGTGTAATGAGGATGTTCGATCATGCCGTTGGCGTGCGACTCATTTTCCGGCGCCCACTCCGGCAACACACCCGGCACCAAGCGCGAGACGGCATCGATGATCACCATTGCTGGCAACTCACCTCCGGTGAGCACGTAGTCCCCGATGCTGATCTCGTCGGTGCACAAGTACTGGCGCACGCGTTCATCCACTCCCTCGTAGTGACCGCAAATCAACGCAACGCGCGGATAGTGCGCCAACTCTCTGGCGATGGCATGAGTAAACGTACGGCCAGCAGGCGACATCAAGACGATCGGTATGCCTCGCGCGCCGGCCAACACCGACTCGACCGCCGCGAAGATGGGTTCCGGTTTCATCACCATGCCGCCACCGCCGCCGTAGGGATAGTCATCTGTCGTGCGATGCTTGTCGGTCGCGTAATCACGGATGTTGTGGGTATAGATTTCGATCAGGCCGGCGTCCACCGCGCGGCGCACGATGCTCTCCGAAAACGGGCCGACAAACATGCCGGGGAATAAGGTGAATACATCAAAGCGCATGGCCTTGCGAGATGGACGACGGTGCTGCGCGTCAGATGTGCGGCTCACTTGGCGCGACGAGCGCCTTGCCCGGAACGCTTTTCGCGCTCCACGCGCTGCATGAAGTCGAGCGGATGGCTGATCGCAGCAGGAATGATGCGCACTTCTACGCCCTTAGCGACTTCAATGCGCGCGATATCCTCTTCTCGATTCAGATAGGTTAACTTGCCGACGATGCCTCCGACCGTCACAATTTCTTCGCCGATCTTTAGCTCGGCAACCACTTGTTCTTGATTTTTGCGCGCGCGGTTCTGCGGCACGATGACAACTACCCAGACCAGCAGAAACACGAAGGCAATGGTAGAGAAAAAGACAACAATGGCAAACCCTGCATCCATTCAGATTGCTCCGCATGACATGAGGCGCCGGCAAGACGCACGCTCGCCGGCGATCGCCTCATTCAAAGTATACGTACGAGCTGTAGGCGACAGACGGCGGCAGAACAGCGGATGTAACGCAAACAGCCGCACAAACTTTCGCCGGCTGCGATTATACTTGCCGAAAAGTGTGCGGTTTTCAGTACGGTCTCTGGCTCGCAGCCGCTCGGAGAGGTCGGTGATCGAATTGCCAGGAATCAAAAGACTCTGATGTCCTCCTGCCAAAATTGTGGGATACGAGCTGCGCAGACACTCGAGCGGTATATCTTGTCTACCTGGCCTGGATTTGAGGGGCCGGCGAGTTCGTTCGGCGGGTGCACCTATCACGAGACGGAAGGATAATCGATGATCCAACGCCGCTATCGAGCGCTCCATTTCATGACTTTCGCACTGCAAGTATTTGCGTGGGCGTCGTTGATTCTCGGTCTGTTGAGCGCCTCGGCGATCTTTCTGACTGGCGTCTTCGATTGGATACACCTCCCTTTTGTGCAGGAGCTGCCCGATGGCACTCCTCCGACCGGTATGATGATCGGGGTCATCGCCGGCCTAAGCATCGCGCTGTTTACCTTGATCCAGTTCGCCGTGTTGTTAGCAGCCAGCCAGTTGATCTCTCTGCTGATCGATATGGGACACAACACACGCCTGGCAGCCGACGCAGTACAACGTCTTCTAGCGCTACAAACGGCACTCTGGTCGCAAAGCCTGACTCCTTCTCCGCCACAGTTCCTGACAGACGACGGCCCACCTGGTTATGGGCCGGCTGAGGACTCACTCCCAGAGCAAGCGCCGGCAGAGCCGACCATCACCGCTCCGGTCTCTTCTTCGTCAAATGCCCAAGATTAGGCTACCCACTAGCGGCCTACGCCTCCCAACCACCGGCTCTAGGGCGTCTTAGAGTTTGTATAATCGGCGCGCGCAGAGGGTTGTATGCGTTATGACAACCGATTTGGGCGATTAAGCCGGTATCGATCCGGTGCGGGCAGACGCTCGCTTCGAGCCGGCATATCGCGTTATATCGCTCACTTCATCATTCTGGTCATTGCGGTCATTGCCGTGATACTCGCGACAGCTCAATTGCCTTTGGCAGCCACACCGGTTTCCAGCTCGGCTGCCACACCTCCGTCCAACCTTGGCCAACCCGGCTTGGTGCTCGCCCGACGCGAGGGTGCGCTGGGCGGAGGAGACGAAGGTTCTGTTATACGGAACCTAGCGCCGTTGACGGAGACGGGGGCCTCGAGTGAGACAGCTAGTTCAGCCAACTCGTCGCGCGGCCTGATCTACTACTCGGTTCAGCCGGGCGATACGCTGTTCGGCATTGCGGCGGCCTTTGGGTTGACGCCCGAGACGGTGCTTTGGTCGAACTACAAAGCGCTCAAAGACAACCCAGACCTGCTGTCCATCGGGATGGAATTGGTCATCCCACCTTCAAACGGCTTGGTCGTAGAAGTAGAAGCCGGCGACACCATCGAAGCAATTGCGCGTCGCTTTCAAGTTTCACCAGAGTCAATCGTCGAACAGAAAGTCAACAACTTGAGCAACGTGAATCAGGTGCTGCAAGTGGGCCAAGAGCTGTTTGTGCCGGGCGGGCAACGCGAAACTGTGATTTGGCAAGTGCCCAAGCCGGTGCAGGTAAGCCGCAACCCGGTTACCGGCGTGGCAGTCTATCGCGTCGGACGCTGTGGCGAAGTGGCCATTCCTACGCTGGGCACGGGCAGCTTTATCTACCCCACCAACCGCCGATATCTCTCTGGGTACAACTTTAGCAGTTGGCATCCGGGGTTGGACTTCGCCGGCCGGCTGGGAGAGCCGATCTACGCCGTAGACAGCGGCACGGTGATCTATGCTGGCTATTCACTGAACGCGGCTGGCGTGCCGGTCGGCTATGGTCAGTACGTTGTGCTGGATCACGGCAACGGCTATCAGACTCTCTATGCTCATGCCAGCCAGTTATACGTGACGTGCGGGCAACAGGTGTTGCAAGGCACAGTGATTGCTGCAGTGGGGTCAGTAGGTCGCTCAACCGGCCCGCACCTGCACTTCGAGATTCGCGCCGGCGGCAGAGCAATCAACCCCTGGAGCGTGTTGCCAGCGCCATAGAATGCGGTCAGCGCAGGCGGGACAATCGGTTGCAAGACGATCTCGCAGCCGGCGACACAAGACGCTGTACTATACTTCACCTCCTCAGAGTTTTCTATCGTGTTACCGACTCAACGCAGCAATCCATTCAGCATCACCGAACACTCGGCGCAGGTGATCAATCGCGTGCGTGCGACTCGGCGTCTGATCCGCCTTCAATTGCGCTCAGAGGAAATCCGCTGGCAACTGCTGGTGTTGATCGGGCGATACACCTCACACATAGCGATCGTGAGTGTAGCGTTGCTGGCCGTTGCGCTGGCCGGTATGCGGCTAGACAGCCTCGCTTCGGCCGGTAGATCGGCAGCAGAGACCAAGCCGGCGCTTGCCTCTGCCGGCGACTCGGCTGAATCCGACGTCGCCGATCGGCCCGGCAGCGGCGGGGCGCTTCTCAAGCCGTTCTTTCAGACATACGCGGCGCTCAACAATCAGGACGGCGGGCTGATCGCACGGCTGGCTGTCGTTGAGACTGCCCAACTGGCCGAAGCGCGCACGGCAATCATCACCTACACCGTGCAGCCCGGCGACACGGTTGAGGCAATTGCCGTGCGATTCGGATTGCAGCCCTCGACGCTGGTTTGGTCGAACGAAGCCGTGGAAGAGACACCCGACCGGCTCGATATTGGCCAGGTGCTGTATGTGCTGCCGGTGGACGGCATCTGGTACACCGTCCAAGCGGATGACACGTTAGAAGGGATCGCCACAAAGTTCAAGGCCAAAGTAGAAGACATCGTTTCCTTTCCGCTGAATGGGCTATCTGCTTCGGCTAACCTGTTGCCGGGCCAAAAAATCGTTGTACCCAGAGGTATCAAGCCATTCACACCACGTCCGGCGCAACCGACGACCACCTACTCCGCTGGGACATATAGCGCTGCGCCGGTGCGCACGGCCGGCAGCGGCGCATTTCTCTGGCCGACAACCGGTTCTATCTCACAGGGCTTTTGGTGGGGTCATCGCGCAATCGACATCGCCAACGCCGTGGGCATTCCGATCGCTGCCGCCGACGGCGGCTATGTGAGCTTCGCCGGCTGGGATAACACTGGGTACGGCTACATGGTGATGATCGATCATGGCAACGGCTTTTCCACCGTATATGCTCACCTGAGCGCCTACTACGTTGATCCTGGCCAACCGGTCGCGCGCGGCCAGATCATCGCCGCCATGGGCAGCACCGGCCGCTCGACCGGCCCGCACCTGCACTTCGAGATTCGCTACGGGGGTGTTTTACAGAATCCGCTGTACTACCTCCCCTGACGCAGAACCGGCCGGCACAGCGGACACAACCCCGCCGATCATGAAAGTAAGGGCGCACTTTGCCCTACGCTATTCGTAAAACGGGGCGGCGGTGTGGCGCAGATCGGCCAAGCGGAACTTTTCGCCGCTGTGGCTCAGGGCAGACAGGATGGCGATCTTGGCGTCGATCTCCTCGCGCGGATTGCCGAAGATGGCTTCCCAGCCTTGCTCGCTGGTGACGACAACGCCGCGCTCCGGCTCTTCGATCAAGCGGGTGATGGTGAGGCCCATGTCGGCCATGATGCGGCGCACGATCAATCGAGCGTCGTCACTATATTCAGAACTACTTAAATCGACTCCCTGGGCCGGGCCGGCAACGCGGCCAGTCAAGTCTTGCAGCGTAGCCGGCTCAGGCAGGTCGGGCGGCTCGGCTGCGCCGAACACTTCCAAGAAGGCCGCATATTCCAAAGGCGTTAAGCGCTCCGGGGTTGTGTAATCGCGGTAGTGGATTTTGTTGACGAATTGATCGAACAGCGCGTCCATCTCCGGTAGCTCAAACAAGAGCTTGCAGCGGTCGCTCAGCGCGCGGGCAGCCGGACTGTACGGCACCTTCAACAGGATCGGCAAGCCTACCTGCGCCGCGAAGCGCTCGGCTACGCCGCTGCCATCATCACGGTTGAGCACCATGCCGATCACGCGCGACTTGCCGCCCATTGCAGCGAAATAGTTCACGGCGCGCACAATGTTGTTGGCCGCATACAGGCTCATGCGGTCGTGCGAGGCGACGATGATGATTTCCTCGGCCATGCTCTTGGCAATCGGCGTAGCGAAGCCGCCGCACACCACGTCGCCCAAAAAGTCCATGACGATGTAATCGAGCGCCCATTCAGCCATGCCCCGTTCTTCGAGCAGGCCAAAGCCAAAAGAGATGCCGCGCCCGCCACAACCGCGCCCCACCTCCGGCCCGCCCAGTTCGGCGCCAAAGACGATATGCCCTCTGCCGGTCAGGTCGGTGCGGTAGATCAAGTGGCTGACATCCAGCTCTTTCTCACGGCCGGCTTCTTTCATCAGCCGCCACTGGTCGCCGATTGTGGGCAGACTGCGCCCATCGAACAAGGCATTGCATGAATCATGCTTAGGATCACATCCCAGTTGCAACACGCGCAAGCCCTTCAAGGCCATCTTGCCCGTCAGATTGGCGGTGAAGAAGCTTTTACCGATACCGCCTTTACCGTAGATCGCAATCATGCGCGGGGTCATACAAGCCTCCAGTAGACAGTGGTTACGCAACAAATCACAGATGACAAACTAAGAACGGTAGAACACGTCACACACGATACGAGATACGCAAGACCCAACTTTCAACTTTCAACCTTCAAGCTTCAACTTTCAACCTCCACTCCGCCCCACTCCAGCACCAGCTTGACACAGGCGGGATCGTTAAAGGCAATCTCGAACGCGCGAGCCGGCTGATCGGCGCTTAGGCGATGGGTAATCAGAGAATCGACCTGCAAGCTGCCGGCGGCAATCAAGTCGCGGGCGCGAGCCAAGTCGCCGGCTGCCCATTCCTTACTGGCAACCAGCATCAGCTCACGCAGAAAGATCGGCATATAGGGCAGATGCACTGCGTCGTAATAGCCCAGCAACACGATGCGCCCACCTTTCTGCACCGACATCAGGAACGGCGCAATGGCGTCCATTTTGCCGGTGGCATCAATCAGCACATCGAAGGCCGGCTGAGAATGAACTGGCGGCGTCTCTTCGATCAACCATACCTCATCTGCCACAGACAAATTCAGGCGCGCGGCGATTCGATCGGTGACGGTAACCTGGGCGCCGCGCGCTTTGGCGATGCGGGCAGCCAGTTGGCCGACCACGCCCTGGCCGAGCACCAGCGCACGCGGCGCATTGCCAGCCTGAATCCCGGCCTGGTCCACGCCATGCAACGCCGTGGCCGCCAGCGCCAGTAGGACGCCCTGTGCGTCGGTCAACGGCCCCAACTCGGTCAAGTGGGACTGAGGCGCGACAATGTGCGCGCTTTGTCCGCCAAAGGCCGGGTTAACGCCGATAAAGCCGTAATTGCCGCCGACATAGACGCGCTTGCCGATCCAAGCACGCGCGCGAGTGCCGGCGTCAATCACCTGCCCAACCGTCTCGTAACCCGGCACGACCGGGAATTGCAACATCGGGTGGGGCATCACCCCGCGAAACAGCATGCGTTCTGTGCCGGCACTAATCGAGGTGAGCGTGGTGTGCACCAGCACATCCTCGTCACCCAAGGGCTTCAATTCGACTTCGCGCAACTCAACCGTATGCGCAGCAGGGAAGACTATCGCTTTGGTCTTCATGTTATTCGCTTCTCCGATGGAAGTGTGTTCTCAACAAGCCGGCGATGCACTATCAGAACCACGCCGGCGGCCATCCCCACGCACAGGCCGTATAACAAGGCAAACGTCAGGCGAATGGCAGCGGAGGAAGACAAGCCGATGGGGTCGTGTGGGTGCATGACCAGCGGTGTGTTGGAGATAAGCGCGCCGTATAGCGCCGCCGGCGCAAGGTAGAGCGCGCCCTTCAGGCGGGCCGGCAGCGGCCAGGTGGCTAAGGTCAACACAATCACCGAGCCGGCCAACATGATCACATTGGCGCGCATGCGCGGCTCGGCCCAATACACGCCACCCCAGTTAACCCACGCGGCCAGCGCGCTGAGCGTCGCGCCAGCGCCGAAGCACACCGCTGCCACACAGCCGATGGCAAACGCCCAGGTTTGCCACGACGGGCGCCCAGTGAGCAGAACGACCAGGCCAAGAACAGCCAGCAAGGCAAAACCGGTCAGGCCGGCCCAGGTGCAGGCCACATGCCAGTACACCACCCGAATGCCATCGCCCAGGGTGCGCTCGGCAGGAGCCAGCACAGTGGTCAGTGCGCCGGCCAGCAAACAGAGGGCGAGCCAGCCGGCCTGCGCGCAGCCGGACTGCATGACAGCGGCAAGGCGCGCCATCACGCGCGCACTCCTTCCAGTCGATCTTCCAGGTCAGCGTACAGCGCTTTAAGCTGATCGATGATGGCGTTGTCGGCTTGCCACAAACCGCGCCCATTTGCTTCCAACAAACGCCCTACGATGTTGCGCATGGCTTGTGGGTTCGCTTGGCTCAGCCGTTCGCGCATGGTTGGGTCCAGGGCGAAGGTATGGGCGGCCTGGGTGTACACCCAGTCATCCACACTGTTGCTCACGGCATCCCACCCCAACATATACGTGAAACGGTTACCGATCTCGGCAGCGCCGCTGTGGCCGTGTTGCAACATGCCTTCGTACCAGCGCGGGTTCAGCAGCTTGGAGCGATATTCCATGCGCAACACTTTGTCCACATCGTCGATGCGCGTCTCGGCCGTAAAGGATTCGATGTAATTGAGCTTAACCGGCGCGCCGTTGTGGTGTCGCCGGCGGGCAGCCAGGTGCAACGCGCCCGACGACGCGAAGTAATGATCGATGTCGGAGACGCCAAACTCAACGGAATCGATCTCTTGCACTACGCGGCCAACTGTGCCCAGCAAGCGTTGAAGAATTTCTGGGGCGTGCTGGCCATGCCGGCTGCCGCCGTAAGCGTATGCATTGCGACGCACAAACAAGGCATCGAGATCCTCTTCACTCTGCCAGGCTGAATCTTCGATCATGTCATCGACATAGGTGCCGTAGGCGCCGGGCGCCTGGGTAAACAATCGCGCAGTGGCGCAGCCAAACTCTACGCCGGCAGCCATGTGTTCTTGCACGTGCTTCTTGATGAAGTTCATCTCGATCGGCTCGTCCGCCTGAGCCGCCGCCTGCACCAGACGGTCCAAATGATCCATCACCATGCCGAAGGTGTCGCGGAAGACCGGGCTGAGGTTCATCAGCACGTCGATGCGCGGGCGCCCCAGTTCGCTCAGCGGGATCAACTCGTAATGGCTGATCTTGCCTTGGCCGTCGTAGGCGGGCCGCGCGCCGATCAAGCGCAGCACGGTGGCGACGGCTTCGCCTTTGGTCTTGATCGTGTCCAATCCCCACAACACCTGGGCGATGGTTTCAGGATAGGCGCCGTTGTTCTCTTGCAGGTGGCGGGCCAGCACAGCATCGGCGATCTGCGCGCCGCGCGCATAGGCCAGTTCGGAAGGAATGCGCCAGGGATCGATGGCGTGGATATTGCGGCCGGTGGGCAACACGGTCATGCCGTCGCGGATCAGATCACCGCCGGGGCCGGAGGGCAAAAAGCCGCCGGCAAGCGCATGGGCGATCGCATCCAGCTCGGCGCGCTGGTCGGAGAGCCGACGGGCCAGCTCGCGTCCGGCGCGCGTCATGGCATCTAGCGCGTGTGCGTCCTCTGCGTCGAGCTGCTGGGCGCCGGTCACGCGGCTGAAGGCAGGAGCAGGCTGTTCGCCGTTCAAGATGCTGCGGGCGACGAATTCACGGCAGGCCAGATCGACCTGCTCGCGCTGTTGCAAAGCGAGCGGATCGCCCCGTCGGGCGCGAGCAGCCAGCTCGGCGTAAGCCGGCGCAGCAGGCCCGTGCAAGGCGCGGGTCACCAACGCGGCCAACGAGTGGCCGTTGCCGGCCGCTTTTAACCACTCGGTGATGGCCACTTCCTGCGTTTCGAGGGGCGCGGCCTCACCCAGCACGTGCAGCGCGCCGCTGATAAGCCGATTCTCCAACTCGCGCAGATAGGCGTGCAGGCGGGCGGCATACTCTTCGAAAGATTCGCCGGCCAGGCGCGGGCAATCGGCGTCTAGATTGGCCAGGGCCACTTTGTTGAGCACGGCCTCTTCAAAAGTGGGATCAAGCTCTGTGGCAGCAGCGCGGGCGTCGGCGGCGCGTTGGCGATAGTCGTCCAACATTTCCCGCAGCGCGCCGAGTTCCTTGTACAGGCCGGCGCGCGTCATCGGCGGCACAGCATGTGAGATCATCGCAGCATAGCCGCGCCGTTTGGCAATATTGGCTTCGCTGGGGTTATTGACCGGGTACAGGTAGAGATGGGGTAGCTCGCCCAACAGTGCGTCGGGCCAGCACGTCTGCGTCATGCCGAGTTGCAGGCCGGGCATCCACTCCGCCGAGCCATGCATCCCGACATGAATCAGAGCATCGGCCTCAAAACCGCGTGCAATCCAACGATAGAAGCTGATGTACTGATGATGAGGCGTATTGGCTTTGTCGAACAACAAGCGCATTGGGTCGCCCTGGACGCCAAAGCGCGGTTGCACGCCGATGTAGATATTGCCCAGGCGCAGGCCGCCGATGAACACGGCGTCTTTGCTGAGCGGAGCAATTTCGCCGGGGAACGACCCCCACCGCTCTTCGATGCGCGCACGCTCGTCGGTCGATACCCAGCGACGATAGTCGTCGGCGGTGACGGCGAAGCCGGCCTGCGCCGAGCCAAGCGGCATCTCGGTGGCTTGGTCGAGCCAGGCCAAAAGCTGTTCGGGTGTGGCAGGCAACGGGCCGGTTGTGTAGCCTTCAGCTTGCAAACGTCGCAGCACATTCAACAGACTGCGCGGCACATCGAGCAGAGCAGCCGTAGCTTTTTTGCCCAAGCCGGGCGGATAGTCGTACACCACAATGGCGATTTTCTTCTCGCGGTTGGGCTTGTGGCGCAGGGCGACCCACTTTTTGACCAACGTGACCAGGCGCTCCAGCCGGTCGGGCGCGGTTTGGAAAGCACCGTTGTTGAGCGCGCCGATCACAACCGGATCAATCGCGCCGTCCATCTCCGGCAACGCATACAGCACGGTAGATTGCATCGGCCCAACGCCAACGGTATGCCATGAAAGGAAGTCTTGCACGTAAAGCGGCTGAGCGACGATATAGGGCGCATCGATGCTGCCGAGAATGTCGTGGGCAATTTTGACGGACAGGCCTGGGGCGGTGGAGCCGGCCGGCCCGCCCACCAATGCAAAGCCGATCGTGCTGACCAAAGCATCGACTTTCTCTCTGGCCAGCCAGTCGCGCACGGCGACATGGCCTTCAATGCCGGCGACGAAGACGGGCAACACGTCCAGATCGGCCTTCTCGAAGGCGCGAATCACATCGTCAATGTAACCGCGCTCTTGAACCAGATGCTTGCGGAAGAACAGCAGGCCGACAGTTGATTTCGAGGCTTGATTTCTGGATTTGGCGCTGCGCCGTCGCCAATCGCGAAAAGATTTAACATCTTTAAAGAAGGCCGGCGCATCGGGGTGATACAGCCCCATCATCGGCACTTCGACCACCGGCTCGACGACAAGAGCGCGGCCAAAGTATTCGCGCGCAATCAAACGGAACATATTGACGATGTTGTGCGGCAAGGGCTGGTTCCAGTAAATGTTGACCGTCATCCAGTTCTTAAAGTCGCGCGCCTTGTCCGGCATGAAGCGCATCATGGTTTGCATCAGCTTCATCAGCTTGGTGTAGCCGTATAAGGTGTCTTCCTCGCGGCCTTTGACCAGCAAACGCGCGACACGCTTGATCGGCTCCGGCATACCTCCTTTGCCGCTTACGACGTAGTCGCCCACTTTGTTCAGCGCCATCACCTCGGGCATCGACTCGTAAGCGAAGATCACCTGCGCGCGCGACCGAGCAACTTGTTCACACAACCAGTCCGCCTGTTCTTTAAAATTCACCATCGTGATAAACAAGCAGTCGGCGTTGTGAATAGACTCGGCCACTTCGGGCGCTTTGCGCTCCAGGTCCAGGTCGGTCCACTGGCGGATAACGATCTCCGGCGCCAGTTCGGACTTGACCTGTTCCCAAACGCGGCGGTTGAAATGTTCCATGCCGACCACCGCCGTGATCGACAAAGGTGTGGATGGGGACGGGCTAACGGCAACCGTCTCAACGGGATGGGCAAGCGATTTGCCGTTTGTTCGAGCGCTTTTCATGGCGCGATCACCTCCGTAATTTGATGGGCCCGCGCATTCGGCAGATACACGTAACGGGCGTTTAAATCGCCGGCCAGGGCGCGCGCTTCGCCGCGCGACAGATAACCGGCTTGTGTGTCGATCACTACGGCGTTTAGCCGATCGGCGGCGATGCAGCGGGCAAGTTGATGAATCTCGTTTTGAATCTGTTCTTTGTCAGCAGAGCGTTCATCTGGGTGAGGATGCAGCGACACATTGGCGCGCCCGTCGGTCAACAAGACTAATGTGATGTTGTGGATGCCGCGCGTGCGGGCCTGACGGGCAGTTTGCCAAGCCAACCACAACGCCGAAGCCAGCGGCGTGCCGCCACCGGTCGGGAGCACGTCCAGTTCGCGGCGGGCGCGGTCGGGGCTGGAAGAGGGCGGCAAAAGGAGCTGCGCCGCCGGCCCGCGAAACGCGATCAGCGCCACTTGGTCGCGGTGCACATACGCGCTGCGCAACAAGCGGGCCACAGTCCCTTTGGCCTCACGCATCCGGTTCAGCGCCATCGAGCCGGAGGCGTCAACGACGAAGATGAACAACGTGCCGGCCTTGTCACGAAAGCGTTTAACACGCACGTCTTCTTTGCGTAACACGACGCGCGAAGCCGAGTGACCGTTGGCAGGCTGCTGGGCACGACGTAGGGTTTGCCAAGGGGCGGCGGCCAACAAAGTGGGTAGCAAGGCGATCTTGCGCCCGCGCGGTGCTCCGGGCACGGCGCGCACGTAACGCCCGCGCCGGTCGTTCAGAGCGATGCCTCGGCTGCCGGTTTTGCCGCGCCGCTGCACGGCAAACGGCAACTGGGTTAGCTCAGCCGGCAGCTCGGTCTCGATGGCGCTCAGCAACAGTTCCTCGATGTGTTCCGGGGTCGGCGTCTGATCGGGTGACTTTTCCTCAGGTGTCTCTGCGGGATCGCGCGCCCCATCAGGGGGCGGCGCCGCTTGGGAGGGTTGGGAGGGCTGCTCCGCTGCGGTCGGTTGCGGAGGGCGGGTGGCGCGCGGCAACAAGACCAGCTTGGCAGCGATTTCCAGATCGGCCTCGGTCACGTCGGCACGGCCGGCCAGAGCAGCACTGGCCAACGCGGCCTTGACGGCAAACACATCGACGCGATTTCCTTCTACACCTAAGCTGAGGGCTGCGCGGGCCAACGCTTCGATCTGCTCATCCAAGATGGCGACGTGAGGGAGCTGCTTGCGCGCCAGTTCAATGAGGGCGCGCAGCATGTCATCACCGTTTTCGTCAGGGCGATCACTGGCAGGGCGCACATTGCGGCGCACCACTTCTTGGCGCCGGTGCACATCACTCTGAGCAGACAGAGCAACGATCAGGCCGAGCCGGTCGAGCAGGCTGCCGGCCACCGGGCCGTCGCTAGGGTCAAAGGTGCCGATCAGCATGAAGTGGGTTGGGTACACGGCGCTCACGCCGTCGCGTTCCACGCGCACCACGCCGCGCGCCAGCGCATCCATGACGTGCGCTGCGGCGCCGGCATCGAGCAGGTTGAGGCTATCGACATACACTACGCCGCTGTGCGCGCGGGCCAACAGACCGGGTTCGATCACGCGCTCGCCGCGCGCCAGCGTGGCCTCTAAATCGAGTCCGCCGATCAAGCGATCTTCGGTCACGTTGATGGGCAGCTCGACGAAGGGTGCGCCGGCCGGCAACAAGGATGCAAAGGCGCGCGCCAGCGTGGACTTGCCGCTGCCGACCGGGGCGGCCAATGCCAGGCCGGCCAGCGACGGATCGACGGCCAGCAGGAGGAGGGCCTGCTTGGCGCGCTCCATGCCAACCACATCGTCAAAACTCAGCCGGTTCATGCGGACGGCGCAGGTGCATCGAGCGTCAGCTTACTCAGTGCGCGCTCGATCTTTTCATCTGAATCAACGGTTTCCAGGGGGTCGCGACGCAAGCGATGACGCAAACAGGCCGGCGCGACGGCAATCACATCGGGCCACACCACGCGGGCGCGGCCATGCAGGGCGGCGTGCGCGGCAGCGGCGCGGGCCAGGGTTAACTCGCCGCGATGGCCGTCAATGCCCAAGTTCATGCACAATTCAGCGATGCGATTGAGGATCGGATCGGGCAGATCAACCGCAGAAACGGCTTTCTGCGCGCGGGTGATGCGAGTGCGCAACGCGCGCTGTTCCTTTTCCCAAGCAGCGGAGAAAGCGAAGGGGTCGGCGTCGAAGGCGCGCCGGCGCTTCACGATCTCGACGCGCAGGGCCACGTCGGTGATGGTTGTGATGCGGGCGTGCAGGCCAAAGCGATCGAGCAATTGGGGGCGCAAATCGCCTTCCTCTGGATTTCCGGAGCCGACCAGGACGAAACGGGCCGGATGGCGCACGCTGATCCCTTCGCGCTCAACCACGTTCCATCCGCTGGCGGCCACGTCGAGCAGCACATCGACCAGATGATCGTCAAGCAGATTGACCTCGTCGATGTATAGAAAGCCGCGATTGGCCTGGGCCAACAAACCCGGCTCAAACGCTTTGACGCCGCGCGTGAGAGCCTGCTCGATATCGATCGTGCCGCACACGCGGTCTTCAGTAGCGCCAAGCGGCAAATCGACCACCGGCACGGGGATGCGCTCGGTTTTGAGTTTAGGGGTGTGGGATCGCTCCGTATGGCCGTTCGCGCCGGCAGTAGGCGGAGCATCGTGCATCTCTTCCGGGGGGCGGTTGTACGGGTCGCCGGCGACGCGCGTAATGCGCGGCAACACGGCGGCCAGCGCGCGCACGGTGGTGCTCTTGCCTGTGCCGCGATGTCCCATCACCAGCACGCCGCCAATGCGCGGATCGATGACGTTGAGCAACAGACACAGCTTCATCTCATCTTGGCCGACGATGGCGGTGAAGGGAAACGGCGGGGCAAGGGGTGAAGCGGCCGAGTTGGGACTCATGACACAGTTGGGTCTGTTTGCGCAGCACGACGGGCGCTGCGCTTCTGCAAAGCCGTCTGAATGCCTCTGACCAAAAACTGGGTGAAGTTGGCCAGGTAGGTCAGGAACGCAACGCACATGATCCACATTTGCGTCACCGGGTCTGCTCCTAGCCAGCCCGACACCAGAAAGGCGGTGTGGGCGATGAGGGCAATCAGGTTGACAAAATCTTCCCAGAAGAATTCTTTGGCCAGGAACCAGGGGCCGAACACTTCATGCTCCCAGAACGCGCCGGTGACGGTCATGAAGTAGAGCATGAGCACTTTAACAACCGACACGGCGTGGGCCAGTTCGTAGTCGGCGCCGGTGGCAAGAAAACGGACAACCAACACAACGTTGACCAGAAAGACCAGTAATTGAATCGGCGCACCGATGGCTTGGACGGGCGTCCAGATCGAACGGTTGCGACGCTCAAGTTGTTCGGGGGTATATCGCATAGCACTTTTCAATCGGGCCGATGCCGGCCTTCACCATCACGAAGGCCGACATCGGCGCGAGAGGGGACGAGCGCGCTTTTAGGCGGCCTCGAGGGTGAGCGCCATTTGTTCGCGCGTCATCTTCTGGAACTGTTCAACATTGACGTGTTGCACCAACCAGATGGCAGTCGCGCACAGCACCGCAGAGAAACCGAAGATCAAGGCATAGGTGAGCGGCGCGTTGTCGCCGGTGAGGGCCAAGCCGACCTGCAACAGGAAGGTGCCGAGGAAGTTGGCCATACCGGTGGCAATAGCTTGCGCCATGCCCCACGCGCCCATCAATGAGCCGGTTTCGCCTGGCACTGTCATATCCATCATCATAGACAGCGCGCCAATGTTAAAGACACCCATGCCTACGCCGAGCGTGGCGATGCCGAGGTACATGAGGGGCGCAACGTGAAAAGTGGCCGACAAGCCCAAGAACAGCAAACCGAAACCGGCAATGCCGGCGCCGAAG
>JANWVJ010000080.1 GCA_025056895.1 Thermoflexales bacterium
CTGTGCGATCGCGTCATCATCATGATGAACGGTCAAATCCGTGCGGACGCTCGCCTGGCGGAGTTGGGCGCAACCAACAATGCCATCCTGGTATTACAACGACCGATCCAAGGACTCGCCGAGACGCTAAGCAAGTTAAAGAACGTGCGACGCGTAGAAGCATTGGACGGGGATGGCCGGCGCGTGACCTATCGGGTGCATGGAAGCGAGGGAATCGACTTGTGCCCCGCCCTGTTCGAGATAGCCCGCGAGATGAACTGGCCGCTGCGCGAACTGCGGCCCGATTCGCGCACACTCGAAAGCGTGTTCAACGAACTGGCCACAACCAACGCTTAGCGCGTCCTGCTAACCGGGTTTGACGAGCCGGCAATCAGAAATCTCGCCGGGTGTCGGGCAAGGCAGTTACTCCTCAACATCGAAGTGCGATATGAAGACGATTCTGGCTATCACTCGTAAGGAACTTGCGATTTACTTCGGCTCGCCACTGGCATTGATCTTCATCGGCGCTTTCTTGGCCGCCAGTCTGTTCACGTTCTTTTGGGTGGACGCCTTCTTCGCCCGTGGCATTGCCGACATGCGGCCTCTGTTCCGCTGGATGCCCGTTTTGCTGATTTTCTTGGTGGCGACGCTAACCATGCGTCAATGGAGCGAAGAGCAGCGCTCCGGCACACTCGAACTGCTGTTGACATTGCCGGCGCAGATCAGCCGGCTGGTGCTAGGAAAGTTTCTGGCGGTCGTGGCGCTGGTTGCGCTTGCCTTGGCGCTGACGCTGCCGCTGGCCCTCAGCGTGTCGATGCTAGGCGATCTAGACTGGGGACCGGTGATCGGCGGTTACCTGGCCGCCCTGCTCCTCGCTTCAGCATACGCCGCGATCGGACTGTTTTCTTCTTCGCGCACCGATAACCAAGTTGTTGCCTTGATCATGACTGCACTGATCGGCGGCGCCCTATATCTGATCGGATCGGGCGGCGTGACAGACTTTGTGGGGGGCAACCTAGCCGAAATCTTACGCGGCATCGGCACCGGCAGCCGTTTCGAAAGCATCGAGCGCGGCGTAATCGATCTGCGCGACTTGATTTACTACGCCGCTTTGACCACGTTGTTTCTGGCGCTGACGATCATCTCACTAGACCGCAAACGGTGGAGCACAGGCCCGCGCTTGGCCAACTATCGGCGAAATATGAACCTGACCGGCGCTTTGCTGGCCGCCAACTTGATTGCTCTCAATATTTGGGTGGCGCCGCTCCAAACCCTGCGCCTGGACTTGACCGAGCAAGGCGAGTTTAGTCTGTCACAGGCCACGCGCGATTTACTGAGCACCCTGCAAGAACCGTTGCTGATCCGCGCGTACCTCAGTGAGAAGACCCACCCGCTGTTGGCTCCACTCATTCCGCGCATCCGTGACCTGCTCACGGAATATCGCATTGCCGGCAACGGGCGCGTGACGGCCGAAGTGGTTGATCCTGCGCGCGACCCCGACGTGGAGGCCGAGGCCGGGCGCGTGTACGGCATCCAACCGACTCCGCTGCAGGTGTCCGGGCGATATGAAGCATCGGTGATCAACGCCTATTTCGACATTCTGGTGCGCTATGGCGACCAGAACACTGTGCTGGGCTTCCGCGACTTGATCGAAGTCGAAGGCCGGCGCGACGGCAGCGTGGATGTGCGCCTGCGTAATCTTGAATACGATCTGACCCGCGCCATTAAAAAAGTAGCTTTCGGCTTTCAAAGCATCGACTCCGTGTTTGCCTCGTTGAAAGAGCCGGCCAACTTGATGCTGATCGTGACACCGAACACCTTGCCATCTGTGTATGCCGAAGTTCCCTCGATCGTCGAAAAGGTAGCCAAAGAGGTGCAGGCGCGAGCCGGCAGCAAGTTCACCTACCAAGTGATTGATCCCGACGCGCCGAACGCTCCGCTTAACCGCGCTGTGCTGCGGGAGCGATATCAAGTGCAGCCCACGCCAGTTTCGTTCTTCTCGACTGAGACGTTCTACTTGAACCTATTGCTGACGATCGACGGCCAAACCCAAGCGCTGTTCCCGGAGGGCAGCTTCAACGAAGCAACGGTGCGCACCGCGATTGAGTCTGCGCTCAAGCGGTCGGCAGGTGGTTTTCTCAGAGTAGTAGGGTTGTGGACACCGCCTCAGACGCCTGACCCGTTCGGCCAGCAAACTCAATCCACGACCCAACTGATCTCCGAGCAACTGCGGCGCGAGTACACCGTACGCAGCGTCGATCTGACCTCCGGCCAGGTTCCTCCTGACATCGACGTGCTGATGTTGATCGGCCCGCGCAATCTAAGCGAGCGCGAACGCTACGCCATTGACCAGTATCTGATGCGCGGTGGCTCGATCGTAGTCGCCGCCGGCACCTACAAGCTGCAACTCCAGAGCTTTGGCCCGCCGATGCTGATGCCGGTTCAGGACGGCATCGCCGATTTGCTGGAGCATTACGGCATCAAGATCGTCAACGGCCTGGTGATGGACCCGCAGAATGAGCCGTTCCCGAACGAAGTGAATCGCAATGTTGGCGGCTTACTGGTGCGCGAAATTCAGGCGTTGCCCTACCCGTTCTTCGTGGACGTGCGCGCCGACGGCATGGACCGCAGCAATCCAATCGTGTCGCAATTGCCGGCAGTGACGCTCCAGTGGGCTTCACCGATCGAGATCGACCCAGCTAAGAACAGCGGGCGCAAGGTATCGGCCTTGCTGCGCTCCACCGCTCAAGCCTGGCTACGCACCGATCCTAACATCCAGCCGGACTTCGCCGCCCACCCGGAATACGGCTTCTCTGTTGAAGCAGATCGTAAGCCGTTCACCATCGCCGTGGCCATTCAGGGCGTGTTCGAAAGTTTCTACAAGGGCAAGCCGTCGCCATTGCTTGCCCCGCAGCCAACCCCGCAAGCGGGCAGCAGCGCTGAGGCAACGCCCACGCCGGAACCAGGCCGGCCAGCCAGCACGCTTGAATCGTCGCCTGAAACAGCACGCTTGGTTGTAATCGGCAGCAATGAATTCGTGAACGATCTCATCCTCCAGCTTTCGTCTCGGCTCAGTCCAGAGCGGTATCTCAACAACTTGCAATTTGCTCAAAACGCCGTGGACTGGTCTGTTGAGGATTTGGACTTGCTCACGATTCGCGCACGGGGCACCTCCACGCGCGTGCTCCGGCCACTGACCGAGAATCAACGCACGGCATGGGAAGTTGGAAATTACGCCGTAGCATTGCTAGCACTAGTCGGCTTAGGTGTGGTGTGGCGCACACGGCAACGCGGAGAAAAGCCGATGCTATTGAGCGGTGAGACAACCGCGTAAATGATGTGACAAAAGGGAATCATCCGCTGTTGTTTGTCATTCGACCCCTGGCTATTGACTATGAACCGTCGTAACCTGATTCTGACCGTTGCGCTGATTGCGCAAGTGATGCTGATTTTGCTGATCACGACACTGCGGACACCCAGTGCGACAGCCGGCGCCGGCCCATTGCTGGGCGAGACCAAGAGTGCAGACATCAGCCGGCTTACCATCCAAGACCGCGAGGGCAAGCGCATCGAACTGAGCCGGCAAGGAGAAGGATGGGTCTTGCCGCAATACGATGACTTCCCCGCCGAAACCAATCGCGTTACGCCGTTTTTGGACAAGCTGACCGGCATCCGCACAGGCCGGCTGATCGCCCGCACCGCTACCAGTCATGATCGCCTGCAAGTGGCAGCGAACAATTACGCGCGGCGCATCGAGTTGACCCTGGCCAACAATCGCACTCAGGTTTTGTTCATCGGCACATCGGCGGGCGGCAGCGCCGTCCATGTGCGAGTGGAGGGCTCGGACGAAGTGTACTTGGCCGATGGCCTGACCAGCTTCGACGCGGGGGTGGAAGCATCGAGCTGGATCAACACCACGTACTTGCAAGTGCCGCAGGAACAGGTGAATGCCCTGACGCTCACAAATGCCAACGGCACATTTGAGTTTGAGAAAGACGCGTCCGGCGCATGGACGATGAAGGGCTTGGCCGGCGGTGAGACACTAGACGCGTCCAAGGTGACCGAGCTGGTTTCGCGTTTGTCATTCCTCAACATGAACCGCCCGCTGGGGAAGACAGCCAAGCCGGAGTACGGCATGGAGACACCTACTGCCGTTGTGACGGTGACTCTGAAACAGGAGAATGCCAGTCCGAAGCCAATCGTCCTGCGGATTGGCGCACAAGACACAACCGACAACACGTACACCATCAGTTCGTCGGAATCGCCGTACTATGTGCGCGCCAACAGCTTCACGGTGGAGTCGTTCGTGTCGCGGAGGCGACAGGATTTTCTAGTCGCCCCACCTACCCCCACCCCAACGGTTGAAGCTACACCGGCCGCGACTCGTGAAACGGGGGCGACGCCCACAATAACTCCTTAAAGGAAAGCGTTACAACGGCACTTCCACAAACGGCGTGACATGCGGCGCGCCGGGAGCATAGCGTATTCGGCGCGTGGACAACTCGGCTACCCACGACCAGAGCGTAGCCAGCGCCCCGTCCACCCCACACACCGGCGCGCTGCGATCGGCCATCACCGCCTGGGCGATGTCAAGCAGTTCGTCCACGGTGTGCGCATCATCCAACCAGTGCGCCGGCTGGGTGGACAGAAAAGACGCCCGACATGCCGAATGGCGCACACTGCGCCGGCCTTGTAACGGACGCATATCGGGATGCTGAAAGTGATTGGTCGCAGCCAAGGCGCCATTCGATGTTTCCTCCCGCACGCGCACGCGGCGTGGGTCGGCCTCCACCACAAAAGCTTGGGTTGGATCAGCGAGCAAATAATTTAAGGAGCTTAAATGCGGGATGTGCGTCAGCAGATCGACGGCCTGACGGGCAGTTTGACAGCGCTCTAATGCGAGCCGGCCGACCAGATGAAACGGCACGCCGGGAGCGACCCGCTCCGGCGCATCGGTCATGACCACATGCAGGGAGACGAACAGGCCGGCTTGATTGAAGCCATCGTAACGCCCACAGGGCGCGCCGCCCCGCGCGCCGACGCTGGCGTGGAGCGCATTTGAAGGGCCTGAAGCAGATGGGACAAAACGAATGCGCTGCCGACGCGCTTGCATCGGCCAGTAGTCATAGTTGCGGCCGATCACGGCCCGCCCGCGCCGGTGCCAAGCAAAAGTCGAGCAGCCCTCCGGCCCCATGCGAAAGCGCGCTTTCAGATCGACGCGGCAGCACTGTTGCCACAAGCTATCTGCATCTCTGTGCTGCGCATCGGCATACGCCTCGAACTCATCCATCAGCGGGGGATGCAACGCGCGCACGACAGCGGCGCACGCGCGCGTAAAAGACGGCGCAGCCGGCGGCGCCCACCAAGGCTGCATTGTGAAGGGAGGATCGTTTCGGCCCAGAAGATAACCCAACTCGGCATGTGTGCCGGCCAGATCAAAGAAACGATAGTCTGGGGTTTCTATCTCGTTGTCGAGCGGTCTGCCGTATTTCCACATTCGTTCGTTGAATAGTCATTTGCCGGCGTTATTTCTGCCGCGCGTTGAGCACGCGCTTGACCTCAAACACATTGCGCACCTGGCCCAACCGATTGAGAATCGGTGCGACAGAATCGGTATGAGACAGCTCTACCTTGAGCCAAACGGTGGCCTCGCCGAGCTTTAAGTCGCGGCGCACGACGCGGCAATCAATGATGTTCACGTGCATCGAAGCCAGCACGCCGGTCAGATCGTGCAACAACCCTTGGCGCTCAACTGCCGTGACCAAGAACTGAACGGGGTAAGCGTCTTGTGGTTTGCCTTCATAGCTCACCGAGATCAAGCGTTCTGGTTCTGCGTTGGCGATGTTCTTGCAGTCACGATGATGGACTTTAACGCCTTGACCGCGCGTCACATAGCCAATCACCGGATCGCCGGGCAAGGGGTTGCAACAAGGGGCCGGCACTCCGTAGATGCCATGCACGCCGGTGATGCACCATCCGCCCTTTGCAGGCGCCGGCGTCGGGCGCAACAGGGGCGCTACAAATCCGTTCAGGCGGCCCTGGCGCTCGCTTTCACGGCGGCGCTCTTCTTCCAGAATGCGCGCAGAGACGCTGGCGAGGGAAATCTGCCCATAGCCGACTTTCTCCAAAAAATCATCGACCTTGTCTTTCTGAGATTTGTCCACCTTGAACAGTTCGTACACATCATCCAGGGTCATCCAACTGGAAACGGCCAGGCGCTTCATTTCGCGCTCGATGCGCTCGCGGCCGGCAGCGATATTTTGCTCGCGATCCTGCTTACGAAACCACTGGCGAATCTTGGTGCGCGCATTGGCGGTTACTACATAGTCATCGCCTTCTAACCAGTCACGACTTGGCGTGGCATTCGGGCGCGTGATCACTTCGACTTGATCGCCGTTCTTCAGCTTATACGTCAACGGCTCAAACACGCCGTTGACGCGAGCGCCTCGACAATGATTGCCGATGTCGGTGTGGATGCGATAGGCGAAGTCCAACACAGTCGAGCCGGCCGGCAGCTCGATCAACTTGCCTTTCGGCGTGAAGCAGAAAACGGTGTCCTTGAAGTGATCGGCTTTTAGCGCATCGACAAAAGAGGTAGCGTCTTCTTCGGCAGTGCTGATCGAGCGAATGGCTTCACGCAGCGTCTCCAGCCGGCGTTGATAGTCTTCGTTCAGCATCGCCGACTCTTTGTATAGCCAGTGCGCGGCTACGCCGAATTCAGCGGCTTTGTGCATTGAACGGGTGCGAATTTGTACTTCCAGAGTCTTGCCGTCGTCGGCGATCACGGCTGTATGCAAACTCTGGTAGTGATTGTCCTTCGGCATGGCGATGTAGTCGTCAAACTCGCCTGGAATAGGACGCCAGAGCCGATGGACGACACCCAACACGACATAGCACATCTGCACAGCCGGGTCTGTGAAACGTTCCGAGGGCGGACGACTGCGGCTCAGGTCCGTCAAGGTCGGCAGTTGAGCCTCGGCGGGTTGAGTGCCGTTGACTCGCGCGTGCAGGGCAGTTGAGTCGGCTTGAGCATGTGCTTCGTCTTCCGCGTCGCTGCCGTCTTCGATGATGACGCGGATGGCGTGTAAATCGCTGATTTGATCAAACGAGCGATTTTTGCTCTGCATCTTGCGCCAGATGCTGTAGATTTGCTTGACGCGGCCGGTGATCTGCACGTTTTCGATGCCGGCCTCGGCCAACGCCTGACGCAGCTTTTCGATAAAGCCGGCTACGGCCGCCTCGCGCTCGTGCGCGCCGGCTTCCAACTTTTGACTGATCGAGGCATACACCTCCGGCTCGGCGTAACGAAACCCCAAGTCTTCAAGCTGCTGCTTCCATTCCCAGATACCGAGTCGGTTCGCCAGCGGCGCGTAAATCTCCAATGTCTCGCGGGCGATCTTGCGTTGACGCTCCGGCGAGAGCGCATCAAGTGTGCGCATGTTGTGCAGACGGTCGGCTAGCTTGATCAACACCGCCCGAACGTCGTTGACCATGCCCAACATCATTTTGCGGATCGACTCTGCTTCGCGGTTGGTGCGGTACTGCATGGTCTCCGAGGCGATCTCTGCGGCGGGGCGATTGGCAGAATTTACGCCTGCTGCAGCGGGTTGGGCCTCGAACTCTTTCTTAATGCCCTCGCGCTGGCTCAGCTTGGTCACCGCATCCACCATGTTGGCAATCTCGTCGCCAAACTGTTCGCGGATATCGTCAAGGGAAACCGGCGTGTCCTCGACTATATCGTGGAGCAGAGCGGCTGCGATTGTGGGCGCATCGAGCTTGTGACAGGCAAGAATGCCGGCAACGGCTAAGGGATGGGTGATATACGGCTCACCGGTGGAACGCTTTTGAGAAGCATGGGCAGCTTCGGCCACACGATAGGCGCGCGAAACCAGCTCTAAGCCGGCCATGTCGCCGCGAGGCAACATGATCTCCAACAACTCGCTTAGCGTTTTAACCGAACAACTGCCTGGTTCGCCGCTCATACCTCAGCATCACCGCCAACCCATGGAAGCGCGCGTCTGCAGGCGCCTATGCGCACGCGATTCCAGTTTGTGTCGCTAATTGTAGCCGAGCGACGCGGCGCGGTGCAGGCAAACTTATCTCAGGCCAACCATGGGCAAAGCCATCTCACTTCTCATATGGCTGACCATCGGCGGCAGGTGGAACCGCGCGACCCACAACACCAGTCAGGACGATGATGGTCAGAATGTACGGCAACATTTGCGGAATCTGCGAGGGGATATCCGGGCGGAAGATACTGACGGTCGAAGTGACGCTGCTGCCCAGCCCAAAGATCAGCGCGCCGGCCAGCGCGCCAAATGGATTCCACTTGCCGAAAATCATCGCCGCCAGGCCGATGAAGCCCAAGCCGTTCGTCATCAGTGGGTTAAAGACATCGACGGCTTCGAGAGTAAACCAGGCGCCGCCCAGGCCGGCAACCAAGCCGCCGATCCACACATTGACGTAGCGCGTGCGAAAGACGTTGATGCCTAAGGTGTCGGCTGCGCGGGGATGTTCACCCACGGCGCGGGTGCGCAACCCCCAAGGGGTAAAGAAGAGCACATAATGCACGGCGACCATCAGGATTAACATCACATAGGTCAACGGCTTCTGTTGGAACAGGATCGGGCCGATCACCGGCAGGTTAGCCAGGAAGGGAATATTCAGAATGGGAAAAGTGCCCGGCCCGGCCGGCAAGTTTTCGGCCAAAAAAGAGCGGTACATGTATCCTGTGACGCCGATGGCCAAAATGTTGATCACCGTCCCGCTGATGATCTGATCAACCTTAAAGCGGATGGACACCACAGCGTGCAGCATCGCCAGCAACAAGGCCGAGAGCATCCCCAAACCGACTGCCAACAGACGACTGAGCGAGCCGGCTGCTTCGGCGCCCATTGAATCCTTCAGCACTTGAAATCCAAACAAGTTGATAGCGTAACACGTCATGGCCGACATCAACATCTTGCCTTCGATGCCGATATCCACCACGCCGGCCCGCTCGCAGATCACGCCGCATAGGGCCGCAAAAGCGATCGGCGTCGCCAGGCGCAACGCCTGGCTCAACGAGCCGACAACACACGCGGCATCGCAGCGCCCGCCGATCACCGCGTTCAGCAACACCCAAGCGCCAAATAACCCCACTACGACTACAACGATCGTGATCCAGCCGCTGCGCCACATGAAACGCGTTGTATTCATGCTTGACCTCCCCACCCACGCGTGACGGCGGTCGACTCTTCGCGGCCGGCAGGTGCGCGCAAACGATACAGCCAACGCACAATCGGCGGCGCCGCTACAAACAACAACACCAGGGCTTGTAACAACGAAATGATGTACTTGGACACACCGGAGTTCAACTCCATCAAGTCAGCGCCGTTGCGCATCGCTCCGAACAGGAAGGACGACAGAAGGATGCCGAACGGATTGTTCTTAGCAAGCAGCGAAATAGCGATGGCATCAAAGCCGTAGCCGCTGGAGAAAAACAGCGGCAAGCAGCGACAGATCGAGACACCCAGCACTTCCATCATGCCGGCCATACCGGCCAACGCGCCTGAGATCGACATGCCCAACAGAATGTTGCGCGTGATGCTGACGCCGGCATAGCGCGCCGCGCTGGGATTGGCGCCCACCATGCGCAACTCGAAGCCGACGGTTGTCTTCCACAGCAGCCACCACACCATCACAGCCGCTGCGAGCGCCACAAATAGGCCGATGTGCAGCCGGTCATAGGGGTCGGTGAACGGCCACGCCAGGCGGGTCAACGCAGGCAACAGCACAAATGCCAACGCGCCAACCGCGAATGCAAAGCCAGCTTTAGCGCCGAGGGTCTGCGCAGCGCCGGCCCAGCCCATGCCAGGATAGCGACGCGCCAGGCGCGGCAAGGCCCAGCGAGCGACCACGAAGGCCAGGCCGGCAAACACCACCCCGACCAGTAGCGCATTCAGAGGGTCTTGCAAACGGTCGGGGATGGCGTGAAATGACCACAGTTCGGCGTTCGGCGCAACGCGCGGGGTCTGCACGGCAGCGGCGTTTGGATCGCGAAACGGCCCGCTGATCAAAAACTCGGTTAGGCGAAAGGCGATGTAATTCATCATGATGGTTGTGATGACCTCGTGGGCGCCGGTGCGCGCTTTGAGAAAGGCGGGAATGGCCGCCCACAGCGCGCCGCCGGCAGCGCCGGCTAAGATGGTAAGCGGCAGGTGAATCACCGCCGGCACGCCTTGCAGCGACGCACCCATCCAGGTGGCCGTAATGGCGCCGATGTAAAACTGGCCCTCCACGCCGATGTTGAACAAGCCGGCTTTGAAGCCCACTGCAATGCCTAAACTGAGCATGATGTAAGGAATGGTGGCAACCAAGCTCTCGGACAGGCCGCGACTTTTAAACAGCGCGCCGCGCAACAAACCTTCATAGGCTAAAAAGACCGTATCGAGGCTGCCGCTGGTTACCCAGATCACAACGCCGCCCAGCACAAACGCCGTGCCGATGGCTAACAGCGGCATATACACAGAGGAACGCGTCAACCATGCGCCGAGCGCGCGCCACAAGTTGGCCCGGGACGGCGAGCCACCTGAAGAAGCGGGGAGGGATTCAGAAGTTACGCTCATGTCGCCTCTACATCTCCTTTGTGTTGGTCAGCTATCAATCATGGGTGGATTGAAGATCGGTTGTGGTCTGCACCGTCTTCTCCATGAACAATGCCGGCCATCAGCAAGCCCAGTTGTTCGCGGGTGGCGGTTGCCGCATCGAGCGTGGCAAGAATGTGGCCTTTGTACATCACGGCAATTCGATCAGACAAGGTCATGATCTCGTCCAACTCGGCGCTGATGAGCAGCACGGCTGCGCCCTGGTCGCGCGCCCGCACCAACTGGCGGTGGATGAACTCAATGCTCCCCACGTCGAGTCCGCGCGTGGGTTGGCTGGCAATCAGGATCGGGGCCACGCCGTCTTGTTCAGGGTGATGCGAGAGCAAGCGGGTCAATTCACGCGCTACGATCACCTTTTGTTGGTTGCCGCCGGAGAGTGAGCCAACGGCAGTCAAGATGCCAGGGGTGCGCACATCAAACAAATGCACCAATCGAGCTGCATAGTCTTCAATAACAGGGAATTGCAACTCGACCCCACGCGCATACGGCGCTTGATAGTACTGACACAACACGATGTTGTCGCGCACAGAGAACGAGAGCACAAGACCGTGCTTCTGGCGATCTTCAGGCACGTGAGCGAGGCCGGCTTCGATCATCTGGCGAGTATGCGCGTGTGTCATATCGTGCCCGGCCATGTGAATGCGTCCAGCTACCGCCTTGCGCAAACCGGTCAGCGCTTCGGCCAACTCGGTCTGTCCGTTGCCTTGCACGCCGGCGATACCCAAAATCTCCCCTGCGCGCACGTCAAACGATACGCCATCTACGCTCATGTGCTGCCGGTCGTCCATCACGCGCAGGTTCTCAACTTGCAACAGGGGTTGGGCCGGATGCGCCCACTCTTTGTCGATGGCCAGAATCACTTTGCGCCCTACCATCATTTCGGCAAGCTTTTCGCGCGTCGCCTCAGCAGGGCTAAGCGATCCGACCATCTGGCCGGCGCGCATCACACTGATCCGATCGGCCACCGCAAAGACCTCACGCAACTTATGGGTGATGAACACTATCGATTTACCCTGTTGCGCCAAGCCGCGCATGATGACAAACAGCTCATCGGCCTCCTGCGGTGTCAGCACGGCAGTTGGCTCGTCCAGAATCAAGATATCGGCTGAACGATAAAGCGCCTTGACGATCTCGACGCGCTGTTGTGCGCCAACCGGCAAATCGCGCACGTAAGCATCTGGATCAACATCCAGACCGTATTGATGACTCAATTCACGGATGCGCCGGCTCGCCTCGCGACGATGGAGCACAGCTAGCGGCCCAAGCGGGCGCGTCGCCGGCACGTTTAACTCTTGACCGAGGATGATGTTCTCCGCCACGGTCAACGGCGGAACGAGCATGAAGTGTTGATGCACCATGCCGATGCCGCGCGCAATCGCGTCGTGCGGGCTGGCGATAGTCACCGTCTGGCCGTTGATGCGGATTTCGCCGGCGTCCGGTTGATAGAGGCCGTACAAAATATTCATCAAGGTCGATTTGCCGGCGCCGTTCTCCCCCAACAGCGCGTGAATCTGGCCGCGCTCCAGCTCAAAGTTCACATGATCGTTGGCCAACACACCAGGGAAACGCTTGGTAATCCCGATTGCTTGCAAAGCTGGCGTCATCGATTCCGTCTCCTGAGTTCCTGAGTTAATTCCGCCTCCTGAGCCATTGGCGCACAGTGTACCTGCAATTCGGCGAACAAAAACCCGATCTCGCGTGAGATCGGGTTCATGTCGAACGTGCGCAACTTTAGCCGGCAGGCAGCCGGCCACACCCTGCGCTAGTAGCCGGTCTTGAGCGACCCGTCCTTCAGGCCGTTAATGGCTTCCTGCACCTTAGCCTTGACCGAATCGGGGATTTTATTTTCCCAGTCATGATAGGGCGCCAAGCCGACGCCGCCGTTCTTTAGATTGGCGGTGTTGATACCGGCCTTGAAGCGGCCTTCCCTGACCGACTTGATGAACTCGAAGACGGCCACATCCACATTCTTCGCGGCGCTGGTCAACAACACCTCGCGCACTTCTGGGTAGGTCTCATATTGATCGGTATCGACGCCGATCGCCATCTTGCCACGCTCTTTGGCCGCCAGCAAGCCGCCGTTGCCGGTATTGCCACCCACGCCAAACACCACATCACACCCTTGATCGATCATGCTGTTGCCGGTCTCCTTGCCCTTGGCCGGATCGATGAACGATGGGATGTACACATTCAGCGCTGAGACGTTCGGATTGATCCACTTAGCGCCGTTTTGGAAGCCGGTGACGAAGCGTACAACCGGCGGGATTTCCATGCCGGACACGGTGCACACCACGTTAGACTGAGTCATGCCGCCGGCCACCACGCCGGCCAGGAAACCAACCTCATCCTCTTGGAACATCAAGCTGGTGACATTCTTCAAACCGCCGTCATCGTAGCAGTCCTTGACAGTGTCGTTGCAAGAGGGGGAATCTTTGGTGGGGAAGTAGGCGTAATCGACAATGCCGAACTTGATGTTCGGATATTGCTTGGCCTTCGCCGCTGTGGCGTCGCCCATCAAGAAACCGACGGTGATGATGATGTCGTAATTTTCGGTGGCAAATTGATCGATGTTCTTTTCGTAGTCGGTAGGCTGCTTAGACTCGATGAATTTGGCCTCTACACCGAATTCGGCAACTGCCTTTTGCACGCCGGCCCAGGCGGATTGGTTGAAGGATTTGTCGTTCACGCCGCCGGTATCGGTCACCAGGCCGACGCGCAGCTTAGCGCCGGCCGGTTCACCACCCGTTGTGGGCGCTTGGCGCGGCGCAGCGCAGGCAGCCGCCAGCAAGCCGGCTAACAGAAGCACTGAGAGGGATCGGATCGTTCTTCGCATGGCTTTTCTCCTTCATATCTTGCTTTGACGAATCAGATAGAGCCAATGTCGCCAGGGGCGCCTACGTCATGTTAAGACGCGAGGCGCTCATTGCGCTTGACTTCCCGACCGAGTATAGGCTGATCGGCGATTGGCGGCAAGTAAAGTGGTGAACAGCGAGCCGGCAGCGTTCGCGTACAATCAGCCCACCACAATGAACGCGCCACATACCACTTCCCGCTTGATCGGCATTGACTGCGGCACCACAGCGGTGAAAGGTGTGCTGTGCTGCGCAGACGGAACGGAACTGGCGCGCGCCCAGCACACCATCCCATTGCTCACGCCGACCCCCGGCTGGGCCGAGCAAGACCCAGAAGCGGTGTGGGTTGCGCTGTGTCAGGTGGTGCGCGCCCTCACCGCGCGCGCCGACGCTCCCATCACAGCT
>JANWVJ010000081.1 GCA_025056895.1 Thermoflexales bacterium
ATCATCAACGAACTGTTGCCGGCTATTGAAACAAAATACAGCGTGTGGGGCACACCAGCCGGCCGCGCTATCGGCGGCATCTCGCGCGGCGCGGATTGGTCAATCGAGTTAGCTTGTCAGTATCCTGATCTGTTCGGGATCGTGGGCGCCCACAGCCCTGCCATCACCTCTGATTTGTTGATCGGAACGTCCTCCGATTTCAGCATGTTGAGTCTGGCGCGCTCGCTAGATGAGATCAAAAAGCTGCGCATTCACCTGGATGCCGGCGAGCGAGACTGGGCGCAAAGCGGCGTGCGCAAGCTGGGCGCCGATCTGAGCGCTGCCGGGCTTACTTACACAACCAGCTCGGCAGCCGGCACGCACAGCGACGCCTACTGGGCCTCACGCATGGCGGACTATCTCACTTTTTACACAGCCACCTGGCCGCGCATCCCACGCGCTAAGGCTGCTGCGCTGAGTTCTGGGATTTCTGCGAGGCAAGGCCGGCCCTAACATGCGGCGCTGGATTTTCTGGGTCGGCCTCTTCATCAGCGTTGTCTTGCTTGTCCTTGCACTGGGCGGCTTGAGCCTGGATGAAGTCTGGCGAGACTTGCAACAATCAAACCCGTGGTGGATTGTTCCAGGAGTCGCAGTGTACTTTGTCTCGGTCGCCGTTCGATGCTGGCGGTGGGGATATCTGTTGCGGCCGGCCAAACTGCTCTCAGTGCGCGCACTGTATCCGATCGTAGCGATCGGCTACATGGGCAACAACATCTATCCCGCGCGCATCGGTGAGCTGCTGCGCGCGTATGTGCTGCGACGCCGGCACGAGGTGCCTATCGCCTTCAGTTTGTCCACCGTCCTGCTGGAACGGATTGTGGATGGGCTGGTCATGGTCGGATTTGTTTTGATCGGCCTGCCGCGCGTACCTAATCTGCCTACACAAGTCCTGAATGTGATCGGCTTGTTGACGGTCGCGTTGGTTGCAGCGATTGCTGTTTTTTTTGCGTTGGCGCTGGCCCCCGATCGTGTTGAGACAACGGCCGGCGTCCTTCTGAATGCGCTTGCGCCTAAACGCTTTCGTTCCCCTTTAGCCCAGTTCGTCGCGCGCTTTGTGCAAGGCGCACGCGCGTTGCGTCGGCCAACCGACTTGCTCGCCATTGTGCTCAGCACGGTCTTGATCTGGTTGATCGAGACGCTGAAATACTGGTTCATCATGCACGCGTTCGGCCTCGAGACGCATCTGGACTATGTTGACCTGATGTTGGTGAACGGCGCGGCAAACTTGTTTACGATCATTCCGGCAGCGCCGGGCTTTGTCGGCACATTCGATTTTGCCGGCATCGGCACGCTTACGGCGTTGGGCGTCGATCGCGCTTCGGCTGCTGCATACACGCTGGTGCTGCACGCCGTGTTATGGCTGCCGGTGACGGCGCTCGGCGCGTTCTTTATGCTGCGGGAAGGATTGCGCTGGGCAGATTTGCAGCAGGCGGAGCGGACTGTTCGTTCGTAATCGATCCTTCAGAGATTCTCGATCACCTGCGGTCTCATGCAGATTGCCATCATCGGCGCAGGCGCCACCGGCTTGGCCGCTGCGCATGAATTGCTGAAAGCCGGACATACCCTCACGGTGTTTGAAGCCACCGAACGGCCCGGCGGACTGGCCGGCGGTTTCAAAGCGCCCGGCTGGGACTGGTCGCTGGAGAAGTTCTATCACCACTGGTTCGCCTCCGATGCCGATTTGTTGCGACTGGCTGAAGAGATCGGCGTGCGGCAACGGGTGATCTATAACCGCCCGCAGACGGTGGTGTACTACCAAGAGCGCTTCTACCCCCTCGACGGTGCACTCTCAACGGTACTGGGGGGGAGAACATGGGCAGATCGCTTGCCACTGTCCGGCTCGCTGGCGCGCGGCCTGCTGGCGCTACGTTACCCGGGTTTTAACGTCATCGATGTGCTGCGCTATGGGCTGGCCGGAGCTTACCTCGTGCTTACCTCAGACTGGCGCCGGCTGGAGCAGTTTACGGCCCACGAGTGGCTGTCGCGCTGGATGGGCCGGCGCGTGTATGGGCTGCTCTTCCGACCGTTGCTACAGGGCAAGTTCGCCGAATATGCCGAGCAGGTCAACATGGCCTGGATGTGGGCGCGCATCAAAGCGCGCACCCCAATGCTGGGCACGTACATCGGCGGCTTTCAGGCATTCTTTGATGATTTGGCCGCCCATTTGCAGCGGCGCGGGGCGACCATTGTGTACGGCGCGCGCGTCGAGTCCATTGTGTCGGAACACATCACAGGTCACTTGCGTCTGACGGTGCATCCAGCCGCGCCGGATAGACAACCGGCCGGCCTCGCCAATCCCCAATCGTTTGATCGCGTGCTGGTCACGACATCGCCTCGGCTGATGACAAAACTGGCGCCGCAATTGCCGGCCGATTACTTGGGCGCGCTCAACCACCTTAAGTCACTGGGCGCAGTGGTGTTGATCGTCGCGCTCAATCGACAACTCAGCCGCGCCGGTTACTACTGGCACAATTTGCCCAAAAGCGCCGGCTTCCCATTTCTGGCGCTCTGTGAACACACCAACTTTGTGTCGGCGCAGCACTTCGGCGGGCAGCATCTGGTGTATTGCGGCGACTACTTGCCGGTCGATCATCCCTACTTTGCGATGAACGAGGCAGATCTGCGCGCAGCCTTCTTGCCAGCGCTCCGGCGCATCAATCCCGACTTCGACGAGTCCTGGGTGCAGCACACGTGGGTGTTTAAAGAGCCATATGCCCAGCCCGTTCCGTTTGTCAATCACTCGCGCGCTATTCCGCCCGTCAGAACTCCCTGGCCGGGGTTGTTCTTTGCCAGCATGAGTCAGGTGTACCCGTGGGATCGCGGGACGAATTACGCGGTTAAGCTGGGGCGCGAGGCGGCTGCACAGATGGTCGCCGGCTTGTAAGAGGTATAACGCAGAGAAGGGCGTGACTTTCAGCCGGCACGATACGCGCGTCGCGCGTCTGCAACAGGCCTGGACTTCTGCTTTCGCGCGAGTGACATGCTTCAACGTCGCTCATAGCGCTCTGCTGCCTAGCCTTTCTACTCGCGCGCTTTAGGGCTGCATCGTGCTTGAGCGCCGGCTTACAATCACGCATGTTGCCGGTGTGACATTCATCAACTATGATCTGAGCGGGGAGGCAAGTACGATGAGCAGCGTTGTTGCGAGAGGACACAGATGGACTTGGGTAGTGGGTGTGTGGGGAGCCATAACGCTTGCTTTGACCGGCTCAATCTCTGCCCAGACCGATTTACCCGGCGCAGACCAGGCTCCCGCTGGGCCATCCACAGCCCAGCAGACCTATCGCCTCTTGTTGCCCTGGGTGGTCGGCGGCTTCACCTGTCCAGCCACGTCGGCGAATACCTATGACCTGACGCAGTTCATTCCCCCGCCTTACAAAAACAACCGCCTGACCGATCAAAATGCCGATTTTCGCCTGTCCATCATCAGCTACACATTGACCAACGCCCCGCTCACGTTTGTGGATTATCCTGGTGGCGGTCCGAATGCAGATGGCCCGCGCCTGCATGGCATCTTCGAGCCGAACCGATTGGCGACTTTTGTGCGCGCCTACCAAGTGCACCATTGGAACTGGAACGAGAACGCCCCGCCGCCTTACGGAACGCGCGGCCCGGTCAATACTGATTGGCCGGTGAGCGTCCTCGATCTTCAAGCAGTGCCCGGCGAAAACATTCATATCCCGGAGCGCACGGCGTCCATCACTCCCGCCGGTCACAAGGCAATGGTGTTGTACGCCGGCGAGCGAGAGATCACCCTGGTCTATCTCGCCCAAGACCAAGTGGTTGTGAACGGCACGGGATATGTGGTGCATCTGGCAGGATTTTGCGTTGACCCCAATCTACTGGCCTTGTACCGTGCCCAACTCGACCCCACCGGCCGACGGGCCACGGGTTACTTGCCGGCTTTGCCGAACAACAAACCGATCGGTCGAGCTTTGACCACGACGATCACGGTAGCCGTGCGCGATGCTGGCGCTTTCATGGATCCGCGCGATCAAACAGACTGGTGGTATTTCCCGTAATCACCGGCCAGGGGCAACCTGTCGAATGATTGGCTCTGCAATGACGGATGCGGTCACACATACAATCATCCTAGACGGCGCAACCGGCACCGAGTTGGCGCGTCGAGGAGTCGATACGGGCCTGCCGTTGTGGTCGGCGAATGCCTTGTTGACAGCGCCAGAGGTCGTGAAGCAGATTCACCTGGACTATCTACGTGCCGGCGCTCAAGTGATCACGGCGAACACCTTTCGTACCAACCCACGCACGCTGGCGCGCGTCGGCCTAGCCGGTCAATCACGCGCACTGACACACCTGGCCGTGCATCTCGCCCGACGCGCTATCGCGGACTTTCAGATGACTCAGGCTGACGCACATCCACTGATTGCCGGCAGCATTGCACCGGTGGAGGATTGCTATTCGCCCTGGCTGGTGCCGAGCGATGCCGAGTTGGAAGCCGAACATGGCGAGCTGGCGCACACGTTGGCGCAGGCCGGTTGTGATCTGATCCTGGTTGAGACGATGAACACCGTGCGGGAGGCCGTGATTGCTGCGCGGGCTGCCACAGCGACTGGCCTGCCTGTGTGGGTCAGCTTCGTGCTCAATGCAGACAATGCCCTGCTCAGCGGTGAAAGTTTGTGCGAAGCGGTGCATGCCGTTCTAGCCGTCCGGCCTGCCGCCGTGTTGGTGAACTGCATTCCGGTGACTCAGACGCGCGCTGCTGTGTTGGCGTTGCGCACTTCGATCAGCGACGCGCCCGTTCAAATCGGCGCATACGCCAACGCCGGCCATGTCGAAGAGAGCGGCTGGACAATGACGGGCGGCGTTCCCCCCGCAGAGTATGGCCGGGCGGCTGTTGAGTGGCAGGCAGCGGGTGCGACCATCATCGGAGGATGCTGTGGCACAACTCCTGAACACATCGCTCACCTTGCGCGGCACGTGAAGGCACAGCACGACAAACGTGTCTAGATCGCAGATAAGAGAAGGAGAGCGACTTGCCTTTTTAGAAGATAGGCTTACAGTAAGATGCACATTGCTCGATCATGTGCTTCCTGATCACACCAAGTTCCAGTAGGGGCGTAACCCTGGCGTGCCCTCCCCCAAGACACTCATGAGCGTAGTTTCGACCAGTGCCACTGCAACTGAATCAGCGGTTGAGCCGCTTAAGACCTACAAGCCGCGCAGTTTGTGGGCGTCGGCATGGCGAAGGCTGATTCGAGGTTGGAATGGCCGGGTGGGGTTGTTCTTGGTGACGGTGATTACCTTGATTGCGGTGGTGACGCCGATCGTCGATCCATATGACCCGCGCCTGGACAGCGAGCCGGCTAAATCTCGCCGCCCACCCTCGCTTGAGCATCCTTTTGGGAATGATTTCATCGGGCGCGACATCTTCCGCCGCGTCATGCATGGGGCGCGCTACTCCCTGGTTGTAGCGCTATCCACCATTTTGATCGGCACTGTGCTGAGCACGGCAATCGGCATGGTCGCCGGCTATTTCGGCGGTTGGGTGGACATGCTGATCCAGCGCCTGGCAGAACTGATGCAAGCCTTTCCCAGCATTCCCCTGGCGATTGCCATCGTAGCGATTGCCGGGCCGAGCTTGTTCAACACAGTGCTGGCGATCACGATCGTGAGCATCCCCGGCGGGATGCGGGTGGCGCGCGCGATGACGCTGACTCTGCGCACGCGCGATTACGTCGAGGCAGGACGAGCGCTGGGCGCGTCGCATTTCCATATTCTGTGGCGGCATATCCTGCCCAATCTCATCTCATATGTCATTGTCGGCGCCACGCTTGGCGTCGGCGGCGTGATCTTGAACGCTGCTGCGCTCGGTTTTTTGGGGTTGGGCGCCCAGCCTCCCACGCCAGGACGACTGCGCCGCCTGCCCCCGCCGTCGAGCAGACACTCATCATCGGGCGCGGCGGTGACAGCGTAGCGCTCGATCCGGCTATCGTAACCGATGGCGAATCGGCCCGCGTGTGCACTGCTATCTACGACACGTTGGTTGTGCTTGAGGGCGTCACAACCAAAGCCGTGCCTTGGTTGGCCGAGTCGTGGACAACTGAAGATAGCAAAGTATGGGACTTCAAGCTACGCTCCGGCGTGACATTCCATGACGGCGAACCGCTGACCGCAGAGACTGTTAAGTGGAACTTCGACCGCTGGCAAAATCCAGATCATCCCTTCCGCTATCCCAGCCAAAAGTACGAGTACTGGGATACAGAGATGTCCACCCTGGTGGAATCCACCGAGGTTGTTGATGAGCTGACCTTCCGTATCACGCTTACCGAGCCTTCCGTGTTAATTCTGCCCAAGTTGGCGCTGTTCAACTTCGCTATTTCCAGCCCGAAGGCAATCCAAGCACAAGGCGAGAAGTATGCGACACAAGCCGGAACGCCGGTCGGCACAGGCCGCTTCAAGTTTGAGAGCTGGGTGCCCAACGACAAGATCACCGTGGTGCGCAACGATGATTGGTGGGGCGGCAAAGTCAGTTTGCCTTACACCCAGATGCCCAAACTGACCAAGATCATCTGGCGCTCGATCCCCGACAACAACACCCGTTTCGCCGAGTTCCAGGCCGGCACGCTTGACCAAGCCGATATCGCCCAGACCGACCTGGCCACTCTGGAGGGCAACCCGAACTACATCTTCACCGTGACGCCATCGACCAGTGTGGGCTATATTGCGTTCAACCATGCTCGGCCACCGTTCGACAAACTGGAGGTGCGCAAAGCCTGGGCGCACGCGGTGAACTGGGATGCGCTGATCGAGACGTTCTACAGCAAGTACGCCAAGCGGGCGTCGTGCTTCCAGCCGCCAGCCATCCTTGGACACAATCCGAACATCAAGCCCTACGAGTACAACCCAGAGTTGGCCAAGCAATTGCTTGCTCAGGCCGGCTTGCCCGACGGCTTTGAGACAGACTTCTGGTATGTGCCGGTCATTCGCGGTTACTTCCCCGACTCGAAAGCGCTCTCCGAGGCCATGGCGGCCGATCTAGCCAAAGTGGGCATTCGTCTGAATCTGAAGACGGAGGACTGGGGCGCCTATCTGGCCGATCGCAAAGAGGGGAAGTTCCCAGTGTGGGCCTTGGGCTGGGGTTCAGATAACGGCGACCCGGACAACTTCATCGGCTATCACTTCATCTGGAGTGACGGCAAGACTCCTAACGTCGAGGATGGCTATAACAATCCCAAGCTGCAAGAGCTGTTGCGCAAAGGCCGCATTGTCGCTGACCCGGTCGAGCGCGAAAAGATTTATCAGGAGGCCGAACAAATCGTCCACGATGACGTGGCGCGCATTCCGATTGCTTGGCCGGCCAACGTGGCTGTTGATCCGATCTATGTCAAAGGCCGCAAGGAGTGGGTGTTCCGCGATCAGTACGAAAACTTCTACATCGAACGGTAGCATCTGCAACCCGCTGGGGGCGCTCGATGCGCCCCCAGCGCAGCGGTCTGTATGGCCACGTATATCATTCGCCGCATCTTGATCGTCATCCCGACCCTGTTTGCGGTGTCGATCTTATCCTTCGTGTTTGTACGGCTGATTCCGGGTGATCCGGCTACGGTCATGCTGGGTGAACGTGCTCGGCCTGCCGACGTCGAAAAGTTCAAAGAGCAGATGGGTTTGAATCAGCCCATCTATGTCCAGTACATCCGCTATCTGGAGCAGGTTGCGCAAGGCAACTTCGGCACATCCATCGTGACACGTGTGCCGGTCATCGATCAACTCGCCTATCGTTTGCCGGCGACGATCGAAGCCATCTTCTTTGCCTTGTTGATCGGAATCTTGGTCGGTGTTGTGACGGGCATTGTGGCAGCGCTTAATCGCAACACGTTGATCGACACGATCGCGAATCTCGTTGCCCTCACCGGCGTTTCGATTCCGATCTTCTGGTTGGCGCTCATCATGATCTATGTCTTTGCCGTCAATCTGAAGATCGTTCCGCCAGGGGGCCGGATTGCAGCCGACATCACCGTCCAGCGCATCACCGGCTTCTATCTGATCGACACGCTGCTGATGGGACGACCGGATTACTTCGCCAACGCCGTGCGCCACATGATCTTGCCGGCAGTCGTGCTCAGCACTACCGTCATGCCCCAAATCATGCGCCTGACGCGCGCCTCGATGCTGGAAGTGCTGCGCGCCGATTACATTCGCACCGCCCGCGCCAAGGGGCTGCGAGAGAAGAGCGTGATCTTCAAACATACGCTGCGCAACGCGTTGTTGCCGGTCATTACCGTGATCGGCTTGCAAATCGGCAGCTTACTGGGCGGGGCCATCCTCACCGAAAACGCCTTCTCCTGGACCGGCATGGGTTCCTGGTTCTACGGCGCAATCGCCGCGCGCGATTACCCCGTTCTTCAGACGGCCATCATGTTCAACGCCGTCATCTTTGTTGTCATGACTATGCTGGTCGATATTTCGTATGCTTTCATCGACCCACGCATCCGGTATAAGTGACGAGCAACCACCCCGCCACGCCTCTTTCCAACCCCAACTTGCTCCATGTCCCAGATTCCCTTTCTAGACATCGAAAAGTCTGTGCTGGGCGACATTGTGATTTCGGATACGCTTTGGCCGGCCCTGACCTTTCTATGTGATGCGTGCAATGGCCGTTTTGCCGGCAGTGAGGATGAGCAGCGCGCTGCTGATTTCATTGTGAGGTCGCTCCAACACTGCAACTTGTCCGATGTCCATATCGAAGAGTTTCCCTTGCGCGGTTGGCGGCGCGGCCCGGCTCGCGTGATCGTGAACGGTCACATGTTGCCGTGCATCGGTCTGCCCGGTACACCGTCCTGTGATCTGTCTGCGCCGGTGCTCCTACTGGGCGATGGCGAACCGCTCGATTTTGAGAAGGCCGGCGAGTTGGCGCGGGGCAAGATTGCGCTGGTGCGCGGCAAAGGATCGCATCGCCTCGAAAAGTATGGGCGCGCCGTGCAGGCCGGCTGTGTGGGGTTTATCTTCTCCGGCACAGAACCCAATGCGCTGCCGCCGACCGGCAGCCTGGAATATGCAGGTCAACCGGCACCCATCCCCGGTGTTGGGATTGCCTACGAGACGCTGTGTCGGCTCGAACGGATTGCAGCACAAGGCGAGATGACGGGGCACTTGCAAATTGAGGCCCAGACGTTCGACGCCGTTGGCCGCAATGTGATTGCCGATCTGATCCCTGCCGGCGTGGACAAGCCGGATTTGCTGATGATGTGCGCCCATTACGACGGGCATGACATCGCACAAGGTGCAGTGGACAATGCCAGCGGGACAGTGGCCGTCCTGGAAGCTGCCCGCGCGCTCAAGACCGCTTACGATGCGCTGGCTGCTCAGGGCGCTGCGCCGGCGCGGGGCATTCGCTTCGCTTTGTGGTCCGGCGAGGAACTCGGCATGCTCGGCTCTAGCCATTATGCCCATTGTCATGCCGACGAGCTGGCGCGTATCCGGTTGGTGTTCAATTGCGATATTGTGGGTAATCCTGGAGCGTTGTTTCTAGGCGTCAATGGCTACGACACCGACCGGTTGGTGACTTTTTTGAACCGACTGGCCGGCGATCGAGTGTTTGAGGTTCAAGCCGGGAACCGCACTCTCATCCCGTATTCGGATCACTTCTCGTTTTACTTGAAAGGCGTGCCGGTGCTGATGGCTGCAACAGGCGGTGGTCAATCGCCGGGGCCGCATACCCACGGCGACACGCTCGACAAGGTGGATGTGCGGGCCGTGCGCTGGACGACGGCTTTCGCCGCCCGCGCGTTATTGCGATTGGCTGTCAGTTCATTGCCCGATCTCTCGCCCGATCTCTCGCCCGATCTCTCGCCGTTGCCGGCGCGCCATGCCACGATGGAAGAAGTGCGAGCTGCCTTGCGCGCGGCCGGCTACGAGGTCCTACTCGACCGCCCGTCGCGCTGGAGTTGATCGAGACAAGGTTCCCCTTTACCTCTCGCTCATCTCAAGCCTCATTGCATCTTTCGAGATACAAACAAAATAGCCGCTCATCTCCGAGCGGCTATTTTGCATGTGCGGGAGCGACGGGATTCGAACCCGCGGTCTTGGCCTTGACAGGGCCACGTGTTAGGCCAGCTACACCACGCCCCCGACTCCACAGCAGCAGGCAGATCATACCACACTCAATCGAAAAGGCAAGCGCACATGTGATCGTATGACCGACAGATAACGACAGGATTCCGGGTATAAGCTCCTAGATTTACTGCCGGCGCCTATGCTGACCAACGCGCGTGCAGCCGGCCTCGTTCCCCTACGCCACGTGAGCGCACTGCCGGCGCCAACTCGCCCGCTACGGGTTACAAACGCCGTGCGCCGGCCTGCCAAGCGTCCACATACGTCTTGAGGGTGTGCGCTGCTGCTGCCTGCCAAGTGAATGCTGCGGCGCGACGTAGGGAGGCTGCCCGCAGCGCTTGCCGTCGCTCGGGCGCGTTCAACAGCCCGCCCAGTGCTTCGGCCCACCCGCGCACGTCCAACGGATCGATCAACAGGCCGGCATCGCCCACCACTTCCGGCAAGGAGGTGACATTGCTGGCCACGACCGGCGCGCCGCACGCCATCGCCTCCAACACCGGCAAGCCAAATCCTTCGTATAACGAGGGATAGGCAAATACGGCGCAAGCGTTGTACCAGGCCGGCAACGCTTCTTGGGCAATCGGGCCGATCAAGCGCACCCGGCTCTCTAAAGCCAGCGCCTTCACCCGCGCGAAAATCGGCTCGTATTTCCACGCCGGCGCTCCACCCAGGATCAGTTGCGCCTGGTTTGCTCCCCTTTCCTCGGTTGCCTTTTCCTCCCCTCCGCCGTTCTCTGTTCGACTGTGGATCATTGCAAAGGCCTCGATCAGCGTCGTCAGATTCTTGCGCGGCTCCAAGCTGCCCAGAAAGAATATGGCGCGATCTGAGATGGCGTGCTGTCGCTTGAATGCGGCCACTTCCTGCTCTGGCAACGGCCTGAAACGCGCGTGAACGCCATGCGGGATGACTTCTATCTGCTCCGAGTTGATGTTCAGCCATCTCACGATATCGCGCCGCGTCCATTCGCTCACGGCGATCAAGCGTGTAGCGCGCCGGCAAGACCAATGTGTGAACAACGACAGATACAGACGATTCAGCGGTTTGTGTGTCTGGGGGCGTGTGATGAAGCTCAAATCGTGAACCGTGATCACGGTTGGACATGGCGCGCGCAGCGGCGCAACAAACGCTAACCCGTGATACAGCGCCTCTTTGATTGGGCGCAAGAGGCGCGGTGTTTCAATCTGTTCAACCCAGATGCGCTGCCAGGGGGTTTCGGTTGAGCGCGATGCAGTTCGCACGGTGATGTTGGCCCCAGCCACACGCAATCCGTTCAATTGGTTGCGTGCGCTGGGGCTGATCAGCACAGTGAGCGGCCCAGGCAAGGCTGTCTCTTCGAGCGCCAGGTGCTCGATCAGCGCGCGACTGTACTGGTGGATGCCGGCCTGTCGATAGCCGGGCGTGCCGCTGAGCAAGTATGCGCCGAGGACGACGTGCATCGGGATTCGTCAGTAGCCAGTAGTCAGTCGTCAGGCAAAGTGATGCGCGCGCATAGGTCGCCGTCGTTAGGCATAGCCGGCGGTCATTTCAGCGCGAGGGCGATCTCCCGCAGGCTGGGTTTCGTCCCGCGCAGCAATGACTGAGCGCGGAATAGCCGCGCAGCCAGCCAAATCACCCCGACAGCCGCTGCGACGAGTAAACCGGTTGCCATCAACACTTGCCAAGCCGGCACGTCGGTGACGGTCATGCGCATGATCAGCGCCACCGGCGCAGTGAACGGAATCAAGCTCAATGCCACAGCCACCGGCCCGTCCGGCTCCAGGCTGATCGTCGTATTCAGATAAAGTGGGATGAGCAAAGGCAGGATGATGAGAAAAGTGTATTGCGATGCTTCACGCATCCCCGGCATCAGTGCGCCCAGTCCGGCCAACAAGCCGGCATAGATGAAATAGCCCAACACAAAAAACACCAGCGCCGCCACCACGGTGGCCGCATCGACCGTGCCCAGCAACGCGCTGGCCGGGATGAAACGCAAAGCTGCTAACCCCGAGACCAGCCACAACGCCATCTGCACTAGGCTGATCAGGCCGAGGCCGAGGACTTTGCCGGCCAGTAACTGCGTCGGCGACAACGACGACATCAGCACCTCGATCACGCGGTTTTCCTTCTCCGTGCTCACCGATTGCATCAAATAGCCAGAGGCTGTCATCAACAGAACGGAGAAGATGATCGAGGCCGCCATCGGAAGAATGGGAAATGGCGCTCCGCTGCCGCCCTTCACTTCGGCCGGCGCGGTGGCCGTTTCCGAGGTGAGTACAACCGGCGACTCAAACGCTTCCAATAGGCTGGCGTTGCCGCCCAACAGATTGTAGTTCAGCACGTGTTCAAGCGCTTCAACAGGTGAGTCCAACGGATTGAATTCTCTGGATAGGTAAGACACCTGGCCGGTTTGCAGGTAGTCCGGCTGCACGACAAAGTAGCCGCTGATCGCACCGGCTTCCAACGCTGCGCGCGCCTCGGCTTCGTCACGGTAGGCCTTCAGGCGCGTTCCTGCCGGTAACTGCTTCACAATGCCGCTGTAATCTACGTAGCCTTGCATCTCAGCGCGGCTCTGGCGCGCAGCCAGGGCAGACGCCGTGGCGGCTGTGCTTGAGACAAGTGTGACCACCATGATCACGCCCATGAAAATCGGTACGCCGATCAGCGCGATCCAAAAGGAAGGCTTAATGATGAGCGCCACAAATTCGTGGCGCATGACGATGAAAATCTTGCGCATGGGCAAACAATTCCGTGCTGGGTCAGAAACGGATACTGGCTGCAATCTCGGACACATTCAGGCGCTGGCCAAAGCGCAACATGCCGATGCGGAAGATGCGTCCGGCCAACCACAAGGAGGCGATTGCCGTCACGATCAACAGAGCGGTTGCCAGGATGATCTGCCAAGGCGGGATACTGGTCATGCTGTAGCGCACCAGCAGCGTGAGCGGCGACGTTAAGGGAAACAAGCTGAGCACGATAGCAATCGCCCCATTTGGATCGAACAAGATGGCGCTGAGGAAAAGCAGCGGAGCCATAGCGGTTATCGTAAACGGCACGGCGTAAGACTGGGCTTGCTTCGTATCGGCGACGATCGAGCCAAGGCCGGCCATAATCCCACCGAAGATGAGATATTGCAGGCTGAACAAGACGAACGCTAGGGCGACAAAATTCATGTCCACTGTGAGGTTCTGCAAAAACTCCAACCGGTCACGCAGCAAGAAGACCGCTGCGCCGGCGCCGGCCACCCACACCACCACTTGAGTGAGACCGACGCCGGCTAAGCCGATCACTTTGCCGGCCATCAGTTGCATCGGCGCGACCGAAGACACCACGATCTCGATTGTGCGGTTCTCTTTCTCGTCCACCACCGATTCGAGCAAGTAAGACGCGCCGATGAACAACGCGATGACGAACACAATCGCAGCAATCAACGGCAAAACGAACGAGGCGATGTTGTTTTGGTCAAACGTGCGTGAGCCGTCGAGGGTGGTCTGGGTAAAGCGCGCCCCCTCGGTCAGGCGCAAGGCTGTTTCCGGCGCCAAGTCTCTTAGAAAAGCCGAGCGCACAAATGCCTCGAATGCGCGTCGCACTCTGCTCCCCGGCTCGTTTTGCCAGTAACGCAGCTCGGCGCGCC
>JANWVJ010000082.1:0-6635 GCA_025056895.1 Thermoflexales bacterium
CTCATGTGGCCGATCCGCTGCGTTGAGTGGCGATGTTGAAAGGGTGATTTGGATGCAGGAATCAGCCCTGGTCGTTTCGGCGGTCTCGTCTGATGCGCTTCTTGGTGTGTGAGTGCGGCTCGGAACCGACTGGGTGACGGCGTGCGTAGTGTCGGTTGCGCGGCTCGATCAAGGTGCTGACAATCGGAACGCCGGCGCGCAGCAAAACGTATTCTGCCCATTTCACCTGCCGGCGCTTGACGCAAAAGTACAGCTCGTCGCCGAGAATGCCCCGATCCCACACTTTGACTCCATGACGGCGCAGCAGATGCTCGATGTCGATGCCACGCCAATCTGAATTGCGTGACACGTAGATCGTGGGAGCGTTGTAGCCGGTGAGGCAGGCAACGCACTCAGAGAACAGGCCGGCGATCCCCCGTCGGCGGTATGCGCCGGCCCAGTCGGCGTTGAGAAAGGTTGATACAATTCCTTCCAGACGATCAATTACGTCGAAATAAGCCGGCAAATCGCTCAGTTTCATAGTCTAATAGTCGGTCAGAACGTATGTTCTAGTATATCGCGGATTCGGGCTGGGGGGGCGTTGATCCGTGAAGTTGCTTAAACTAACCGCGCAAGCGGTGATCTTTATTGTGTTCGCAGAACGGATGCTAGAGTGGTTAGCCAGCGTCGGCCTGTCAGTGGACCAGACCTCGTTCTTTGCAGGCGTACTCGTCACCGTCTTGTTTGGCGCAGTTCGGTTCTGGTTTACCTGGTTAGCCTCGCTCTCTAAGCCGTTTAAACCTCAGTCGGTCGTGCAACAAACCTCGCAGACTCCTGCCCAGATCGTGTTTGGCTGCTTGGGCACTCTGCTGGTAAAAGGAATCCTCTCTGCAGTTCTGATCGTTTTGCTTGGCCTGCTGCTCTTTCCGAATGAGCTGGGATTCCTGCTCGACCAGGTGGGGCAACTTGTCGCTCGCTAGCTTGTCTTGCTCTCTATGAGTGCGTCCCCGGCAGCAGGGTCAGCGTCAGCAAGCAGATCAGTTCGGCCAGTTCGCAGAGTGCGCCGTACACGTCGCCGGTTAGCCCGCCGCCCAGTCGCGCAGCAGCCCACCTGCCGGCCAGGAGGGCTGCGCCGAGCGCCACGCCAAAGGCCGGTACCGCTTGCCAACCCAGTCCAACCAAGACCGGCAAGACAAGCAGGGTGGCTATCGCTAGATGCCGTCGCTCTAGGCCGGCGCGCATCGTTGCCCCCATCCCGCCGGGGCGCGCATTCGGAAAGGCATAGATTGCTAGCCCCATGATCCACCGCCCGACTGTCGGCGGCGCGATCAACCATAGCGGCGCCACGTGCTTGAGCGCCGCCCATTTGCCCAGCAACAACAACCCTACGCCGATCACCGCCCATGAGCCGGCGCGCGGATCCTTCATGATTTCCAGCCTTCGTTCGGGGCTGGTCGTGGCCAGCAGACCGTCACATGAGTCGGCGAACCCGTCTAGATGTAGGCCGCCGGTGAACACTACCCACGTGAGCAGGGTAATAAAGCGCGTCACGTCCGACGGCAGAAACGTGAGTGAGGCAACTCCGGCCAGCGAGGCGCCGATCACTACGCCTACTAGCGGAAACCAGGCCACAATGCGCCCCGGCTGATTCCTGCTGAGCCAGCGCGCCGGCAGGACGGTGAGCAAGGCAAACGCGCTGACCAAGTCGGCCAGCGCGTTACGGACATCGAGTCGTCGATGGGGCGTGTGATCTTCGTCCATGCCAACTTAATTAAGACGTTTTATTCGAGACGCCGGCTTCGGCGAAGGTTGCCATTTCGTCCAGCACTTTGCACGCTGCCTGACAAATTGAAATGGCCAGCGCTGCGCCGGTGCCTTCACCTAACCTGAGATCGAGATCGAGCACAGGGTGCAACCCCAAATGATCGAGGATGGCGCGGTGGCCAATCTCAACCGAGCGATGGGCAGCGATCATGTAATCGCGCACCGCAGGGGCCAAGCTGGCTGCAATCAGCGCTGCCGCGCCGGAGATGAAGCCATCCACTACAACCGGCACGCGGGCTGCGGCTGCGGCCAGCATCACGCCTGCCAGCCCACCGATTTCGAAGCCGCCCACCTTGCTCAGCACATCCAGCCCGTCGGCAGGGTTGGGTTGATGGCGCGCCAGCGCTGCTTCGATCACAGTTATTTTGCGCGTCAGTCCGGCGTCATCCACACCGCTGCCGCGCCCGGTTAGTTCGCGGACCGGCCGGCCCGTGAACACAGCAGCAATCGCACTGGAGGGAGTCGTATTGCCAATGCCCATCTCGCCGGTTCCCACAATGTCACAACCGCGCGCGATGGCGTTCTGCGCAATGGCCATGCCGACCTGAATGGATTGACGGGCTTGTTCGCGCGTCATGGCCGGTTCTGTTGACAAGTCGCGTGTGCCGTAGTCGATCTTGTGCACGATCAAGTCGTCGTCTGCCGGCAAGTCCACGGCTACGCCTACGTCGGCCACGATCACCTCAGCGCCGACGTGTCGCGCCAGCACGTTTATGCCTGCCCCGCCGCGCAGAAAGTTCAACACCATCTGAGCGGTCACTTCAATCGGGAATGCGCTCACGCCTTGGCGGGCCACGCCGTGATCGGCGGCCAGGGTGATGATGGCAGGCCGGCGCAAGGTGGGCCGAGGACGAGCGGTGATGCCGGCAATTTGAATCGACAAAACCTCCAGCCGGCCCAAACTGCCCGGCGGCTTGGTCAGCTCATTTTGCCGCGCGCGCGCTGCTTGCATGGCGTTTTCGTCGAGCGGCTTGATCGATTGAATGGTCTGCTCAAGCTGCGTTGTCATGCGGTGTGCCTCTGATGTTGGATAGGTTTAAGTGTGAGTGTAGCGTGCGCTCTCTCCAAACGAAGCGATTATAGTTAGGGTTGTTCGCACACGGTGACAAAGGAGGTGCCTGGCGCTACACATGCGGATCGTGCAAGCCGGCGTTTGACGTTCTTCTTGGACGAAAGAAAGCTGAAAATGCGGTGCAGCGCACGTGCAACAGGCGTTGCAGCCTGGTTTTAAAAAGGAGACGGTGAAACATGAGAGCGACTATCCGCGCAATAGGATTGGCAAGTCTGATGTGCGTGGCCGTTATAGCAGGCTGGGGGATCGATGCAGCGCGCCCGGCGCACGCTGCTGTTCAGTCGGTCACGGTCAAGGTATGTCCTGCGCATCTGAGCGTGAGCGTCTTTTTCGACAACGTCCAGGATCGGCCGCCCCGCCTGGAATATGTGTTTAACAATATAATCCGCCGGCTGACTTTTCTTGATGGCTTTGAAGAGGTTGATGCCAACGGCAAAAAGAGAACCGGCTGGGCGTACTACGCGCGTGACCCAGATTTGCTCAGCGGCGTGCAGGGGCACATTCTCGTCAATGGCAGCGGAGCTGCCGACTTTGAAGTGGGTCAAGACTGTCCCGTGCTAGGGCGTATCGCCGGCTCGGCCTACATCGACGCTAATGCGAATGGACGGCGCGACCGGGGCGAGCAAGGGTTCCACTCTGCTTGGCTCAAGCTCACCGACGGTGGCTCATGGTTCGTGTGCGGTTGGGTGGGGAGTGATACTACCTTTGGCATCACCGTCTTGCCGGGGGTGTATTACCTCATGCCGGTTGCGCCGCCTGGCTATCGTACGACGACGCCGCGCATCAAAGTGCTGATGCGCGCGTATGGCGATGTACTACTGAACAACGACATCGGCTTTGTAAAGGACCCGCGTGCACCGGGCGACGCTTGCGATCAATACAACCCGCCGCGACCGTAGCGCCATTTGTTGGGCAAGCTCGACTGATTCGGCCAACACATTGATAGATAACCAGCATGAGCATCCAAGCTGTGCTTTTCGACATAGGCGGCGTGCTCTTGCGCACCGAGGACCAGGAGCCGCGCCGCAGATGGGAGCGCAAGCTCGGCTTGCCGGCCCGCGCCCTGGCCGACGCCGTGTTCAACTGTGAGACGGCCATCCTGGCGTCGGTTGGGCAGGCTACGCAGCAAGATGTGTGGCGCGCCGTAGCCGAACGCTTCCACCTGGATGATGCCAAGCTGCGCGATTTGCAACGTGACTTCTGGGCCGGCGACCGATTAGACGAGCAGCTTGTGAGCTATCTCACTGCGCTGCGTCCGCGCTATAAGACCGGTCTGCTCAGCAACGCTTGGTTGGGTCTGCGTGCTCTGTACGCGCAGTGGTTCGGGCTGACGGATGATCTGGTGGACGTGATCATCTATTCCGGTGAAGTGGGGATGATGAAGCCGGATGCCCGCATCTACCATCTGGCGCTGGAGCGGCTGAAGGCGCCGGCTGAAGCCGTTGTGTTTGTCGATGATGTCCTTGAGAATGTGCGCGGCGCGCAGGCGGTGGGCATGCGCGCCGTGCAGTTCATCTCGCCGGCGCAAACTTTGGCAGCGCTGGCCGATCTCCTATCGTCTGACCGAACGTGAGCGTCTTGCCGACGACGAAGCAAGGCACTTCTTCCCCGCTTTGCCGGTTGCTTGAGCCGATGCTTATCGCGCTTGGCCGATCAGCGTCGGGCGCTTGGTCGGCCCAAATGAGGCGTTGGCCTCGTAAGTGTAGCGCACGCGCTTGCCGGTGAAGTGGAAGGTGAGGGTGGGGCGAAACGGCGTCTCATAGAAGCACAACTTCACCGTGTAGGTGTCGTCGGCCGTCCAGGCGCCGCTGGCTGCCACCTTGCGCTGCGGCGCAGCAATCAAAGGCGGCAATCCGTATTGATCGAAGCCGGTGACGCCTTCTATCCAGTCGCCGTGACCGCAGACAATCACGTGTTCTTGCCGGCCTTCGCGGATCGTTAAGGTGCTGCGCTCCCGCTCGAAAGCAAGCGACACGCGCTGGATGCGCTGGTCGTTCTTTGGAAACTCATAGACTCGGCCCGACACGCGCGCAGCAATCGCCGACGCGCGCCGGCCCTTGATCGGCTTGAGCGCCAGGTGCGCCAGTTTGTCGTTCAGCGCGCCGTGCGCCGCGTCATCTGCCGGCAGTGGTTCCGGCTTCATCGCCGGCAGCACTGTCTTCCATACCAGATCGAGCACGGCTTGCATGTCCTTCACACCGCCGGTGATGGCCAGCACGGCATCCTGATCCGGCATGACGATGCAGTATTGCCCAAACGCGCCATCGCCGCGATAGGCATTGTGCCGGCAGCGCCAAAACTGATATCCATACCCTTGCTCCCAATCCGGGCCGCCTCCAACGCTGAACGGCGCTTGTGGCGCGCTGGCCGCTTCGACCCACGCCTCCGGCAGAATGCGTTGTCCGTTCCATACACCCTTGTTCAGGTAGAGCTGGCCAAAGCGGGCGATCGCGTCTGTAGTGATATTCAGGCCCCATCCGCCCACGTTGACGCCGCGCGGATCAGATTCCCACCAGCCCTGGGTGATGCCCAGCGGCTCAAACAGACGCGGGGTGAGGTACTCCATCAGCGTTTGGCCGGTGAGCTTCTGGAGGATGGCCGATAGCATGTAGGTCGCGCCGGTGTTATAGAGGAAATGCGTGCCCGGCTCGAACTTGACCGGGCGCGCCAGAAACGCCGCCGGCCAGTTGCCGTCTTTGCGGCGATGTAGAAAACCGGTGGTGTCGTGATCGTGACCGGTGGACATCGCCAGCAAGTGTCGCACGCGCATCGCTTGCAGGTGCTTGCTGGGCTTGGCCGGCGCGTCATCGGGGAAGAACGACAACACAGCGTCGTCTATGCTCAGCCGGCCTTCGGCAACCGCCAGCCCGATTGCAGTAGAGGTGAAGCTCTTGCTGAGCGAAAACAACTGGTGCACGCACTCGGCGCGATAGGGTGACCACCAGCCCTGGGCCACTACCTTGCCGTGGCGCAGCAACATGAAACTGTGCAGGGCGTCGATGTGCTTTTCCGCGCTGTTGACAAATTTAAGGATTGCGGCTGAGGAAATGCCTTCAGCCTCCGGCGCACTGTGGGGGAGAGGAGTGGACGTTGACATGCTTGTAGTGTACTCCCATATACGGCGGCTGCTCGCCCTACTTGGGTCAGCAGTGGGCAAAGGCAGTATCTTCGCCTACTGCGTGAAATGCAGCCAGCCAAGGCGAGCATACATCGCGATTGCTCGTTTTGCCGAATGCGAGGCAATCCGGCTTATTCTCGGCTCATGTCCACGATGCTCAGTCGGCGCTTCAGGCGCCGACTCATTTTGATCTGCCACAAGTCTGCAAAGCGTTGAAATGTCGGCGTCTCCATATTGGCAAGTCCGATGCCATCTCCAAAGCAGCCGTTTGAGACGGCAATTGGCGCGTCGTGGTTCAGCACACTCCAGCGAATGTTTGCGTAGTTACTGATCGGCGCCCAGCTACAGCTCCAGGTGACGTTGCGCCCAGTGGGCAAGAATGAACAGCCCCAACTAAAACGCCTCGTCGAGCACCAGGGCGTCGATCAAATGGTTCACGGGCGGTGCATTTGGGCCGGAAGGCGGCCTGGCGGTGACGTTGGTACTGATGCTCTCCAGCGCTTTAATTGTTTTCTGGCCTCAATCAAACAAAACGAATTCAGCTCGTTTTTAGAGCTTTCTGTATGCGGCGCCGCTGGTCAAAATTGTTTTCTACGTGACGATTGGAGTCGCCATCACGCTGTTCTTTTGGTTGCGTGACCG
>JANWVJ010000082.1:6645-13466 GCA_025056895.1 Thermoflexales bacterium
GCGGCGCCGCTGGTCAAAATTGTTTTCTACGTGACGATTGGAGTCGCCATCACGCTGTTCTTTTGGTTGCGTGACCGGCGAGGGCATCGCTACGCCGATTTCTTCCGCCGGTATGTGGCGGTGTATTACTACGTTTCGGCCCTACTGTTCGGCTTTGTTCACCTGACCAACTACAGCACTTTGAATGCCTGGTGGTATGCGCCGATTCTTATCCTGCCGCAGTTGATAGGCGGTTTCCTTTTTGGATACGCCCGCATCCGGCTGGGATTCTGGTATGCCGTGCTGGCGCATATGCTGACTAATCTGCTCTTTACGCTGGGTGATGGCATGAACGCGCTGTTCGGCCCAGCAGGAGGGGTCGTCTGGCTGGCAATTCTGCTTCTTTGTTCGCTTGGTCTGGCGGGGATGGTCTTCAAGAGAAATCCAATCAAGGTTCAAACACCGTTACCACAAGGGTAACTAGCGCGATAACTTTTCAAAGGGATGTCTCATGGCAGATCTCTTTCTCGCTCCAGCCCAAGCGGGTAAAAACGAATAGTGGCGCTATCTGGTCGGCGTCCTGCTGAGTAAGAGGGACTGTTTGACGTTCCATGACCTTTGAGGCATGCTGGCGTTTTGAGCAATGCGTCGCTCAAGCGGCGTCCAGGCGCAAGCCGGCAGGGGTAGGTAGATCGAGTGTGGTCGAGAAGCAAGCCGAAGTGACTTCAGACCCAGGGGCCTAGTTATTAGGTTGGTGCAAGTTGGAATTGTCGCGTATGCGATCTGCGTTGAAGGAGTCAACCGGCCCCGAAAAGCATCCCGCGACTAGTTTTTAGCTTTCCAACACGGCCCCTTGGCTGCCGCTGGTCACCAGCTTGGCATACCGCCGCAGCCAACTGGGCAGATGCTCGCGCACGACCGGTTTCCAGGCGGCCTTGCGTCGCACCAGCTCGGCCTCATCCACGTGCAGGGCGAGCGCGCGATTGGGAATATCCACCGTGATCAAATCCCCCGGCTTGACCAGCCCAATCGGGCCGCCGGCGGCTGCTTCGGGGCTAACATGTCCGACGCACGCTCCCCGTGTGCCGCCGCTGAAGCGACCATCTGTGATCAGCGCCACGCTGTTGCCGAGACCGCGCCCCATGATGTACGAAGTAGGGCTGAGCATTTCTTGCATCCCTGGTCCACCTCTCGGTCCTTCGTAGCGGATCACCACCACATCGCCGGCTTTCACTTGCCCGTTCAAAATGCCGGCGCAGGCGTCTTCTTGGCTGTCGAAGATCACGGCCGGGCCGGTGTGGATGCGCATCTCCGGCGACACGCCGGCCGTTTTCACCACGCATCCGTCCGGCGCCAGGTTGCCGAACAGAATGGCCAGCCCGCCGTCTGCGCTGTAAGCGTCTTCGAGCGGGCGAATGCACTGTGGGTCTTGGGTGGCGCAGCCGGCGATGTTCTCGCCCAATGTCTTGCCGGTGACGGTCAGGCAATCGAGGTGAAGCGCGCCCGGCTTGCGGCTTAATTCATACAGAATCGCGCTGATGCCGCCGGCTTTGCCGACATCTTCGATATGGTAGTGGCTAGAAGGGGAGACCTTGCAGAGGTTGGGTGTGCGTCGGCTGATGGCATCCATTCGGGCGATTGGATAATCGAGGCCGGCTTCGCGCGCGATGGCGAGCGTGTGCAGCACCGTGTTGGTGCTGCCGCCCATTGCTACGTCGAGCGCAATCGCGTTGTCGATGCTCTCAACTGTGACGATGTCGCGCGCCTTGATGTTGTGCTCGAGCAACCACATGATCTGACGCGCGGCTTGGCGCGCCAGCGCCTCGCGTTCTGGGCTGAGGGCCATGGCGGTGCCGTTGCCGGGCAAGGCAATTCCCAACGCTTCGCATAGGCAGTTCATCGAGTTCGCGGTGAACATGCCGCTGCACGAGCCGCACGTAGGACAGGCAACCCGCTCGATCTCGGCCAAACGGCTTTCACTCATCTTGCCGGCCGATACCGATCCAACTGCTTCAAATACAGAGATCAGATCGACTACCTGGCCGTCTGCGGTCTTGCCGGCGTACATCGGCCCGCCGGAGACAAAGATCGTGGGGATGTTGCAGCGCATCGCGCCCATCAACATGCCGGGCACAATTTTGTCGCAGTTGGGGATGCAGATCAGCGCGTCGAAGTGGTGGGCATTCACCATCGTTTCCACACAGTCGGCGATCAGCTCGCGGCTGGGCAGGCTGTACTTCATGCCGAAGTGGCCCATGGCAATGCCGTCGTCTACGCCGATGGTGTTGAACACAAACGGCACGCCGCCGGCTTCTCGTACCGCCTCTTTAACAAGTTGCCCAAATCGATCCAGATGCACGTGGCCGGGGATGATGTCCACGTAGCTGTTAGCAATGGCGATGAAAGGCTTGTCGAAATCTTCCTCTTTGACGCCGGTAGCCCGCAGCAAGCTGCGATGTGGCGCCCGCTCTAAGCCTCTCTTGATCAGGTCCGAGCGCATCGGTCGAGACAAAACAGAGCCGTTTTTCCCGTTGATGGACATTCTGCGCCTCACTGTGCGGATGGATGCGCCGATTATACGCAGCCGCCGAGGTGAAATATCTGCTTGCGCGTCCCGTAGATTATCACGCCCAGGGTGTTGCGCTCTCACGTCGCAGATCGATCTGGTCGATCACGGCCTTGCCGTCCCGTGTCACCAGAAACAAGACGGCGTCGGCGATTTCGTCGGGCGACATCAACACCGAGCGGTCGAGGTCGGGGCGCGCTTGACCGGCCATGTCGGTGTCCACACCCCCGGGGCAGATCACATGCACGCGAATGCCGTCGGCTTGTAGCTCGCGCGCCAACGCCTTGCTCATGCCCAGTACGGCATGCTTCGACGCACTATATGCCGACTGATTCGCATAGCCTTTCACGGCCACTACCGAGGCGATGTTCACGATGAACGAAGGGCGCTGCCTGCGCAGATGCGGAATCGCCTCGCGGCACACGAGAAAAGCCCCGCGCGCATTCACGGCCATTACGCGATCCCATGTCTCGACGCGGGTGCTTTCCAGCGGGCCAAATAAGCCGATGCCGGCGTTGTTGATCACCATATCCAGCCGGCCAAAATGGGCGACCGTGTCGCGCACCAGCGCAACTACGCTGCCCTCATCACTCACATCGGTCGGAAAGGAGGCAGCCTCCTGGCCGAACGCCTCGATAGCGCGTTGTGTATCGAGCAACTGGGCCGGCGTGCGAGCAGCCAGCGCTACACGCGCCCCCTCGCGCGCCAACGCCAGCGCAATGCTGCGCCCTATCCCGCGTCCTGCGCCGGTCACCAAGGCCACTTTTCCACTCAGAGCGTTCTGGTTCATCCCAGCCATTCTACGCGTCGTCTACCACAGTGTGCCGATGACCTAGGGGCCAACCGAACGCTTCGTCGGTTGTTGACCTGCCTAACACAACTATGGGTTAGAATCCGCGCGATTAGCGACCCGTGAAGCGCTGTGAAACTGCTTGCACAACCAGACCGAGGCGCACAGACGCCGCATCAAAATCGCCTCGATTCAACCATCATGCCTGACCAACTGTTGCCAGATCAGGCCGAGCGCAACCTACATCTAGCTCGCCGAGACAAGATCAAGCGACTGTTGCCTGCGCCGGCTCGTTGGTGGCTGCGCGCAGGACGCTTGGGCCTGTTGCTCGTTATCTTTGGGGTTGCCGCGTGGTTACGCTTCACCGGCCTCAACTGGGACGAGGATCAACTGCTGCATCCTGACGAGCGCTATGTGGGCGTGCTGGCCAGCACCGTGCGCTCTCCGCAGAGCCTGGCCGAATATTTCGATTCCGGCGCATCGCCCCTCAATCCGTTCAACACCGGTTGGGGCCGGGACTATGTATATGGCACATTGCCGCTGTTTGTCGGGCGTTTTGTCGCCGAGTGGGTGGATGGCGCTTGTCATGACCGCGCGGCGCTCTTGCAAGCCGAGACGGCTGCTGACGTAGCCGGCGGCCTTTCTGTGCCTCATCTAATCGGCCGTTTGCTGGTTGGAGAAGAAGCGGACACTTGCCAACCCGGAACGTTTACCGGCTTTACGCGCACCACGTTGATCGGTCGCGCGCTTTCTGCTGTTGCCGATCTCCTGACGTTGTTCGTGGTGTTCCTCATGGGGCGGCGCTTGTTCGGCTGGCGCGCCGGCGCGCTCGCTGCTGCACTCGGTGCGCTGAACGTGCTGCAAATCCAACACGCCCACTTCTATACCGTGGATAGCATGGCGATGTTGTTCACAACCCTCACGGTGTATTTCTGTACGCGCATCGCCACAGCTCGAAGTACGTGGTCAATTCTGGTTGATGGTTTGCTCGCCGGCGTGATGGCCGGCTGTGCGCTGGCCAGCAAGATCAGCGTGTGGCCGTTGATTCCGCTGATTGTGCTGAGTAGTCTGGTTGCTCTGGCGCGAAGCCGTTCACCCAGCGTAGGCCCGCTTGGCCGTATCTTGGCTGCGTTGGTGCTGGCCGGCCTGGGCGCATTCGCCGCCTTTCGTGTGGCTCAGCCCTACGCCTTCGTCGGCAGCAGTCAAGCAGAATTTGATCTGACTCTGAGCCAATGCGCTGGCCAGAGCACCGATCTGCTCAATCGTGTCTGTGCATTGGCTGCCGCTCTGCCTGAACCGTTGCGTGTGTTGGTGGCGCCCTCCGGCCGTTGGATTCAAAAGTTGGCGCTGGCGCAGGGATTCGTCAATGGCACCATCGATGTGCCGTTCGGCCATCAGTGGGCAAATCGCACACCGATTGTGTTCCCGCTCGTCAACCTGATATTTTGGGGCATGGGTCTCCCGCTGGGGTTGGCAGCGTGTGTTGGCTTGCTATTCGGCCTGCGCCAACTGTGGCGCGGCCGGCGATGGTGGGCCTATCTCGTGCCGGTGGTGTGGGGCGGAGCCTATTTCCTGTATCAAAGTACGCAATGGACCAAGTCCATGCGCTACTTGTTGCCGGTGTATCCGGTGTTGTGTTTGCTGGCGGCGGTCTGGCTGACTGTTGTGTGGCGCGCTGCCTGGCCTTCTGCTCACAGCCGGCTGCGACGCTTCGCGCACAGCGTGTTGAACGCAAACGCGCTGACCGCGTTGGTCTTGGCCGGCACGTTGGTCTGGGCGTTGGCGTTCACCACCATCTATCGCCAGCCCGTCTCGCGTCTGGCTGCCACCTACTGGGTCTATGACAACATCCCTACTGCTTTGACCGCTGAATGGCTGGATGCAAACGGAACGCTGATAGACCGCCAACAGCTCCCCGTGCGCGCGCTGGCGCTGGGTCCGCAACAAGTTCAAACTGTCCTGTTGCAACCCGATGATCCTCCCACTGGTCCCGCTCTGTCAGCGCCGATGCAGGCGACGCTGCGCTTGCGATTGAACAAAGTGCGCGATGCTGCCGAGGTGCGCGTGACGCTGATCGATGCAACCGACGGCCGGCAGCTTGCCGTCGCTCAAACGGTGTTCAATCCGGATAGGCCGGCCATCTATTTTGACGATGTCTTGCGTGGGCGCGTCTATATTATCGAATTCGCACATGTCGCCGGCGGCGATCTGATCGCGCGCACCAGTGTCGTTGCCAACGAGCACTGGGATGACGCTGTGCCACGTAACCTGCCCGGCAAAGACGCATATGGCATGTACTACGACGGCCTATCTTCGAGCAGCGACGGCCAGATTCAGAACTATGCCGAGGATACACCGGAGAAGCTGCCCCAAGTGCTCAACTGGCTCGATGAAGCGGACTACTTGGTGTTGTCGAGCAATCGCCTATATGGATCGATCCCGCGCTTGCCATGGCGTTTCCCGATGACCACCGAGTATTATCGCGCGTTGTTTAACGGGGAACTGGGGTTTGAGCTGGCGGCCGATTTTCATTCCTTCCCGCGCATCGGCCCGTTCTTGTTCAACGATCAAGAGATGCCCCAGCCGCTGCGTCGCAGCCCTGACACGCAAGGGACGCCGCCGGCTATCTGGGTTCCGTATCCAACCGCCGAAGAAGCATTCTCCGTCTATGATCATCCGCGCGTGTTGATCTTTCGTAAGACGCCGGCCTACTCCCGCGCTTTGGCCGAGCAGGTTCTGGGCAAATACGACTTAACGCGCGCAATTCGTCAAACGCCGCTGCAAGCGGTGAACACGCCGCGCGGCATGTTGTTCGATGATGCCACACGCGCGGCGCAACAAGCCGGCGGAACTTGGCGCGAGTTGTTTCCGCGCCAGTCTCCCCTTAATCAATCCCAGTTTCTGGCCGCCCTGGCCTGGCTGTTGCTCATCGAATTACTCGGCTTGGCCGCTTTTCCCCTGTTGTTTGCCGTCGTTCGCAACCCTAAATCGGCGATCCCAAGTCCAGTATTGTCAGATGGCGGATACTCGTTTGCCAAATCGCTCGGCGTGTTGCTGACTGCGTTTGTGGCCTGGTGGCTGGCAAGCGTGAAGCTCACCTCGTTTACGGCGGCACAGATTTGGGCGGTAGTAGCAGTGCTGGTCGTCGCCGGCCTAGTGGCGTGGCATCGTCAGCGTCAAGAAATTGCCGCTGTGCTGCGCGCACGTCGCGCCGTGTTGATCGCCTCCGAGTTGGTGTTCTTAGTTGGGTTTGGCGTTTGGCTGGCCGTGCGGGCCGGCAACCCCGACTTGTGGCATCCCTACATGGGCGGCGAAAAGCCAATGGACTTCGCCTACTTAAACGCTGTGTTGAAGTCCACCTACTTCCCGCCCGTCGATCCCTGGTTTGCCGGCGGCTACATCAACTATTACTACTTCGGCTTTGTCATCGTCGGCGCGCCGATCAAAGCCTTGGGCATCGATCCGGCGGTGGCCTACAACTTAGTC